>JBEKKC010000200.1:0-7207 GCA_050010915.1 Tepidisphaeraceae bacterium | reverse complement strand
TCCAACACAAAGCCCGGGGCGCTGAAAGAACTGGCGCTGGCGCAAACCGTGGCGAAGGTGCACCAGTTCCGGGATTTCGTGATTCCTCTGAAGATCGACGACATCTCGTACGCGGACATCAACATCAACTTGCACCAGTTGAACGCCGTTTCGTTTGAGAAAGGCTGGCGGGAGGGTTTCCAGCAGCTTTTGCTGAAGATCGAATTAGACGGCGTACAGAAGGACGCGCGCTTCACGCCGGATGCCGTAACGGCATGGTGGCGCACGCAATTTAACGCCGATGCCGGTGTGGCAAACGAGCCAGAGCAATGTCTGTCCAACTGGTTCGAGATCACGCACATGCCGGCGAAGTTGTTCTTCCACGAGGCCAAAGTGACGTTCGGCGCAGGCGATGGCGCTAGCATGGCGTACCCGACGGTTGAGTTGGGGGGCCGATGGGTGTCCTTTGCGGATGCCGCCCACCTGGCTCCAGCTTTCACAATTCGCCGCACCACAGACTTTGCCACAAAGGACGTGATTGAAGGGCTATTAGATGAGCGGTACATCCACCAAAACGAGGTGAAAAAGATCGTCTCCTTTCTGCTCGTGGACAACTGGGTACGGATGATGCGACTGCGAGAGATGGCGGTCTATCAGTTATCCAATCACCGATTCTGCGGCGCGCTGCGGCAGAACCAAGTGCCCGATGATAAGATCACGTTCGCCGACATCGACGAAAAACCGGCGTGGCGGGGCATCATCGGCTACAAGACCATGCAGCGCGCCAGCGGGCCGAGTTGGGTACGGTTCTGGCATTTCGCCGTTCAGGCACGCGCGCAGTTTTTCCCAGTCTGGGCCTACCTTATCACCAACCATGTTGTATTTTCCGAGGATGGACAGCACCTGTGGGATAGCCGCGAACGTCAACACAGCGCCCGTCGCAGCCAATGTAAGAACTGGTGGAACGACGACTGGCGCGACCGAATGCTTGCGATGATGACATGGATAGCGGACGGTTCTGACCAGATCACCGTCAACTGTGGCGGCGATGTAATCGAGGTCTCGGTGCGCCCCCTCACCTTCACGAGTCCCGTCCGGTACGCGGGTGAGGTACCGGCTTTGCCGGGAGATCCTGACGAACGGGAATTTGAACCGATGGCGACGAGCGATTCAGATGACGAGGATTTGGACGAGGGGGAGGAAGGGGACGGCCGGTGCGAGAGCTGATCCGCATTTCAGAGCCAACCCTAACGTTCCGCTATGGACAGGCCGTCGAGGACCCGCGCGATGGGCTGACGTTGTTTGGCCCCTTGGACGAACCCAAATCATACGGCATCCGCACCGGCATCATCGGAACATCCGAAGGCCTGGCGGCATTCAAGAACTGGGTGCCCCGCTTACTTCAGCCTATCGCGTGCAACCCGCCCGTTACGTCGCGTCCGCCTTTTCCTGGTTTTGAGGCTGCCTTTCAAATCCCGTGGAATGCATCGCCGGTCTTCGAGTTGATTGTTGAAGAGAGGGACATTGATGCGGCGATCTACCAGAGCGACCGCCATCAGCGTGTGTATCGCGCCGTGGATCTCTTCGCCGAGCGGATTATCCGCGCCAGCCGTGATGAGGATGCAGAAGTGGATTTGTGGTTCGTCGTTATTCCCGACCGAGTGCGTCAATACTGCCGCCCTCACTCGCCAGTAGACGCGACCGTCAGAATCGACAGTGATTTGGTCGTTTCTCCCAGAAATGCCGCCGGCGCCCGAGAAGCGCCATTCATGTTCGAGGACATGAACATCGCCGCCGAGCCATACAAGTTCGAGCCACACTTTCACAACCAGTTGAAGGCGAGATTGCTGCACGACAAGGTACTGACGCAGATCATCCGGCATAAGACCATCTCTGAACCATCCACTTGGAGCGATCGCGAGAAGAAATCGATGGCCAAGATGCAGTCTCAAATCGCCTGGAACATCTCGACGACCGCGTTCTACAAGTCGGGTGGGAGGCCGTGGAAACTAAACGGGATTCGGCCTGGCGTCTGCTACGTCGGCATTGTCTTCAAGCAGGACCACCGTAGCAAGAACGTCTCCAACGCCTGCTGCGCGGCCCAGATGTTCTTGGATTCAGGCGATGGCGTGGTCTTCAAGGGGGCGGTCGGCCCGTGGTACAACCCCATCCGAGGCGATTTTCATCTCACCCACCTTGCTGCCAAGGAACTGATCGGGGTCGCTCTGAAGTCGTACAGCGAGCGGTTCAACGGTCCCCCAAAGGAGCTTTTCATCCATGGGAAGGTGAGATTTGGCGACGACGAATGGCAAGGTTTCCTCGACGCCGCCAGCGACTCAAGCGCCGTGGTGGGAGTTACGATTAGCGAGGGCGAGCGGCTGAAGCTATTCACCAGGAGTACGGTGCCGATGCTGCGCGGGACAGCATGGATCGGCACCGAGCGCAGCGCTCACCTTTGGACGAGGGGCTTTGTGCCGCGTCTACGCACGTATCCGGGGCTGGAGGTTCCCAACCCGCTGTACATCAATATCTCCCGTGGCGAGGCTGACATTCAGACCGTTCTGGCCGACGTGCTGGCGTTGACAAAGCTGAATTACAACGCCTGCATCTACGCCGACGGCCTTCCGGTGACGCTAAAATTCGCCAATGCAGTCGGCGAAATCCTTACAGCCGGCCCAATGAAGGATACGCCCCCATTGCCGTTCAAGCACTACATCTAAGAGCTTCTAATCCTACAACGCAATCCGCTCGGCGACGGGACGGAGCACCGGTTCATTTCCACGGGTATTGCATGAGATGCAGCCTGAGGCTATTCCAACGCTCAAACCGGATTAGGCGATCACTCTGACTGAAAACGCGATGACGGGAATCGGTTGAGATAGTCCCTTACCAGCGCGGTTGATTGCTGGAGGACCTGAATCGCTGGCGGGAGCGGCAATTTGCCGTGAACGGTGAAGCCAAACAGCAACGCCGTATCGGACAGCGTCGCGATGACGCGAAGATCCATCAGCAGAACGAGTAGATCAAGGATGCGATTTTGATCTAGGTGCCAGGGGCCGCCCTTGACGTGGTACGCGTCGATCGCGTCAACGCCGCTGTGCGTCACCTCACTTTCGATCCAATAATCGACCACGGTCGTGAGGAAGCTGCCGGCTTCATTTTCGTGATCGCGGCCCATGAATTCGGTGACCCGACTCACCAACCTGTTGAACGAATAGTCTGCGGGCGCTTTTGCATCCTGCTTGGCGCGACGGTCGTCGAGCCCGACTTGCTGTTCGTCCAAAATTGCGCCTTCAAGGCGAGCGCGCGCCCCCTCGGGTAGACGGCTGCCTTCATCGGCCAGGAGCAACTTGGCCAAATGGTGAAGCTTGAGACGCGCTGCCGCAGGCTTTTGCTCGGCGAGGAAGTTTGCGAATCGTACCTGTTCGGCTGCCGGCGCCATCGCGAGGTAAAGCATTGGCACCACATTCTCGCGGCAAGCCCGCACCAGCACATAGGGCGGCCCCGCGAATCCTTGCTCAAGCAGACTGACTGCGGCGCCGACATCCTCGCAAAGTTTCCGTGCGCTTTGAACAAGCAATTGCTGCGGCAGGCGGCGATCCGAGATTCTCGGTGCCGTAGATTGAATGATCGACGGAGGAACGGCGAGCCATCCACGCAGCGCGGAAGCCATGTGATGGATAAGGCGAACGCCTTCGGATACGGGTGTTTTCTCATCGTCTGTCATGCAGGTCCTGGCCGCTGACGAACATGCTTACTCCAATTCGATGTCGTCTGGTTCATCGGTTGCCGATTCATGCGTGATGGTTGCGGCGAGCGGAAGCTCGACTCCACGGTACACGGCCTCGTGCTTCCGTGTAGCTCTAAGCGGAATCCCAGGCCAATTTTTGTACAACCATAACTGCGGACCATCGATCTCAGAGAAGGGTTGCTCCCGCTTCTCAAACCACCATTTGTTCTGTTGTTCGGCGCGAAAGCCACAGATCACGTCGTTGGCGAGATAGACCGACCCGATGCCGCTGCTCCAGATCACCAGTCCTGATTTGCCAAAATTCATCACGACGGGAACCACGAAACTACAGGGTCGCCACTGTGCCTCGTCTGGCTCCGCGCCATTAAGCGGTTCTTCAAATAAGAATCCCGGACAAATCTGGTTGATTCCGAAACCATCCACGAATGCCGCCGCCACGCCGACGCCGATCAAAAAGGACCGCGCGACTACGTCCGCCAATCGCAGGCCTCCCATCGGCAATGAAAAATGTGCCATCGCCTTTTCGATCCGCTGAAGATCGGGGCCCAGATAACGCAGATTTCCCCAATGCTCAATAGGGATCTCAGGTCCGGTTTCGCTCTTGATCAAGGCGCCGTCGCGCAGCGCTTTGAGAAACTCCATTTCAGCCGGCACGTCGCTCAGAGCAACCACATTCTTCACCGCGATCCCATGATCAAATTCATGAACGAATTCCTTGCCTTTCCGCCTCGTGGCGGAGAAGGTCAGATACAGCCCGCTCCTGAGCACATATCCCATTTCATCCCCGATCGATCGCATTGCGGCGGTGATCGTAACAGGCGCTCCATCCGGCGCTCGAACGGACAACGAAACGGCGCGCTCAATCTGTCCTTCAAGCACAATGCTTCCGTTGACCAATTCGGCCAACGGCAAAATCGACGGATGAGGCGGGAAGCCCATCGCATTGGTTGGCACCTCGCCGTGCTCGAACACAATTTTCGTCGCTTCCTTTTGGACGGCAGCGGCAACATCGAATGCGGCGGTGATCAGAGGCATTCGGACACGCGCAATTCCATGATCATCCGTTTGCAAAAAAGTAACTCGGCTGCCTGGCAGGGCCGCGGCGATGTCCAGTTTGGCTCGCGCCAATCGCAGTCGGTGCTGATGCCCCGGCTGACAAGCCTCGTCCAAGTACCGGTAGAAGGCTTGATCGCCACTCTCCATTTTTTCGAGCGGCCAAGAGAGCGATTTCTTGTGTCCCGCCAGGAACGATTTGAGCTTCGTCATGAAACCGTCATCGAGGAAACGAAAATAGACACGTTCTGTTGGGACGTCCACGCCCACCAACGCATACGGACCGTCGGTCCTCAATGCCACCTCGGCATCGTCCCGATTCAGCTTCACGCGCTGTTTACTAGCCTTGACCGAAGTCGATCGCACCTGAACTGAAAGCACTGGGCCAGACATAAATTGCCCACCGGCCGCCCCGTTGCGAAAAACATGGCACAAAAAGTCGATTCCATAATCGTTCTGCGGTTTAGTGGCGGAAAGGCGATGCCTGGCTGCCCACGCTGTGAAGACGGCCTCACCCGTTTCGCCGATGAGCTGACTGGCCGATCTCTGTTTTCCTCTCGAATGCTTCATGGACACCACGCTTCAGAGAGCCGAACGCAATATTTTATCCGTCTGAAAATCCCAAACCAAATCCTCTGAATAGCGAATGCAGAGAAGAGGACCTCCAGGGCCCGTCCTCTCCTCCGCACCTCCTCTCCTTGGCCCTAAATCCGGTGTGATCGATTGGCCCCATTGCATTTCCTTGGAGACATCGGGCTGTCGCATAAAAAAACCGGCGTCGCAGGCTGACGACATGGGTGACGTCATTTCCATTATCGAGATCACGCGCGACCGTGGACATCGTGTCCGCCATTGGACCCATCACGCCATGGAAGGCGTCGGAAGGCAGCCAAGACGACAGATAAAACGGTAGTGGTTCATTTCGAAATTATCACATTTTTCGGCGGGATTGCTCCGATCGCTGGGTTACAACCAGACTGGCGCGAAAATGCTGCCGGCAGACCGGTGTTCGGCGACGCGCCACAACGGCCTTTGCCGCTCCTGCGCGGGCCTACAACACCTTTTCAAGCCGCGATCCAGCCGTGGGAACCCCGGCCAGCGAGGGTTTATGCCCCGTTTTTTGCGATAAAAGCCTTCCCAAAAATCGGTTACATTCGATTGTTAAGTCCTCTGGCTGACTGAGATTGACAATAGGAGCGATTTTACGGCTTGGGCGACGGGCGCCGGCCAGAATCATGGCCTAATTGGCTACTCGGCGATATCACTATGCGGCATCGATCTGCCGCCTCAAGATCGCTGGCCTGGGCATGGCCGTGTCCGCTAAAGCTGCAGCGCGGGTGCGATTTCCAGCGACCCTCAAACCCTCCGGATCCGCTGCGCGAGGTATTTCAGTACACAACCCTCTACATTCACACAGGCGCCGGTCCAACATTGCGCTGGCCACGGGCGGGACTCCGGGAATTTCGGAATAGCGCCGAATCTGACGAAATACTCCACCTCAATCTGCGTTATTTATAGGAGTAACAGCGTATCGAGTTCCAATTAACGAGAGGATTCTTATGCGTTCGATCAAGTGGTTGATGCCGGCATTGGCTGTCGGCTTGTTCGTGGCATTGTCGAATCGTTCGGTTCGGGCTGATGGATCGGCCACGAAGCCCAGCGTGGGAACGGGTACGTTGGTCGTCAACGTCGTTGACGGCAATGGCAAGGCCGTCGCGGGAGCCCATGTGCGTGTGGTGGTACCGCCGCCACGCCATCGGCACGGCGCGGGCAACAACTCCGCCGACCCGGCTCCCGGGGGGCCAGGCGACAACAATCCACCGGCCGGCGGGGGCGATCCCAATGGCGGCCAGCAAAAACCTCAGCGTCCGGCCCCGATTGCCACGGGAGTTACCGATGCCAACGGCTCCATTACCTTCAATGACATACCGGCCGGTGAATACCGCGTAGCAGCCGGCCTGAAAGACGTTGGCATGGGCATTGCCATGGCGACCGTGGCGGCGGATGGGACTGAAACCGTCACCGTCACGCTCAAGCCCCGCCCAGAAGGCGGCACGCATTAGTCGATGCGTCTTTGCAGCGGCGAGAGCAATATCTCCATCGTCTCGCCAAGCGTCTAAAGGAAATCGGCGTCAATCATCCGCACCCGCTGATGCAATGGGCAGAGAAGGCGGAATGGACGATGGGCGGTCTGCGAGTTCATTTCGCGGAATGGGCAAAGGGACAAGACCCTCATCCTGTTCCCGTTCAGCACGTCGGGGCCGGCGCAGCCGCAGCAACAGCAGCCGGTCGTTAAGCCAGGGTAATTTAACTGTCTGCGGAGGCCGGCGTTGTAGGATTAAGCCGCGTCGTTTTCATCACGTATCGCATACTGTACACGGCGCCCAGACTGCGATTGAGCCGCCTGGCGATTTCCCCATCCGG
>JBEKKC010000199.1:0-7226 GCA_050010915.1 Tepidisphaeraceae bacterium | reverse complement strand
TCGAATGACGAATCAAATTCGAAATTCAAAACTCAAAACAAAACCCGCGTTTCGTCATTCGAATTTCGAATTTTGAGCTTGATTCGTCATTCGAATTTCGAGTTTCGAATTTCCTTCTCCAGGAACTCGACGCGCATCGAGCCGTAATCGCGGAGGTCGACGCGACGCAGCATAGGAAATTCCAGAACGTCGCGGCGGTCGTGGCGGAAAATGATCCGGCCGGTTGGGGACAGAAGGGCGGAGACGATTTTCTCGGCCAGGGTTTGAAGATCGTCGGGGCGCTCGGTCAGGAAGCGGTAGGGCGGATCGAGGAAGACCAGGTCGGCGGGCTGGGCGGGTTTGGCGGAGGATGCGAACCAGGCGAAGACATCGCCGCGAATGATCGTGCCGCGATCGGCCACGTTGAACGTGACAATATTTTTCCGTAAAAGGGCCAGGGCGGATGGGTCGGACTCGAAGAACGTGGCGTGTCTGGAGCCGCGGCTGAGACATTCCAGGCCGAGGCTGCCGGTGCCGGCGAAGAGGTCGTAGACGATGGCATCGGGCAGATGGGGCGTGAGGGCGTCGAAGACGGATTGCTTGGCGCGATCGGTGATGGGGCGGGTGAGGTTGGTGTCGGGGGCAAGGAGCTTTCGACCGCGAAATTGACCGGCGATGATGCGCATGTCGCCAATGTATAGCCAAAGACGGGCGGGTTCCGCTAGAATTTAGGGATAGCCGGTGGGTATGGCGGATCGGACGATTCATTACGAGGCGGCGTTCGAGGCGTTCCTGCGCGACCGGGGCGTTCCGTACGTGGCGGTGGATGAGGCGAAGAAGGCGTTGTTCGCCAATGCCCGGCTGAAATCTTTCGATTTCGTGGTTTACAGCAAGAAGGGTCCGAATCTGCTGATTGACGTGAAAGGTCGAAGTTGCCGGAACCGGGTGGACCGGGCGGGTTTTGAAACCTGGACGACCGAGCAGGACGTGAACGATCTGATGCAATGGGAACAGGTGTTCGGGGAGGGATTCAAGGCGATTTTCACGTTCGTCTATTGGATCGAGCGGCCGATGACCGCGGGAGAGGGGATGTACGAACATCGGGACCGATGGTATTTGATCATGGGGATCGACTTGGCGGAGTACCGGGCGCACATGCGGCGGCGGTCGGCGAAATGGGAAACCGTCAGCCTGCCGGCACGGGAATTTCGCGCGCTTGCCCGGCCGCTGGAAAGCTGGTTATGATGGGGAGCATGCGTAAGAAGCTATTGGCCGGCATGGTGATCGCCCTGTTGACGGTGGGGATTGCTCCGCAGTCGGCGTTGGCGGACGATCAGTCGAAAAGCTATGACGGGCGGCTGGACGATTACGGCAAAGAGAAAAACGTCACGCTCGACGGCGGGACCGCGCTGAGTTATTTCGTATGGATCGGTCTTGGGCTGGTCGGGCTGCTGGTGATGTTCAAGGACGCCAAGCGATCTCACCTGGATTAAAGCATCCTGGATTGAAGCATCAAGGACTAAATCATTCACAACGGGAGGCATCGATGAAATCGACTGTCTTTTGGGCCCTTGTGGGCCTCAACGCGGTTTTGTTGTTCACGTTTGCAGGGCAATTCAATCATTTGAATCGTGCGCAGGCGCAGCTTCACCGGCCGGCGGATTATCTGCTGGTCCCCGGCAGGGTGAACGGGTCGTCGACGTCGCTGGTGTACATCATCGACTCGACGAACGGGAAGTTGGGGGCGATGGCGTATGACGATTCGACCCGGACGCTCCAGACGATGCAGCCGATCGATCTGAATCGGATTTATACCATCGCCGCCCAGGGACAGAGACGCTGATTGAATGACGCTGATTGAAATAAAACTGAACCGATGAGGTGCATCATGGATCGAAAACTGATAGGGATTTGCGTGCTGAGTGTTTCGGCGGTGGGGTTGATGGTGGCGAATTTGGCGGCGCCGCCGGCGCGGGCCGAGGCGACGGCGAACAGCCGCGACTACCAGGCGGTGACCGCGGAAATCCAAACGGGCGGGGAGGGGTTGTACGTCGTGGATAACCGCACGGGCCTGATCGCGATTATGACCTACGACACGAATACGCGCACGGTGATCCCGCGTGCGGCGCGGCCGGTGACGGATGCGTTCAGGTGAGGAAGAATGTCGTTGGTCATTAGTCCCTGGTCATTAGTCATTGGTCATTTGTCACTGGTCATTTGCCAATGACTAATGACCAATGACTAATGACAAATGACAAGCATTCAAATTCATGTTCACCATTTCTGCCGAGATTCGATGCGACTGGACGCTGGAGGAAATCCGCGAACTGGCAGGGGCGGGGTTGCTGGAACTGGTGTTCCGGGCGGCGACGGTTCATCGGCAATTTCATGAGCCGGGGGAAGTCCAGGTCTGCAAACTGATCTCCGTCAAGACCGGGGCGTGTCCGGAAGATTGTGCGTATTGTTCGCAATCGTCGCGCTATGAGACCGAAATCAAGCCGACGGCGCTGATGGAGCGGGAAGAGGTTGTGGAGCTTGCCCGGCGCGCCAAGGCGGGCGGGGCGAGCCGGGTGTGCCTCGGGGCGGCTTGGCGCGAGGTCAAGGATAACCAGCAGTTCGACCGAATCCTGGAAATGGTGCGGGAGGTGAGCAACCTGGGCCTGGAAGTGTGCTGCACCCTTGGCATGCTCAACGAGGGGCAGGCGCGGCGGCTGGAGGAGGCCGGGCTTTACGCGTACAACCACAACATCGACAGCTCCGAGCGGTTTTACCAGACGATCGTCACCACGCGTAAATTTGCCGACCGCCTCGATACCATCGAACAAATCCGCAAGACGAAAGTGACGGTTTGCTGCGGCGGCATCATCGGCATGGGGGAAACGATGGAGGACCGCCTGGCCATGCTGTACACGCTGGCGACGATGCGGCCGCATCCGGAATCGGTGCCGATCAACGTCCTGGCGAAAGTGCCGGGGACGCCGATGGGGGACCGGCCGGATTTGCCGATCTGGGAAACGGTGCGGATGATCGCGCTGGCGCGGCTGCTGATGCCGGCGAGCGTCGTGCGGCTGTCGGCCGGGCGGGCGAAGCTTTCCGTGAGCGATCAGGCGCTGTGCTTCCTGGCGGGCGCCAATTCGATTTTCTCCAGCGACAACGGGCAGATGCTCACGGCGGCGGTGCCGTCGCCGAAATACGACGCCGATGCCCGGCTGATGGAACTGCTTGGGCTGCGGGCGATGGAGCCGTTTCAGACTAAAAGGGGACATACAAGATTTCCGCATCCGCAGCCGCCGCAACTGAAATCTTGAATGTCCCCTTATCATCCGCCCCCGTTATCACCCGCCCAGAATTCGAAATTCGAATGACGAATCAAATTCAAAACTCGAAATTCGAAACAAAGGCGGTTTCATCATTCGAATTTCGAATTTGATTCGTCATTCGAGTTTCGAGTTTCGAATTTCCCGGCCTACCGGGCCGGGCCGTGGGTGTGCGAGGGGTCGGACATGGTGGCGGCGAAAACGGGGAGACGGACCGTGAAAGTCGTGCCCTCGCCCTGCTTGCTCTTGACGCTGATGGAGCCGTCGTGCTCGTCAACGATTTTCTTGGCGACGGCCAGTCCCAGGCCGGTGCCGCGATTGCCCTTGGTGGAGTGGAATACCTCGAACATGTGGGCCATCAGACCGGGCGGGATGCCGACGCCGTTGTCGATGACGTCGATGACGGACTGCCGGTTGTCGCTGTCGTATCGGCAGACGACGCGGATGAGTCCTTTTTGGGGTTCGACGGCGTCGAGGGCGTTGATGAGGAGATTCATCAGGACCTGGTGCAGGCCGTCGGGGTCGGCGGGGAAGGCGGGGTGATCGGGCTCGACGTCGGCGACGGCCATGACGCCCTTGTCGCTGGCGCCGGAAGCGATGAGTTCCAGGCATTCCTCGATGAGGACCTTGGGGTTGATCTGTTCGAGCTTGGGTTCGCGCGGGCGGCTGTAGGCGAGGAGATTCAAGGTGAGGTTGTAGATTTTTTCGAGGTTGCGATCGACGATGCGCCAGCCCTTGGCGGCTTGGGCGAGGTTGGCGGCGCGGAGGCCGAGTTCGACGACGTCGGCGCCGCCGCGAAGGGCCTGGAGAATGTTCTTGATCGAGTGTGAAAGGGCGGCGGTGGTTTCACCGACGGCGGCGAGACGTTCGGCCTGGACTCCGGCGTTATAGAGGCGTGCGTTGGCGGCGGCGAGGCCGGCCTGGAGGCCGATGGCCGTCAACAGGCGCAACTGGTCCGGGGCGTAGGTGTAATTCTTGACGGAGCTGTCGACGTAGATGACGCCGAGGATCTCGAATTCATTTTTTCCGGAGAGCTTGGCGGCCTTGATGGGGACGCAAATGGCGCTGCGGATGCCGAGGTTGTGGACACTTTTGCCGGCGCTGAATCTGCGGTCGGACATGGCGTTGCTGGAAAGGACGCCTTCGCCGCTGGAAAGGACGTGGTTGATGATGGTGCGGGAGGCGTGGATTTTTTGGGGCTGGGGTTTGGGTTGGCGCTCGGATTCAACGGGGATGGTTTCAACCTTGTGCTGGGGATTTGGGCGAAGTGCGTCGTCGCGGGTGCGGACGACTTTGGGGATCAATTCGCCCTTTTCACCGACAAGGAAGACGATGCCGTGATCGGCCTTGACGTGCTCGAAGACCAGGTCCATGACGACGTCCATGACCTGGTCGACGCCGAAGCTGCTGCCGAGCGCCGCGCCGAGTTGGTAGAGGATTTTGAGGTTGGCCATGGCGACGGCGGCGGGTTCGGGGACGGCCAGGACCATGGAATCGTCCGACGAGTTGAGGGTGTGCATGATGGAGCTGTCCATGCCGGCCTCAACGCCGGCGAGGGCGACGTTTCCGGTGCTGGTGCGTGTGACGCCGGGCTGGGCGCCGAAGACCATCAGGGTTCGCCCGATGCGGATCTGATCGCCGAGTTTTACCGGGAAGCGATTGTTGACGCGGATGCCGTTGACGTAGCTGCCGTTGGAGCTGCCCATGTCGCGGAGGATCCAGTTGCCGTTTTCGGGGAGAAGCTCGGCGTGCTGGCGGCTGACGGTGTTGTCGGTGATGGGCAATTGCCTGCTGTCACGGCCGATCAACACGGGAGCGTCGGGCAGTTCAAATCTACGGCCCTTGTCGGGGCCCTGTAATACCAGAAGGGTGAGCACGACATCAGTTTATCCGGCAGGGGAACGGTTGACCAGAAATCTTTGAGGGATAAGAATGGGGGGAGTGGCGCGCATATTGTGGTGTGCCGGCGTCATGATTGCCGATTGCCAATTGCCAA
The DNA here is from genome assembly GCA_050010915.1 of Tepidisphaeraceae bacterium. GTDB lineage: Bacteria > Planctomycetota > Phycisphaerae > Tepidisphaerales > Tepidisphaeraceae > PALSA-1353. The sequence continues at coordinate 1,934 of JBEKKC010000199.1, read as the reverse complement.
TTGAAAGAAGGGGCAATGGCGGTTTTCCGCGTTTCAATCGGCAATAGGCAATCGGCAATCGGCAATTTCCACGGAGACCGCATGAATTTGCTGGCTGGAAAAAAGGGATTAATCCTCAATATCGCCAACGACCGTAGCATTGCGGCGCATATTGCCCAGCATGCGGTTCGGGAGGGGGCGCAATGCGGGTTTGGGTTTCTGCCGATGGACAACCCCGAGAAATCCGAGCGCCGGGTGCGCCGGGCGATGGAAGAGATGGGGTATGGGGGAGAATGGCTCCATCCAATCGACGTGGCCAAGGACGATCAGATCGAGAAATTCTTCTCGGCGGTGAAGGAACGGTTCGAGAAGATCGACTTTCTGGTTCATTCGCTGGCGTTCGCAGATCGGACGTATTTGCAGAAGCAATACGGGAATTTCACGTCGACGCCGCGAGGCGTGTTCGCGCAGGCGGTGGACATCAGCGCGTATAGCCTGATCGCGCTGGCGCGCGGGGCGGCGGCGCTGATGCCGGAGGGAGGATCGATCATCGCGCTGACGTATCTGGGCGGGGAAAAGGTGGTGCCGGGGTACAACGTGATGGGGGTGGCCAAGGCGGCATTGGAGGCGACGGCGCGGTATCTGGCATTCGATCTGGGGCCGAAGAAAATCCGGGTGAATACGATCTCGGCGGGTCCGGTGCGAACGCTGTCGGCGATGGCGGTGGGGGGGATCGACGAGATGTTCGCGCACGTGGAGCGGAAAGCGCCGTTGCAGCGGAACATCAGCGGGGAAGAGGTGGGGAAGACGGCGGTGTATCTGCTGAGCGATCTGTCCAGCGGGGTGACGGGCGAGAACGTTTTCGTGGATGGGGGATTCAATACGGTTGGGGTTTGAGCCGATAGGCAAGGTTAAGAGAACCCACGGATGGCCATCCGTGGGCTTTGGGGATGCACGAGTTTGGCAAGCGGCGGCTTGAAATGATTGCGGGGCAATCATAGACTTTCGGGAGAATTCGCGGGCGTAGCTCAGTGGTAGAGCGTCACGTTGCCAACGTGAATGTCGAGGGTTCGACCCCCTTCGCCCGCTGTTGACGTAAGACATGCCGCATGACCCAGATCGAACGCGTCAATGCCGTGCTCGGTGGACGCAAGCCGGATCGACCGCCGTTTTCATTCTGGCATCACTTCCCCCAAGACCAAGTGGCAGGAGCCGGCGCAGTCAGCGCCCATCTCGATCAGCTCAACCGCTATGGCATGGACGTGCTGAAGGTGATGAACGACAACCCCTATCCTTATGTCGGCCGGATCGAGCGGGTGGAAGATCTCGGGTCGCTGTCGCCGCTCAAGGGCGAGGAAGGGGGCTTTGGGGAGCAACTGGCGGTTCTATCGGCATTGAGAAGCGCGATCGGCACGCGGGTCTACATGCCCACCACGGTCTTCAACGCTTGGGCGGTGTTGCGGCTGCTGATCGCGCCGCCGAGGATGCATCATCCGCCGAACCTGGATTCGGCGGCCGACGCGCCGAGCCGGTGGATCAGGCAAGCCTACCGTGAGAATGCCGAGGTGGTTGCCCGGGCAATTCAGACCATCGGGGTGAACCTGGCGCGGTTTGCGGCCAAGTGCGTGGCCGCGGGGGCTGACGGGATTTTCCTGTCGGTGCGGGACGACTGGGTCGATGCGGCCGAGACGCCGGGGCTTTACGACCGCGTTGTGCGGCCGACGGATCGGGCGATCCTGGCCGCGGTAAGCGAGGCTCCATTCAACGTACTGCACGTGTGCGGCAAGGCGGTGAACTTCCGGGGCTTCGCGGAGTATCCGGTCCCCGTGCTGCACTGGGCCGACCGAGCCGCCGGGCCGCCGATCCGCGAGGCGGCTCGATGGGCCAAACCCGCGCTTTGGGGCGGGGTGGACAATCTGGTCACACTGGTGAGCGGCACCCCGCAGCAGGTGCGG
>JBEKKC010000198.1:0-7276 GCA_050010915.1 Tepidisphaeraceae bacterium | reverse complement strand
AAAAGCGGCCGGGTGGCCCGAGAATTCGAGTATGAATCCAGTTTATCAATCCTACGTCGAGCAGCACGTCGCCCTGGCGCAGCGCGTTTCGGGCGAGCTGATGCCGAAGATCGTTGAAGTGGGGAACCTGCTGTGCGAATCGTTCGGCCGGGGGGGGCGGCTGCTGACGTTCGGCAACGGCGGCAGCGCGGCGGATGCGATTCACCTGGCGGAGGAGATGATCGGAAAATTCCTGCGCACCCGCCGGCCCCTGGCCGCCACGGCGCTGTGCGCCGATGGCCCGGCGATGAGTTGCATCGCCAACGATTTTGGATACGCCGAGGTTTTCGCCCGGCAGGTGCTGGCGCTGGCCCGGCCGGGGGACGTGGTTTTCGGATTCAGCACCTCCGGCAATTCCCCGAACGTGTTGCGCGGCCTGGAGGCGGGGAAGGAGAAATCCGCGGTGACCGTCGCGCTCCTCGGCCGCGACGGCGGCAAGGCTGCCTCGCTGGCCGACCACCCCATCATCGTTCCCGGCAACGTGACTTCGGTGGTGCAGGAAATGCACGTGCTGATCGTGCATTTGTTATGCGACATCGTGGACCGCTGGGCCGCCGGCGCGAAATGAGAGCGCGCGCGAAATGAGCGAGAGCCATCACCAGAAGATCAATGGGCGGGCCAATCGCCAATAGGTTCGGAGGATCGGATTGCCGATTCTGCGGAGGGTTTGGCTGCGAAGCTCGGGGAGGTCGATTTCACCGACGAAGGGGCGGAGGAACGGGCGGTCGCCGATGCGGCGGCGGCGCTGGGCCTGGCGGCGGCGGCGAAGGAGGCGGGCGAGATTTGCCGGCGAGGCGAAGAACGCGCACGCCGCCAACTTTTGCCCGAACACGCGGTTCCTCCAGGCGAAATAGAGTTGGCCCAATTCCATGGCCAGGATCGCCGGCGACAGGAGCAGCAGCGTGGGGGTCTTGTAATACGTCGCCAGCAGATACCAGCGGTTTCTCTCCAGATAAAAATAATACCGGTAATCGCGGTGAAAGCCGTATTGGTGCCAGATGACGGCGTCGGGCACGTAGTCGATCCGATGGCCCAACTGGCGCAGCTTCCAACCGAGTTCGGCATCCTCGAGATAGAGGAAAAGCAGGTCGTCGAAGATTTCGCGTTCGCCGAGGGCCTGGGCGCGGATCAGGACGGCGGCGCCGGAAGGGAAAGCAATTTCGCGGGTCTGGTTGAATAAGCCGGCGTCAAGCTCGCCGTATGCGGTGACCAGGCCGAAGCCGAGAAAGTGCGAGCGGTTTCCGGCGGTATTGAAGCGGTCCTTTTGGGGCCAGAGCAGCACCTTGGGCTGAACCGCGGCGGTCGAGGGGTACTGGAGCATGTGCGACACCATCGCCGCCAGCCAGCCGCTTTGGGCGATGATGTCCTGATTGATCGCGGCGACGTATTGCAGGTCGGGAAATTTGCGGCGGGCGTATTCCCAGCCGGCATTGATCCCGCCGGCGAAGCCGCGGTTCTCCTTCAGGCGGATCAGCTCGACCTGGGGGAATTGGCGCTGGACGAAATCGGCGCTGGAGTCGGTGCTGGCGTTGTCGATGAGGATGATGGAGGCGTCGATGTCCGGGTCGCGCGAATCCAGCAGGGAGCGCAGGCAGTCGCCCAGACATTCTCGGCCGTTGTAGCAGGCGATCAGAAGCGCGACCCGCGTCATATCATGGTTGCACGGGACCGGAGGAGGGCGCCGCGTTGGGTTCGGTAGCGAGCCGGTCGCTTATGCCCTGCTTTTCCATGAGGATGCCGACGATCTGCGCCAACGCGGAGATTTTGCGGTCCTGAAGGCTCACGATGGTGAGCAGCTCAAAAATCACCAGGATGAAAAAACCCGCGACGCATAGAAGCCCAACCGTCTGGTATTGCACGTTCAGCTTGAGGGACACCCAGCCGACGGCCGTCGGCCAGATCGCCAACGCCAGGAACGGCAACCCGGTGAAAAGGAATATCAGCATGTGCCGTTCCTTGAGGCGATAGGCGCGCATGCGGCGGACGGCGACAATCAGGACGGTTGCTCCGAAACCCAGGAGGATGATGCGGGCGATCATAAAAACGACCTCGAATTCAGCGTTTACGGCAAGCCGATTTTTACGGCAAGCCGATTTTTCCGCTCGGCCACGGCTGGCGAATCATGTCGAGAAGCAGGCAGACGCTTACCTTCAGAACGTAATACAACCCGCGGATCAGGCTGATGCTGCTGGTGCCGTACATGCGGCGGCGCATGCGCACGGGGATCTCGATGACCTTGAACTTGGAACGATGGAGCAGGAGGACAACCTCCGGCTCGGGATAATCCTCCGGATACCAGTGTGCATAGGCGCGAATGACTTTGCGGTTCACCGCGCGGAATCCGCTGGTGCAGTCGGTGATCTTCAGGCCGCAGAGAATGCGAATCCAACCGCTCAGGATTTTGATGCCGGTCATTCTGGTGAACGAGGGGACGAACGCGGCGGAGGCCAGGAATCGCGAACCGACCACCAAATCCGCTTGGCCGTCGACCAGGGCGTTGACGAGTTTTTCCACCTCGCAGGGGCGGTGCTGGCCGTCGCCGTCCACCTGGATGGCGATGTCGTATCCGTGACAGGCCGCATAGCGATAGCCGGTTTGCATCGCCCCGCCGATCCCCAGATTGAAGGGCAAGCTGACCACGGTGGCGCTGGGAGGGATTTGCCGGGCGGTGTCGTCCGTCGAGCCGTCGTCGATGACCAGGACGTGGCAATCCGGCAGCGCCCGGTGCAGCCGATGCACGACCTTCGCCACGGACCGGCCCTCATTGAACGCCGGCACGATGATGAGGCACTTGAGCCTCTGAAACACCGATCGCGGCCGGGAAGACGCCGGCACCTTCGCGGACAAATCCACCTCCACCGGCAATAGGCTGTGCACCGGATCAATAGTTGTCTGCAAACTCATCACACACCCGCTGTTATCTTGCCGATCCGACGTGCATTAGTCCAACAAGATAGCATAACCGGGGGTTTGGGAACATCGTGGGGCGAGGGCAGAAAGGCCGGCGGACGGTCCCGGATTATTTACCGCGGAGCACGCGGAGAACGCTAAGAAATCGGCAGGATAGTTGCGAGTTACGAGTTTCGAGTTAACACGCCAAGCGCAACTGAATTTTCCGAGTTAGAGAGAATTCCATTCTTGGATGTCCCAAACGCCTCGGGCGGAAAATATTTGTCGACTTTTTTGGGGAACGGATTGTCGCAAAGCGCGGCTCGTCTCTGATCTCGGCGGGATGGGGCTGCGACTACATGAAATGACCGGCAGTCGGAATCGCTGGTTTGAACCTTTGCCCTTTGGCAACCAACAACAATTCAAAACAAACGCATATTTCCATAGCACGAGATTCGTCCCCAAAATTCGAGCAAGAAATCGCTTGTGTTCGCCGCCTTCTGTTTTACGCTGCCGTAAATTTCCGCGTTTTGCAAGGCGAGGGAGAAATTCATGTCACTCGGCCGGCGGGAAGGGAACTTGCGAGCTGCCCGGAGCGGGATTTCCGTTGTGCCGCACAAAATCCGGCGGCATTCGAGTACCTTCGCCATGCTTCTCTTGGTCGCGCCGCTGGTTGGCGGACACGATATTGAATCGTCTAAGCTTCGCGCAGGGTTGATCTGGATCGGAGTTCTGGGGCTTTGGGCCATTCTGGTCTTGCGAAGCGACCTTCCGACATCAGTTTGGTCCAGGTTATTGGTTCGGTTTCCCGACGTCCTGGCATTGGGTTTTCTGGCCTGGGCCGCGATCGTGTATGTGCTCAATGCGCCCTCTGCCGGACGGGAGCACGGCCTGGCGTTGGCGGAGTTGCTCCGAATCGCGTGTGGCGTGGTCCTCTACATCGGCGCTCGCTACGCCTTTCCCACGCGCCAGCAGCTACGCGAGGTCTGGTTTCTGATTCTTATCTGCGCTGCCCTTGACTCAATCGCCGGGATAATCAGTACCCGTTCCGCACAGCACTGGCACTCTGCGTCAGCCGCTTACGGCAACAAGGAGCTTTTGGCCGCATTCCTCGTCGGCCTGGTTCCATTCGTCGCAGTGACCATCCGCGCTGGTCCTTCCAGGCTCCTCCGGAGTACCGCGGTGGCGGCGATGGTGCCGCTTGCGTCGGCGTTGCTGCTTACTGGTAATCGTACAAGCTGGATTGCCGCAGCCGTCGGCCTGTGTGTCGCGGCGGTACTCACCACTGCCAGAAACGCTTCAGGCTCAACGCCGAAAATTGCGAGGTATTCCAATGGCGCGCGCTGGGCAATTGCAACCCTGCTCATTGCCGCCGTGCCCGTGATTCTTTTCGCCTCGGGCGGCAGGTCAATTATTCGCCATCGTTTCGCACCCGGTTTTACGACCTTCGAGGCGCGCCTACCCCTTTGGCGCGCCGCTGTCGATATGATCCAAACGCATCCAATTATCGGCATTGGCATCGGGGCATATCCGTTGAACGCCTACAGCTATTCCCACGGCAACAAGGCGATTCCCCCGGCTGAGGACGTGATACGCGAAGGTTCAACAATTTCCAGCATTGCCCATAATGAATATCTTCAAACCGCCGCCGAGATTGGTCTGATTGGCTTGGCACTATACCTATCGATCCTGGTCAGCTTCATAATCCTGAGCGGTCGCGCGTGGTTCGCCATGCAGAACGGATCTCGCCGCACTCTGCTGACCGCGTCTATCTCCGCTGTTGTCGCCCAGTGCGTTGATGGCATGGCCAATCCCGGTTGGCGCTTTGCCGACGTGGCGCCCATTCTTTGGTTCATGCTCGCCTTGGGCATGAGCGCGATGCGGGACCGCCCGACACGACGTGGCGGCATTTTTCGCGAACGTGACGTTGAAGCCGCGGTTTCGGGTATTCAAAAAAAGGAAAGGCGGAAAACATATGCGAGGTTCACGTACTCCCCGGACTAATTCGATAGTGCGGTTGGCTCTATTAGCCGTCGTTTGCATCTTCGGCGCAAATGTGGTGCTCAACGCTCTTGGCGGCGCCGCCTTCGCGGATCAGATTTACTGGCTACCGCTCCTAGGCGATTGGTCTAACCTCAACAACTGGGCTGATAAGACCGTGCCGCCGACATCGGGGAACGTAAACGTCGTGCCGGGGGCTTCCGACTCTGCTTATGTTACTATCGGCGGCCAAGCTCAGATTACGGGCAGCGCATTCGCATCTACGCTCTATGTTGGTGGGGGATCCACATTAAGCCTCACGGGTTCTCTCAGCACTAGCGACGAGTCTGTCGGGTACACCGGTGCTGGCGCCATTACTCAGACCAGCGGAACAAATTCGACTTACTGGCTCGACATCGGGTCGGGCTCAAGTGGAGCATATGGTCTGTCCGGAGGCGGGCTGACGGCCACCTACGAATATGTGGGCGATTCCGGCAATGGGACGTTCAACCAGACCGGTGGCACAAACAACGTCACAGAATTAATGGTCGGTGCCTATACGACAGGATCTTACACGCTTGGTGGCGCGGGCTCTCTTTCCGTCAGTGACAATGAGTACGTAGGCTACAGCGGAACGGGAACGTTCACCCAGACGGGCGGAACGCACACAGTGGTCGGTACGCTGACGCTGGCGGCCTATGCGGGATCAAGCGGAACTTACAACCTGCAAGGGGGAACGCTGACGGCCGGGGCGATCAATGTTAATTCCGGCGGAACATTCAACGTCACCGGGGGCAATTTGAGTGCCTCGGGAGGCATGACCATTTCTTCGGGAGGCGTCCTGACTGGAATTGCAACGGTAGGCGCCAACGTATCAAATTCCGGTAACGTGTCGCCGGGTAGCTCAACGAACCCTGGTACGCTGACCATTAACGGCAATTATTCGCAGTCTGGAGCCTTGAATATCGGGATCAACGGCACGTCAGCTTCCGGGAATTTCGGTTCCCTCGCCATTAGCGGGACCGCAAGCCTTGGCGGTAGCCTGAACGTCGCTCTGGGAAGCGGCTTTCAGCCCGTGGACGGCGACATTTATAAGGTTCTGTCGGCCAGTTCAGCGTCCGGCACCTTTAACAACGGCAGTCATATCGTTCAAGCTGACAACTCTTCGGGTAATCCAACGAACGATTTCTTCAAAGTGAACTATAACAATGGCGCCAGTCTCCTGGCGATAACCGCACAGGACGTCTTAAACGGAGCAGTGAATGTCTCGCTAGGAAACAACGGAACCCAGATTACTGCGACTTTCACGCCAAAACTTGAACTCTCGCTGAAAGAGGCAGCAACTGTCTGCGGGGTTACGGGGTTCAATTGGCAGCAGACAATTGATGTCTGGCCGGCTCCAAGTCATTTGTTCGCGGCGTCCAGCCCCACAGTTCCGTTGACTACTCCACCTGCGTTTCTAGATCCCGTTGCAGGGGGATACACTTATGAAAAGGGGGGCGACAACAGCTACCCGTTCTATTATGACCCTAACGTGGACTTACCCGGACAGGAGACGACCAACACGCTTTCGTTCAGCGATACGCCAGCTGATCCTGATCTGGCAAAGAATCCGGCCCTGTTTCTGGAATTCACCACGAGCTTGGTCGGAGTATTGCCGGGCAATCTCCCAGGGCCAACCCTCTATACGTTTACCTGGATCGACACATTCGACGGTACCGTCGGAGGAGTCGAAGTAACCAAGAACATTCTTCCAGTCGATGCCGGCAGCGGCACCGGCGGGATCACGATCGTGAGCCAAGGAATTCCCGAACCGGCGACGCTCGCGATGCTCGTTGTTGGTGTTGGAATGGTACTCTCGCGACGCCGGTGATTGTCGTGTCTCCGTGCGGGTTGAATGGCGAGGGTCTGACGAGTCCGAACTTCGGCGCGAACACGATTGGCCTTCCAAAGGTCCGTCTGCCGATTAGTTCCATTCCAACGTCTCCAAATGCCGCTGGATGTCGCCGGCGCTGGAGAATCGTTCCAGGATCAGCGTGTCCTTCTGCCCGCGGATGATCTCCTTCACCACCTTGGGCTGACGGGAATACGCGGCTCGGCCGCCCACCAAGGTCAAAAATACCTCGATCAGGTTCAACACGTCCTTCTCGATTTTGGAACGATTGGGTTTGCCAAGGTCGAAGAAGTCCAGCAATTTGACTTCGAATCCGATGCCCTGACGGCGGATCATGATGTTGTCATCGTGAATGTCGCCGTGATATTCGCCTAGCTCGTGAATGGGGGCGATGCCCTTGGCCAGAACGTACAAGACGTGCAGGGCCTCGAACGTGCTGAGACGATGGCCGGATTGCTGATGCAAAAATTCGCT
>JBEKKC010000197.1:0-7321 GCA_050010915.1 Tepidisphaeraceae bacterium | reverse complement strand
ACCGATGGTCCGCTGTATCTCTCTTGGGATTATCAAGGCGATTCCTGCGTGATCGAATTCAGCAACGATAAAGTCGTCGACGTTCACAAGTATCGCAAGTGACTCATGACAAAGAAGCGCTTCCGCCGATGGCTGTTCAACGGGCTTGCGGCGATGTCGCTGCTGTTGCTAGTTATCGCACTCATTTTATGGCCGCTGAGCTACACATCGCATTGGGCCAGGTCTGTTGAATGGGATGGTCCAAGGGGCCCGAATGGCGGGATTCTAAACGGGGTCCAATATGGATTGGGAGTCGGATCGGCTGACGGAGTCTTTGTCGTTTCCAGAAGATTTGTTTCCGACGACTGGGAGATACCATATTGGAAGCTTGTCGTATTGCTTTCTGTTCTTCCAGCGCGCTTCTATTGGAATCGTCCAAGCGTTCGCTCGCGCCGCATGTCTCGCGGCCTCTGCCCTGTTTGTGGTTACGACCTTCGCGCCACGCCCGACCGTTGCCCCGAATACGGAACGATTCCGCCCATCTCCCCCGTTCCGGTGGTCCCCGTCAAAAAATAATTCGAAAACATTCGCGATTTCCCAAAAATGCGTCCAAAACTTTCACCTCCGGGCCTTAAGGGTAGAGGGAGATGTTTTTCTATGTTGATCCGACATCCGGCATCCGCGCCCGAATGCACCCCTCATCAAACCGCGACAAAACGGCCGACATGCGGGAATTTCAACTATGTTCCCCCGTCAACGTCAACAAAACCCCCCGTGGCGCTGTCGAAAACAGGGTTTTTGTTGACGCCCCACCCAGGCGAGAACTTCAACCGTAGTTTTATGATGACAATCGGGGTCGGATGGACGCGGATGGCAAGTTGGCTTTGCCCACAACCTCGTTTTCAAAAGAATAGGTTCGCGCGGAGGCGCGGTGGCGCGGAGAATTGAAGGGGGCAGTTTGACCCCTCCTTTCTCTTCTCCCCGCCACCGCGCCTCCGCGCGATATCTCTTCTTGGTTGCGGCTACGCCGCGCTGGGAAATCCGCGGTTCGATTTCCTTTCAAACCGCGGCCAACAGCTGACATGCGGGAATTTCAACTATCCCCCGTGTGACAGTGACAAAACCCCGCGCCACGCCATCGAAAACGGGGTTTTGTCACCATTGCACCAAGGCCGAATCTGCAACCGTAGTATTGTGATGACCGCTCAAAACGCATTGCCGCCATCGGGCAGCGGGTTACTTATCGGCAAACGGCGACTTCAATCCGATCCCATCAAACAAGCGGCGATATTCGCACGGCGTGGTTTCCAGAAATGCCTCGGCGTAGCCCTGGCCGTGGAGATGGCGCATCGATCGGTACTGGTTCAAGCCCAGGATCGTGCGGGAATAGTCCAGCAGGCGAGTCTGCGAAACGAAGGCCTCGATGGCCTTGTGCTTGGCATCGGCCGTCTGGGTGATATCGGCCATCCGATTGGCGGGCAGCGGAGTCCAGACCTCGTAGCCGCGAATGAGGAGGTTGCGGCAAAGGTCGGCGGGCAATGCGTCGATCGACTTTCGCAGGATTCGATTGGTGGCCCAGTGATCGGCATGGTGATCGGTCAGCGCGGGGGCGTAGATAATGGCCGGCTTGCGCTCGGCGAGGATTTTCACCAGGGCGGCGACGATTGCGGGGGAATCGTCGAGCGAGCCATCCGGTCCGTCGAGAAAGACTAGATCGCGCACGCCGACGATTTCGGCGGCCTTGCGGCTCTCGGCTTTGCGGACTTCGTTCAGCGGCGGATTGGTCGGCGGGCCGCCGCTCATTCCGTCGGTCATGTACACGAACGCGACGGGCGCACCGGCCTGGACGTGGCGGAGGATTGTCCCGCCGGGTCCGATGATCTCGTCATCCATGTGGGGGGCGAGGACGACGATCGGGCCGGCGTCGAACTGCTCGATGAGGCGGGGCGAAAAATCGGGCGTGTCGAGCATGAGCCAAAGGCGAAGCGAATTGCGGGCGTGCTTCGGCATTAGCTTTCGCCAGGCTGAACGAACGAGATTTTTGATCAGTCGCTTCATCGAGCGGAAAGACGGGAGGGCGCCATGTAATTCTATCATGCGCCGACGAGCATGGCATCGCGAAGGCGGGCGAGGGCCTCGTGCTCGATCTGGCGCACCCGCTCGCGCGTGAGGCCGACGCGCTGGCCGATCTCCTTCAGCGTCAGCGGGTCGTCGCCTTCCAATCCGTAGCGGAGCTTGAGAATCCTGGCGGCGCGCGGGTCCATGTCGGCCATCAACTCGTCGAGATGGCGAAGCTCATCCTCGTCGCGAACGACTTGGTCGGGGGAAGGATTGTGGGTGTCGGCGACGAGTTCGTTGATGGTCAACTCTCCGTCGGCGCTTCCCGACTGGGTCGGCGAATGGTACGCCTTGACCGCCTTGCGAATGATCCTCAGTTTCTTGGCCGGCATCTTCAGGTGCGCGGAAAGCTCATCGATATTGGGAAGCCGGCCAAGACGTTCCTCCAGTTCGCGCATGGCATATTTGAGCTTGGAAATCATCTCGATCATGTACGCCGGGATGTGGATGGGCTGAACGCTGTTAATCAAGGCGCGTTTGATGGACTGCTTGATCCACCAACTGGCATAGGTGCTGAAGCGGGCGCCGTTTTCGGGATCGAATCCTTCGACGGCCTTGAGCAGGCCGATGTTGCCTTCCTCGATCAAATCGGGGAGCGAAAGGCCGCGGTTGACGTAATGCTTGGCGATGTTGACGACGAGGCGGAGATTGGATCGGACCATGGTCTCGCGTGCGGCGGGGTCGTTGTCGCGAATGATCCGCCGGCCAAGGTCCTTCTCCTCATCCGCGGTCAACAGCGGGGAGCGGTTGATCTGACGCAGATAGAGTTGCAGGCCCGATTGAACGGCGGTGGCAGACATAGGTTCGGCACTGTTCAGTACGCTTATCGGACCCGCTCAGTTCTGGGCAAATCGCGAAAGCGATGCGCCAGTTGCCGATCTTCAAAGTCTTTGGGCGACAGTGCCTTGGGACATATCGGTTGGCGGTTGGACCGACTTTGGGTTATCGGGGGATTTGGAGAGTCAAGGGGAAGGGGTCATTGGTCATTTGTCATTTGGAAGGTATTTCGCAATCGGCGGTACTAATGACAAGTGACCAATGACAAGTGACCAATGAGAATGCCCTCATTCCAGGTCGATATCGCCAAGTCCGCGGGTATGCTCGCCGCCTTCGAGGCCGCCGCGGAGGCCGCGCTTTTCGGCGCGCTGGGCTCGGGCGGTCTCGCGGGCTTCCTCTTCCTGCGCCCACTGGGCACGCTTCAGGGATAGTCCGATCTTCCGCTCCTCGCTGTCCACGCGCAGGATCTTCACTTCCAATTCCTGGCCCACCTTCAGCATGTCCTCCGGCTTCTCCACCTTCTGGTCGGAGATTTCCGAAATGTGCAGCAGCCCCTCCAGCCCCGGCTCCAGCTCGACGAATACGCCGAAGTTGGCGATCTTGGTGACGTGACCCTTCACGACCATGCCGGGCTGGTAATTGGCGGGGATTACGGTCGTCCAGGGGTCTTCCTGCATCTGTTTCAGGCCCAGGGCGATGCGCTGCTTGTCCTGATCGACGGAGAGCACGACGGCCTTGACCGTCTCGCTCTTCTTCAGCACTTCGCTGGGATGCCCGATCTTCTTGGTCCAGGACAAATCCGAAACGTGCAGCAGGCCGTCGATCCCTTCCTCGATCTCGACGAACGCGCCGTAGTTGGCGATGTTGCGGACCTTGCCTTCGACCACGGAGCCGGGCGGATACTTCTCGGCAACGCGTTCCCAGGGGTTCTCCTCCACCTGCTTCATGCCCAGGGAGATTTCCTGCTTGTCCTTGTTGATCTCCAGCACCTTCACCTTCACGTGCTGGCTCTGGGTGACGACTTCGCTGGGATGATTGATCCGCTTGGTCCAGGACATCTCGCTGATGTGGACCAGGCCCTCGACGCCCTCCTGCAATTTGCAGAACGCGCCATAGGACATGATGTTGACGACTTCCGCGTCGTGAACACTGCCGACGGGATAACGCTGCTCGATATTCTCCCAGGGGCTTGCTTCCTTCTGCTTCAGGCCCAGGGCGATCTTTTCCTTTTCCTTGTCGATCGACAGGACCTTCACTTCGATTTCCTGGTCGATCTTCAGGATTTCGCTGGGATGGTTGATGCGGCCCCAGCTCATGTCGGTGATGTGCAGCAGGCCGTCGATCCCGCCGAGGTCGATAAACGCCCCGAAATCGGCGATGTTCTTCACGACGCCCTTGCGGACTTCGCCCACCTGGAGGCCGTCCAGGGTCTTGCGCTTCATCTCCTCGCGCTGCTGCTCGATCATCTTGCGGCGGGAAATGACGATGTTCCGCCGCTCCTCGTCGATCTTCAGGATGACGGCGTCGATGGTGCGGCCGATCCAATCGGAAATCTCGCCGGGCCTGCGAATGTCCACCTGGCTGGCGGGGAGAAACACCGGGACGCCGATGTCCACCAGCAACCCGCCCTTGATCTTTTTGGTGACCTTGCCGGAGACCGGATTCCCCTCCTTCTTGGACAGCATGATGGTTTCCCAATTGATGATGCGGTCGGCCTTGCGTTTGCTGATCCTGACCAGGCCGGTGTCGCCCTCGACGTCCTCCAGCAGGACCTTCACCTCGTCGCCGACCTTCACGTTGTCCGGCTCGTCAAACTCCGCGCGCTCCAAAACCCCTTCGCTCTTGAGCCCAAGTTCGACGACGAAATCGTCGCCGGCGGCACTGGAAATTTTTCCCTTGAGAATCGCCCCCGGAGTGAAGTCCTGGACCTCGTCGCCGGCCACCAGCTTCGTCAGATCGTCGGCCGCGTCGCCCAGCGCCGTCGCGACGGCGTCGTTCACGTCGGCGTCAATGTTTCCCAGCGAATTAATCAGATTGTAATCAACCATAAAACCAAATGCGGCGAGCGGAAAGGCTCGCCCATGCCTCGTAAAATGCGTGGCCCAAAAATTCGCCGCCGGCGCCCACGCGATGCCGGCAGCACGGTATCCTCCCGCCCGCGATGGAACGTCCATCGACAGGCGAGCCAAACATCATAAGAATTTTCGGCCGCGGGGGCAATGATGGAGGCGGTGGTGGAAATCCGAAATCCGAATGACCGAATGAATCACAATCATTTGACGGCAAATGACGCGGGCGTAGAATCGTCTAGCCTATCTGTTTTTTCGGGTGGGCTTGGAGGTTTACCATGCGGCGGAAGACGAGCAATCGCAAGGGCGAAGCGCTGGCGTTTCTCGTGGTTCTTGGCTTGGGGGGGATGGTTGCGCTCTATCTCAATCAGAAGCCGCAAGTCGTTGTGAAAACCGTCGTTGTCCAGCCGGTGGCAACGGAGCCGGCGACCCAGGAGGCGCCGCCGGTCGTGGTTGAAGCGCCGCCGCCCCCACCGCCGGAAGAGGTCAAGCCCGTCATTGTTGCCGCGCCTCCGCCGCTGCCCCAGTGCGTCACCATCGAAGCGAAACTGCGCGATGCCCAAAATGTCTTGGCGCAGGATCAGTCCGATCTTGCGGCGGCCAGCAAGGCGGCCGTCGATCGCCTTCATCAGACCCAGGATTACGCCAGCGCGAAGGCTGACATCGCCGTCCCGGGAACACCCTTTGCGATCACGTCCCGCATTTGCCACTTGCTGATCACAGCCAGGTACAGGGGATCGTTCAGCGGCCGGGCGGCGCCTAAGCGCCCGTCAAGCCCGTGACAACCAGAGCAATTGTCCTTATAGAGAACAGAAAACTCCGTGACTCGATCGGGCAATACGTACTTTTCGGTCGGATGGTCGCAGCCGGCCAGAAGGACAACGATACCCGCAGGTAACCAAGCAGCAGCGCGCTTCATAGGTCGGTCTTCTCCTCAGACTCGGTCTGTGCTTCGATACCCGCTCTTGCGGCTAACGGCCAGCTCTGCATGGTTTTGATCTTCGCGGTGCGTGCGATGACCCACGAACAGGCCAAGCCGAACCCAATTTGCGAACCCACAAACCAGATCCAGTTGATCCGTTCGTTTAGCGTAGGGTTGACCACGTTGAGCGTGGCGGCAACGAGTCCCGACCACAGCACTGGAGTAATCAGACCGCTGCGCCAAGTGGCACCGCGTGGAAACATGGGGAGCGAGATCGCGTAGAGCAGGCCCACACAAATTGAGATCATCAAGTGGATGAATGATCCAGCGATCAAACCCGCTTCGCTAAACTGCCTAAGCTGCTCCGTGGACGCCTGATCCAACGACGGCACAATGCCGGCAGCCAACAGGTTGATCGGATACCAAATGCTTCCCTGTGCGATCAAACCAAACAGCACGGCCACTACCGCCATAGCGACGGCACCCACGAGTCCCCCGTACACGCCTGTCCAATAAGGATGCACTTCCACCGGAATTCGGACGCGATGTCCTTCGACGCCGGTCATGAGCCGGGCGACCTTTAAAAAACTCGCCGCCACACGCGTCGCGGCAGCATCGCCCAAGTCCACTGGTACCTCCTCTTCCTTTTGTTCAGGCAGCACATCAAACCACCAGCCGATGGCGGCGCGCAGTAGCATCACCGTGCCGACCATGGTCACAGCGATGTGCGTAACTATCCCGGAGAACATCAGCGTGATGCCGAGCGCGGCAATGAAGGGCCACGCCGTCGGCGCCGGAACGAGAATCGAATTTGAAGTTTTTTCGTGCATTGATTAACGTCCAATCACGTAGACGACCGTGAACACCGCGACCCAGACAGCGTCTACAAAGTGCCAATACCAGGCCAGCAATTCGAATCGCCGAGCCTGTCCATACATGCTGCCCCTCAGCCCAAGAGCCAGCATGAGAGACAGCAAGGTTAAGCCGAGCACCACGTGACTCGCGTGTAGTCCAACCAGCGAGTAGAAGGTGGTGCCAAACAGATTCGTGGTAATTGTCAGGTGCCAGTCTGCTATCAGGTGGCGCCATTCGAGAGCGGTTTGCCGCAGGAATTCCAGGCCGAGCAGAATCGTCACCGCGGTCCATACCTTGAACCTCCGGAGTTGATTACTCCTCAGCGCACGGGCCGCAATCGCCACAGTTACGCTGCTCGTAAGGAGGCAGATTGTTGGCCAGATCGGCAATTCCAAGACTTGGCTCGGGGTGGGACCGGTCAGACTCTTCCCGATATAGAAGGCATAGGCCACCAAATAGATCGTGAAGAGTGCGAACTCCGTGGCAATCAGGCACAGAACTCCAACGCGCCCCCGATCCGGCAGCGTCCACTCACTTTGTTGAATTGCAATGCTGGGGGTCATCTTCTCCTCACTCGTACTTCCAGTCCGGGTCTTGCGGA
>JBEKKC010000196.1:0-7421 GCA_050010915.1 Tepidisphaeraceae bacterium | reverse complement strand
CCGGCGCGAACCGCCGGCATCACGCCCCAGGAAACCAGCATCGACGAGGGCGACCGCGATCTCCTCACCAAGATCGTGACCGTCGCCGAGCAGGTCGGCAAGGAGGTCCACCCCGTCGTTTTGCCGACCAACAATCCCTTGTTTGCCATTGCCACGGCCGCCCGCGATTTGAAGGCCAACGAGGTGGTCCTGGGCGTCAGCGAAAAAATGCACGCCGAGACCCAGCTCGAGCAATTCGCCCTCGCCTGGGGCAGCGCGACGGCGGATCCGATGTACGCCGATATCGCACACGATATGACGGTCAGGGTCGTGGGACCGCAGGTGGAGATGCGATATCAGATGGAATGATGCTGAAAATCCGAAATCCGAAATCCGAATGACGAATCAAGCCCGAATGGGTTTTCATTCGCCATTCGGATTTCGGATTTCAGGCTTCTATAACCGGCGTCCCATCTTCGCCTTCTTCGTCTCCAAATACCCCCGATTATGTTCGCCCGGCTCGATCCTGATCGGCACCTCTTCCACCACGCTCAGCCGATACCCCTCGGGGAACCAAAAACAGGGCAGATCTGAATTTAGAAAAAAGTTAATTCAGTCCATTCGTTATTACGCCGCGTCGGCGGGCATCCTGGCAGGCAGTAGGAATACACCGGCATCTACTCTGAACCGTGCGCACAACTTGGCGATCTGCGCCTTGCTTGGTTCCTTCCGTTTGCCGCTGAGAAGTTCCGATGCCGCCCCCTTGCTGCCCACTAACTCGCCCAATTCCGTCACGCTCATGCCGGCCTGCTCCACCAGCATTCGTAACGCTCGTGTGGGACTTACATCGTCGATATTGACCGCGTAATGTTCACGATCGTACCGCTCAACCATCGCTTCCAGGACTTCGAGATATGCCTCCTCGCCGGCGTCAAGTCCGCCCTCGCGCAGCGCAAGCCGGTGAACGATTTTGGCGACTCGGTCATAATCCGTTCCGTTCTTAATCGGTCGCAGCGGAAACTCGCCCATCAGGGCAAGGTAGGATTTGGGCAGCGCGGAGACCGCCGCCGGAATTTTGGCCGCGGCACGATTGTTCATAGTTCGTCTTTCCATCGCTGGTTGCCTCTGTCGTATTCGCCGTGTGTCATCACCCGCAGTACGTACACCTTGCCTTTGGCGTAACTGACGAAGGCGACGAGGCGGAACTTGTTGCCGCCGATGTCGAACACACAGACCGTCTGGCCGCTCCGGACCCTTACCCGATCCGTCTGGCCGAACGTCGCTTTCACGTCGGCGAAGTTGCGCCATGTCGCCCGCAACGCGAGCTTGTACCATTCCTGTAGCGGATTTACGGCGGCGGGCCACTTGTTTCCGAACTCCCGCAACGCCCTCCAGGTGAGAATCCGCACAGGGTTCTAATTTTAGGAACCGCTGGTCTTTCGTCAAGCAAAAGTTCTGAGTTTCAGACCAGAGCCATTCAAAAATAGGAAATAGGAAATTGGCAATGGACTTCACAACCGGTGTCCCATCTTCGCCTTCTTCGTCTCCAAATACCCCCGATTATGTTCGCCCGGCTCGATCCGGATCGGCACCTCTTCCACCACGCTCAGCCCATACCCCTCGATCCCGTAAATCTTCTTCGGATTGTTCGTCATGATCCGAATCCTCCGCAATCCCAGATCGCGCAGAATCTGGCTTCCGATTCCGTAATCGCGCTTGTCCACCGGCAACCCCAATCGCTGGTTCGCCTCCACCGTGTCCAATCCCTTCTCCTGCAAGGCGTAGGCGTGCAACTTGTTGGCCAGCCCGATTCCCCGGCCTTCCTGACGCAGATATACCAGCGCGCCTTTGCCTTCCTTCTCGATCATCTGCATCGCCGTCGAAAGCTGCGGGCCGCAATCGCATCGCTCGCTGCCGAAAATGTCCCCCGTCAAACACTCGCTGTGCACGCGCACCAGCACCGGCTCCTCGTGCATGATCGGCTTGCCGTCCTTATCCAGGTCTCCGACCCCTCCCTTGCACAGAGCCAAATGGGGCTGCGGATCGATCACGCTCTGGAACGCATGAAGCTGAAACACTCCCCATCGCGTCGGCAACGACACGCTTTCGATCCGCCGCACGAACTGCTCGCGTTTCAGCCGATGGCTGATCAGTTCCGCGATCGAGCACATCTTCAGCCCGTGTTTCTGACAGAAGGCGATCAGCTCCGGCCGGCGAGCCATCTCGCCGTCCTCGCGCATGATTTCGCAGATCACCGCCGCTGGCTTCATCCCCGCCAACCGCACCAGGTCTACCGATCCTTCCGTCTGCCCGGCGCGCACCAGCACGCCTCCGTCCCTCGACCGCAGCGGATTGACGTGCCCCGGCCGCAGCAGGTCCTGCGGCTGCGCATCCTCCGCGATCGCCACCTGGATCGTCTTGGCCCGGTCCTTCGCCGAGACGCCCGTCGTCACCCCAAACCGGGGATGTCCGTCGATCGTCACCGTGAACGCCGTCCCCAGCCGCGCCGTGTTCCGATCCGATTGCGGATGAAGCTGCAAACGATCGCACCGCTCCGGCGTGAGCGGCAAACAGATCAGCCCGCGCGCGTGCGTCACCATGAAGTTGATCGCCGTCGGCGTCACCTTCTCCGCCGCCATCACCAAGTCCCCCTCGTTTTCCCGGTCTTCATCGTCCGTCAGGACGATCATTCGTCCGGCTTTCAGCTCTTCGAGAACTTCTGGAATCGCGCTAAATGGCATACTGCTATTCTATCTCTGATCCGACGAATATACTCATCCCCGTGAAATAACGGCCAATTAGTTCCGTCTAACCGTTTAGGCAATTGTGAAACCTTTCCCCCTTTTCATTCTGGTCGTGACTCTGCTCGGTTCCGTGGCCCTTGCCTCCGATTACGCCGGCAAGGTCGTCGGCCCCGACGGCAAGCCCGTAAAGGATGCCGCCGTCTATCTCATCAGATTTCCTGGAGGCCCCGTCGCAGCCGATCTCACCGCCCGTCGCGATGCGCCCACCACGCGCTGTGACGATAACGGAGATTTCCATTTTCCTCGGACCGATATTGACCGTGGTGAATTCGACGCCGCTGCCCCCGGCTTCGGACTCGGCGGCGCACCGATTCTCCCCGATCGTCCAACCGAGATTCGTCTTTCACGCCGCACGGACGTCACGCTCACTTTCCTCACCCCCGACAAAAAGCCCGTCGTCGGCGTCGCCATTTCGCTCCGATACGTCCAATTTCCTCGGAACATGACCGGACAGTCCATGAGCATTTGGATTCCCCCCGACTACAACCCTCCGTGGTCCGCCACTACCGATGCCAACGGCGTTTGCACCATCCCCGGCCTCCCGCAAGGCGCGCAGGCCGAGTTCGCCGTTGCCGACGAGCGATATGCCCAACTTGCCTACCGCGACCGGGTCGTTCTTGACACCGCTGGGAAAACTCATGCCGATCCCATCCACCTTTTTGTCGCTTCCGCCATCTCCGGCGCAGTTACCTATGCCACAACCGGCAAACCCGCCGCCGGAATTGCCGTGGCCGCACAATCCAGCGAAATTGGGTATGTCGAAGCCGTTACGGCCGCTGACGGCTCCTATACCGTCAAGCAGCTTCGTCCCGGACAATACGTCGTCACTCTTTATCCTGATGAGGAATTGCAAAAATCCTGGACAGCCAAAGCCGTTGAAAAAATCAATCTCGTCGCCGGGAGCGCCAAATCCGCGATCAACTTGTCTCTCATCCCCGGCGTGATCCTCACCGGCACGACTGTCGCCGCCGATAACGGCAACCCCGTTGCCGGCGTTCCCGTCGAAATCCGCGGCCCAGCATATCCGCGAGATGCATCATTCATTCAGTCCGTCAGCACCGATGCCAACGGCGCCTTCAAAGCCCGCGTTCCTCCCGGCGAACAGCTCGTCTACGTCGCGTCTAGCACTCCCGCCGACGGTTTCGGCAGGCCCAGCCCCGACAGCAAAACCATCACCATTGCCGACGGTCAAACCGCTTCCGTCGAGTTCCGCCTCCCTCGCGTGCTCATGGCCCCCCTGAAAGGAAAGGTCGTCGATCCCGATGGCCACCCAGTTGCCGACGCTTCGGTTCTTACCTCTTCAGATGATTTGCCCATGGTCCAACGCATCGCCCTCGCCACGGGCGCCGACGGCACTTTCCAAACGTTCCCCATGCCACGCACCGGACGACTCCAGTTCCGCGCCCGCTTCCAGGACCTGGCAACTTCCAAGGCTCTGGTCGTCAACCTGGCCTCGCACGGCGATGTCGTCATTCAACTCGGAAAAAACGCCCTGGCATCTATTTCCGGCCGTGTGCTCGATCCTCAGAGCCAGCCCATCAAAGGAGCTGAAATTGACCTCATCATCGGCATCGGCCGTAATGCCTTCAGGCAAACCGGCGGCATCACCGACGAGCAGGGAAATTACACCGTTCCCTCGCTCTGGGCCGACGCCGTTTATTCCGTCGAGGCCATGCGCGACGGCTACGGCCAGGCCAACACCTCCGATCTTCGCTTGCAGCCCGGCCAAACGACCCGCGCGCGCGATCTCACCCTCTACAAACGCGATTCCACCATTGCCGGCGTGCTCCTCGACGCCGATGACAAGCCCGTCGCCGGCACGCGAATCAACCTGAACGGCCCGCGCACCGGCTACAGCAGTATCACCACCGACGCCAGCGGTCAGTTCACTTGTTCCGTCGTCTCCGGCGACCGCCTGAACCTCTCCTACAACACTCCCAACGGATATAGGAGCAGAATCGCGGGTGCCGGCGATCAGAAAGTCGTGCTTCGCACGGCTCCCCCCAAACGTGTTCCAACCCCTCCCGCACCCGCCGCCGCGGCTGCCGACGTCGTTGCCTCGTCTCCGCCTCCCCCCGTCGTTTTCGATCCGGCCGCGGCCGTGACCTGGCAGGGCTGGCTCTACGCCGCCGTGTTGGTCGTGGTCGGCGGAGTCATCTCCGTCATCGCCAACGCCATCGCCGCCCTTCGCGCCCCAAAGCGGCAGGACTGACGCTTCCCGTCGCCGAACTCACGTCAGGTCGATGCGATACCGGCACTTTTCCCGCTCGCCGCGCGCATACAGCGAATGCTCCGGCGGCACCGGCACGATCTCCACCAGCTTGCCCCCCAGCCGCTCGCACGTCCGCCTCGACGCGAAATTGTCCGGATTGCACGTGATCCACAGCGGATTGATCGCATGCCGAAGCGCCAGCGGAAACAGCAGCCGGCATGCCCGCTCGGCGTAATGGCGTCCCCGCGCCTGCGGGTAAACGTGATACCCCACCTGTCCGTTGTACATCACCAGGTCGTATTGATTCCCGATCCGCAGGTTGATTCCCCCGGCGATGGCCGGTTGCGGGTTGTCGCAAACGAGCATCCAGAAGTGATAGGCCGGCGCGATTCCCGCGGAGGCATTGGCCGGCTGCCGGCCTTGGGGGCAGCTCTTCACAAATTCCAAAAACTGTTGCCGCGAGGCATCCGCCAGCGCCGGCGACTTCTCCAGCGACAGCGGGTGCCGGCACGCCGCCAGCATCGCGTCAATCCATTGCTCCGACGGCGGAACCAATTCCAATTCCTGGTCGATCAGCCGGCCCGTTTCCAGAAATTTGAACCCCTGGGCGCCGAACCCTGAGAATGGCAGGCAATCACGCAGCCGGAACGGCATTTTGGTTTGCGCTTGGCCGCGTCGCTTGCCAGCCCCGCGGCCAGCCGAAGTGCGACGCGCGTCAATGCGTTGAAAACAAATTCGCCTTGTCCCCGAAAACCGCCGTGAAACGCAGCAATATCAGCCCAAAGCAGATGACGTTCACCAGCAATGCCACCGCCACCAGCACCGTGTATACGTTGTTCGACGGCTTGACCAGTACCGGACGATCACCCGTTGCGATCCGACTCATGACCAAACTCCAATCCAATGCAAAAGCTACGATCCGCGAAGCTGCGTCTTGACCTCGTCGCCCTTCTGAACCTGGGTTATCTTGGCCGGATCGCCCTCCAGCTTGCCGATGGAATTATCCGAATCCACCGTGTCGATGGTCACGATCCCCAGGAAATCCGCGCCGTTGATGACGTAAAACCTCATCCCCTTGGTCACGCCGTCGGCGCTTCCCACCGAGATCGTCACGAACGTGTTGCCGTTGATCAGGCTTTTCTCCCGCACCACGCCTTCGATGGCTGGAGCGCCCAGGGCGTTGGCGACCGGCGCCTGGAGGATCAGGTCGGGATCATATCCCCGCTCCTTCAAAGCTCCCGCCAGCTTCTGCTTGTCGTCTTTCACCTGCGCCAATTGTTCCTGAGTCTCCTCGTCCTTGGCCACCAGGCCTTCCAGCGTGCTGGTGAGTTGTGCGTTTCGACGGCCAAATTCCTCGTTCTGCTTGGCCAGGGTGTCGTTGGACGTGCGAAGCTGCGTCACCTGCTCCTGTAGCTTGTTCGCCGTCGAGGTTGAAAGCTGCACGTTGCTGTTCGCCTGGTTCATCGCCGCCTGAAGATTGGTATTGTCGGCCTGCAAGCGGGCGATGGTCACGGCGGCATTGTTCAAATCCGATTTGACGCCGGTGATCGCACCCTGGTAATTGCTGTTGTCCCTCTGATGCAACAGCACTTCGGCGTTGTAATTGCCTTCCGCCTTGTTCTTCGCCGCCAGGTTGGCCGCGGCCTCCGAACGCACCGACGCCAACTGTTGACTCAACGCATCCAATTGCGGCTTCAACGGCTGCGCCTCGTTGACGAACACCACGATCGCCGCGGCGTTCAACATCGACACAATCACCAGCAACGCGACGAACAATTTGGTAAGGGGACTCAAATGCTGCTCCTTAGAACTTCTCCCGCGCCCTCAACGAAAGACCCTCGGCCCAACGCCCCCCGCCGAGGGCGACAAGCCGCCACAGGCCATTCTCTCCAGCCGATTGTCTATAGTATTTTTATTGGGTTGACTGTCAAGTTTTTTCATAAGATTCGGCAGATTCGCCATTTCCGAGGTTCGCCGCATTCTCAATGCGGAATCGGGGAACCCGGCTTGGCAGCGGGCTTTGGCCGGAAAAACGGACGAGCCTCCTCCAACCGATGGGCCCGCCCAGTCTCCGGGTCGTAAACCCATGCGGAGATCATTTTTGTGCCCGGCGGCACATCAGTAGATTTGAAGGTAGTGGCCCAGCCGCTCAGCCTGTAGTTGGGGTCGTGCGTTGCCTTCACCACGTCCGGCCGTTCGTCGCCGACCAGCGTCTCGGCAAACGCGATGGCCGAGCCGCTCTCATTTTCTCCGGCGAGGAGGACGACTTCCGCTGGATCGCGGCGATAGGGAATGATCGCCCAGCCCGTCGAATTTACGGTGGATTCGTCCACCCAATTTGTCGCATCGACGGATCCGAATGCTCCGCCCCTGTCTTGGCCGGCGATCTTTGCCAAGTCCCGGCTTTTGACCAGCCCCGGCGACAG
>JBEKKC010000195.1:0-7460 GCA_050010915.1 Tepidisphaeraceae bacterium | reverse complement strand
TAAACAAATCACGGCTTTGCCTCGCACACCACGTCCAATTCTTTCACCTCTCCGCTAGAGATATAGAGGAGGCTGACTTCTAGATGCCGATCCAGCCGTTATCCCGGCTTGGCTTGAACGGCGACAAAATGGCCGACCGATGCTTTTTCAAGTAACACCCCGCGGTAACGGTAACGGAACCCCGCGCCGCGGCATCGAAAACGGGGGTTTTGTCACCGCCGCATCAGGGCCAATTCTGCGACCGTAGTTTTATGATGACCAAACCCCCGTCTACTGCTCAACTTTCTACTGCTCCACTTTCTCACGCAGCGGGGGAGGGGGGGTGGATGGGACATATTTGGGCAAAGTGTCAGATTTTCCGCCGCCGTCAGCCCCAAAAACCTCGTTTCCCGGCCGATGTCGCGGCTATCCGGCTTTGCCCCGCCTAATGTCCTTTAGGTAGAATGTCCCATGCCATGCCCATCCTCAGCACGACCAAAATGACCGCCGAGCAGTTTCTTCAACTTGGCGAAGATCCCCCAGGCGTTCGGCTGGAACTGGTGGAAGGAGAAATTGCCGTGAGTCCTAGTCCAACTCCTCAGCACGGGTATGCGATTATGCAGTTGGCAACGCTGCTGAACATCCATGCCTGCGAACTCGATCTGGGTGAGGTATACAGCGATATCGACACCATCCTGGGTCGCTTTAATGTACGCCGGCCCGACATCCTCTTTTTCTGCAGGGAGCGAGCGCACCTGATCGGCAAGAAAGCCATGGAAGGCCCACCCGACTTGGCCGTCGAAGTTGCGAGTCCCAGCAGCGTCGATATTGACCGAACAGATAAATTCGCTCAATACTGCGATGCCGGCGTCGCTTATTATTGGATCGTCGATCCCGTGGCCAAAACCATCGAAGCTTGGCGGTTGGAAGCCGGTAAATACGTCCCCGCCGGCCGTGGCGAACAGAACCAGGTCGTCCAATTGCCGCCGTTTGCCGATCTATCGATTCCTCTTTCGCGCCTTTGGCGCGACTGAACAAATGCACCGCTTTCAATCTTGGCAAACCCCCCCAAACCCGCTAACTTATAGGTGAAGGAGCACCTTCCGTGGCCATGCAGGAATCCAGCACGCGCAATATTTACGACTTCCATTCGATGTTCTATGACGTGACCTTCGGCAAGCTCGTGCGACGCCGAATCGCGCGGGGGATTTCGCACATGGCCATCAACCCCGGCGACCGGGTGCTCGATCTGGGCATCGGAACCGGCGCTTCCCTCGATTTTTATCCGCGCCATGCGCACATCGTCGGCATCGATCTCTCCGGCGGAATGCTCCGCGAATGCCGGAAAAAGCTGCTGCAACGGCGACTCGCACCCACCCAACTCCTCCAGGCCAACGCCCTTGAGCTTCCCTTCCGCGACAACGCCTTCGATCACGTTTTCATCAGCCACGTCATCAGCGTCGTCAGCGATCCCTGCCGGCTGATCACCGAGGCGCAGCGCGTTTCCAAGCCGGATGCGCGAATCGTCATCGTCAACCATTTTCAATCCACCAATCGATTCATCGCCATGGTCGAGAAATTTCTCTGCCCGCTTTGCACGATGCTCGGCTGGCGCAGCGATTTGCCGTTACACGACCTGATCCGGCGGACGGGGGTGGAAGTCGATTATCGCTTCAAGCTGGAAAGCATCGATCTGTGGGAAACGGTGGTGATCACCAACAACAAGGACCGCCGGACTTTCACGCCGCCCGCGGGGGACGGGTGCGTCGCCGCCGAGCATGAAGTCGCCGCCTGATCGGATGTTTTAGCCTTGATCTGTATCACATGCGCCGAATGCGGGGAAACGTTTGAAATCGGCGAGGAGTTCGCCGGGATCACTGAATTCTGTCCCGCCTGCGGCGCGCTCAACGACGTTCCCGATGCCGATGAGGAACCCGGCCCCGACGAGCCGATCGAACCCGCGCCGGCCGGCGCCGCTCCCGCTCCGCGGCGAGGCATTCCAGCCGCCCTGTGGTGGACGATTCTTCTCGCCTCGATCGGATTGTTCGCCGTGGCCTGCGTCATCCTGTTTTCCGACAATTGGGAGAGCCGCAACGTGCAAAACCTCGCCGACGCCACGATTCGCGGCGACGCGTTGATGGCCGATGAGGATTACACCGCCGCCGCCGGCCAATACCGATTCGTCCTGGACACCGTCGGTCACCGCACGATCGAAAGCGTATTCATCCGCCAGTTGATCGATCGCGCCCGTCGCGGCGAGGCCGAGGCCGAGGACCGCCTTCATGCCATCCCAACCACCGTCGCGTCCCCCTCGCCCGCCCCGGCCACCCAGCCCGCGCCCGCCACGCAGCCCGATCTGGAGATTCATCTTGCCATCAAGTCGTTCCAACGCGACTGCGAAGCTTTCCCTTCCTTCATCCGCGCCCATCCCCTGCTCTTCCAGGATGCCAAGGGCAATTGGCGCCGGCGTCAGTTCGTCGTCTGGGACGTGAGTTACGATCCGCCCGCGCAATCGGACTCGCCGCGGATTTTATTGCGATACACCTGCGGCTCCCACGTCACCGAGCCGCACCACGACCGCCAGGAAGCCGCCGCCGACGATAATTTTCTGAACGACGAATCCCCCAAGAACGTTCGTTGTCAGACGCAGTTCGAATGGCTCTCGAATCGTTGGCTCATCGCCCGCCACGATGCCGACGCCGAAAAGGACGAGATCGCCGCCGTCGATCTTCGCCCGTCGCTCGATGATTTCTACGTTCTGGAGCGGCAGGCATTCCATGGCAATCAGCCATCGCCGTGATCCGACCGAAATCGGTCTAATGGTCATTTGTCATTTGTCACTTGTCATTTGTCATTGGCATCGCCGATCGTGAATTGTCTTCCAAATGACCAATGGCAAATGACAAATGACCAATGACAAATGACATTTTTTCATCTGTGGCAAAATCGTATTTTCCCTGCGATCTCCGCGGTGAAGAATCCGGGCTATTTCGCCGGCCGCGTCGCCGGCTGGGCCAGCTTCTCGGCTTTCTCCAGCGTCTTCTGGACGTCCGGGTCGGACTTCAGCGCCAGCGACCGTTTCAGCATGTCCACCGCTTCGGGGTATTGATGGTTCTGTAGATAAAGCTTACCTAGCATCTCCTCCAGCATGCCAGGCTTTTCCCGCCCGTACGGCCCGGCCTGCGGCTTGACCAGCGGCTCGACCTTCATCCATTGCTTCACCACTTCGATCGCTTCGGGAATCCTGCCCAGCAGCGTCAAATCCGTCGCCAAGTGGTCGTATCCATTCGTATCCGTCGTCTCCAGCCGAGTCGCCGTCCTGTAGTCTTGCATTGCCTTCTCCATGTACGCGTCTCCCTGCCTGGCGAATTCCCTGGCCTGCGATATCTGGCCCTGGCGTCCAGCTTGGATGGCCCTGAGAAAGCACGGCTCTGCAAGATGGTCCTGATATTCGCCCCAAATGATGTAATGAATCGGCCGCGTGCCGTTCAGCGAGTAACTATAAAGCGTGTCAGTATCCGTCCATCGCCCGGCCTGCACGAACGACAGCGATCCCAAAACCACGATCACCGCGCAGGTCGCGATTTTGACGACGCGGCTCTTGTGCCCATCGATCCACCATCCAATCGCCAGCGCCACTCCCAGCATCGACAAATACACGTATCGATCCGCCACCGTCGTGTAATACTGATATGCAAAAGTCTTCAGCCCCAGGACCGGCAGAACGCCCAATACAAAAACCAGTCCGGCCAGGCCGAGCATTTTTCGCTTCATCCGCCAGAGAATCACCGCCAGGACCGCCGGGAAAATCCACGTCCAATAGAGGGGATGATGCAGCTCCGGGTCGCTCAGCACCGCCGCCGGGCTGCGGCCGTAATCAAAGCGCAGGCCGATCGGCCAAATCAGCTTGCCGAGGTAAAACGCCAGCGCATCCATCGCGATCAGCGGGTGCGCCCACAGCGGACCGCCGACACCCGGCATTATTTCCTGAACATTTGCCGCGATGACGGTAATGACAATCGCCATGGCAAACCACGGACAGACCCACCAGGCCACTTCGCGCCACGAACGTCGGTAAACCATCCGGTCAATCACCGCCACGATCGCCGGGACGATCACCGCGGAAGGTTTGGAGAGCATCGCCATGATGAAGAAAACCGTCGCCAGCCAATAATTCTTCCTTCGCCTGGCCTTCGGCGATTCCAGGGCGACGAGGTATCGCCAAATGGACAGGAGCGCGAAAAAACCGCTCAGCAAGTCCTTCATGGCTGTTGCCCAGGCGACCGCTTCGGTCTGAAGCGGATGCACGGCGAAGACCAATCCTCCCGCCGCCGCCGCCCAGTCCCCGATTTTCAACCGGCGGAGGATTTCCACCACCGCGCACGCGCACAGCCAATGAACCGCCAGGCTCGCCGCGTGGAATATGTCCGGATTGAGCGTCGCCCCCAGCAGGTCGGGGCTTTCGACGTGTGCCCAGTGCGCCAACCCCCACCAGAGCGTGTAGACCAGCGGATTGTACATCGAGTGATTGCGCGGGCTCGCCGGGTTCCAATGGTTCAGCAATCCCGCAATCGTATGTCCCGTGACGTTCGGATTGCTGTAGATCAGCGGGCCGTCGTCCCAGTCCACAAAATCGTTGGTCACGATCCGGCCAAACACCAGAACGATCGCCAGCAACAACAAAAGACGGATCTGGGTGATTCGCGTCATGACCTGTTGGCTGCAATCACCGCGGCCATTCGCCCGGTGATGCCGCGTTCCCGGCGATGGGAAAAGAATTCGTCCCGATGAGTCAGCGTGCACCGGTCGGTGGAATCGACGTTGCACTCGCGCAGCCCGCTGCTCAACAATTGCATTCGCGCCGCCAGGCGCAAATCCACCGTTCCCTTGCCATCGGCCTTTCGGGCAATCGGCGCCGCCTCTCCGAAAACGTCGATGAACGCCTGGAGCACTTCGGGGCCGACTTCAAACGCTTCCGGCCCGATGCACGGGCCGATGGCCGCCAGGATCGTCCCGGCCGCGCCGGCCCCTTCCAGCATTTTCCCCGCCGCCGCGGGAATTACCCCGGCGATAATCCCCCGCCAGCCCGCATGAACCGCCGCCACGATCCGTCCGTCCCCGCTGCAAAGCAACACCGGCACGCAATCCGCCGTGCGCACTGAGATCACCCGTTGGCTGTCCCGGCTCACCAGCGCATCGGCTCTCTCCCCGGTGTCAAAAACCCTGCCCGCTTCCACGCACGCCACCTCGCGGCCATGAACCTGGTGAACGCGCAGCGGCGGCTCTTCGCCGCAGCCGATGCTCGACGTCAATCGCGAGTAATTCGCCCAGATTCGATCGTAATCATCCCGCACGTCACAGCCGGGGTTTCCCAGGTTGAGCGAATCGAACGGGGCCGGGCTGGTCCCCCCGATCCGCGTGCTGAACGCGTGCCGTACCCCAACCGCATCGAAGTTTGCCGAGGCGTAATAGACCACGCCGTTGTTGCCGATTCGCCGCTCTAGCACCATGGCGAGAGTACAAGTAGCTAGTGACAAGCACAAGTTGCGAGTTACGAGTTACGAGTTGCGAGTTGACAGATATTTTGCTCTTGCTCCCAACTCGCAACTCGCAACTCGCAACCCTTTGTTATTCACCTTCCATCCTCTATGATTCGCCCCTATGCCCCGCCGCGTTCTCAAAGTTGCCGTCTTCCCTGGGCAGTTCGATCCGATCACCAATGGCCACGTGGACCTGATCAACCGGGGCGCCCGGCTTTTCGATGAACTGATCGTCGCCGTTGGCATCAATCCGGAAAAGAGCGAACTGTTCCCCCATGCCGAGCGCGTCTCGATGGTCCGCGCCGTGCTCAGGACCGTTCCGGGAATTCGCGTCGAGAAATACACCGGCCTGACTGTGGACTTCGTCAAGCGCTGCCACGCCACGGCCATCCTTCGCGGCATCCGCGATGTTTCCGATCTCCACCACGAATTTCGGCTTGCCTTGGCCAATCGCGCCGTCGGGGGAGTCGAAACGGTCTTTATTATGACCGGCGACCAATATGCCCTGACCAGCAGCAGCCTCATCCGCCAGATCGCCTCGCTCGGTGGAGACATTCGCCAGCTTCGCGGCATCCTTCCCGAGCCGGTGATCGAGCGCCTTCTGGCGATCCGGCGTCGAATCAAACGCCCACGCTCCGACCCCGACGCTCAAAGCACCTGACTTTGGGTCGGCATTGCATTGCAATCCCTTTGCCTGCCGACGCCGGCGAGCCAATCAAATCGGCATAACTTTTCTTAAATGCGCGGGTTAGCATTATTCTCGGACGTTCGTTGAATAGGGGCAATTTTCTTGACCTGGCGCTATCGCCTCGGATACACTAACCATGCAGTTCGCTTGTGGCGAACTGTGTTTCTGCGTATTTTGCGTAATTGCGGAGTTCTGAGGACTTTCCAACAAAGATGATATAGGCGTCCGGCGGTGGTCGCCGGCGCAAATTTTCCCATGTCACATTTCACCGATGCATCCGCGATCGATGGGGTCGTCTCCTTTTGGAGTACGATACGGCAATCATATCTATCCTTCCGTACGATCGCTCCCGATGCGCCTTTGGATGTGACGCATTTCGAAAGGAGCTTCGTATGAAGCCAATTTGTACGACGAACCCCGGCGCGCCGGGATTCGTCAAGGCGGGCTCTCCCGTCCCAAGGACGAGAGGATTTACCCTCGTCGAACTTCTGGTCGTTATCGGGATCATCGCTCTGCTGATCTCGATTCTGCTGCCCAGCTTGAACCGTGCCCGTGAAACGGCCAACCGCGTCAAGTGTGCCAGCAACCTCCGGCAGATCGGTCAGGCCATCCTCCTCTATTCCAACGACTCCAAGGGCCCCTATCCCCGCACCATTTACTCCGGCGGCGTCTCGCCCATGAACTTGGCCGAAGCATCACCTGCTTGCGTCAACGTGCAGGGATACTCGGCGACCGCCAAACTGGCGGCTGGAGACACCGATCCGTTTAGCGGCCACTGCACTGCGACTAACCTGTATGGGTATCAAAACAACGTGCCCATGGCGCTTTACCTGTTGCTGCGCACCGAGGACATCACGGCGGCCGTGTTCGTTTGCCCCAGTTCAAATGCCAACGCGGACGTGTATGGCGGCGGCACCAATACCGCCTTGAACCAGGTGAATTTCACCAACATCCAGGCCAACCTGAGCTACAGCTATGCTTGTCCCTACCCGGACACCACTGCTCTGGGCAGCGGATACAAGATGGTTCAGGGTCTGGAGCCCACGTTCGCCGTGGCCGCTGACATCAACCCCGGCACCACCGGAAACAGCGGCAACGACAATGTGATGTTCCCCAACACCACCAGTTCCCAGCAGGAGATGCAATCGGGCAACAGCAACAATCACGGCAAGCAGGGCCAGAACGTGTTGTATGGCGACGGTCACGTCGAATTCCAGAACAATCCGTTCTGCGGCACCGACCGTGACAACATC
>JBEKKC010000194.1:0-7464 GCA_050010915.1 Tepidisphaeraceae bacterium | reverse complement strand
TCAAAATCCCACGGTTCCCGAAACGGCCGCCGCGTAGCCCAGTTGCCAGCAATACTCCTACAGCGTCGATGTCGTTCACGATGGTTTGCCGGCGGCGATGGCCGTCGCCGGATGTGACGTTCGCGGCACCCCGCTCCTGTCGGCGTTCATCAGCGAACGCCGGTTCGAACCAGTACAGAGCCTGCACCAGCACGCGGGATCGGCTTTCAGTTCCCGTGGCGTGCACCGGGACCCAGGTGGCGTTCATGGGCCGCTGATCGGCGTACAGCAGAGCCTTGTATGGCCCGTGCTCGGGACGATCGGATTCGCCGCTGACGTTGTGCGCGCTGCCGTCATCGGTGCCGTCGGGCGGAGCGTCGCCAATCGCGCGGGGTTGCGGCTCTACGGTTCGCGTGAGAAGTTGGTCCTTTTGTGCGCGTGTCATGTCTATGGGACTCGGTCCGGTTCAGAGGCGACGATGTAGCTGGCGGCGCAGCGTCACCCAGTTTCTCTAGGTTGTGGTCGATATGCCGCGCGATACGACCGAGTGAGACGCCGAGAGCCCTAAGTTCGCGGCGCGAGATGCCACGGAGCATTTCGTGGTCCGCCACGATGGGATCGTCTCTGTGTTGTGCGCGCAGCGCCAGCGCCGCGGCAAACCAAATCGCGTCTCCCTGCATCGCCCCGTCAGCATCGAGCAGGGCGGTGTGTACGTCCTTCCAGGTCCTGGCCAGCACCAGCTCGCCAATGTGGTAGCACCGCATACGCCCGTTGCTGTGCGCGACAATCAACTCCGCGTCGCCGCCGGGGCTGACGCGGGAGCCGACTATGATTCCGGCGTCGTGGGGGAATAGCGGCGTGTCGTGATAGTCCACGGCGGCGTCTGGTAGAATTACCGCGCGGCCGTATACGTACGACATGTCCAACAATGTTAGCCGGGCGGATATATCGCCGGGCCCATGTAATGCACGAGCAACCTGCTTTGACATTACGGATCCTCCCTTCGGGATCAGATTAACCAAGAAAATCAAACCGACCGGGCCACGCAGCCCGGTCTTAACACGCACATTTTCCGCCGCGAAATGGAGGGCTGCCTGACGTGAACCTGAAAAATGGAGAAATACTGAAGGATTTGTAAAATCGATGTTTTAACGCACGCAGTCGAATCGAATCGGCGGGTTCGAGTCCTGATGATCCTGAGGACCCATGCAGCAAATAAACCAAAGCGGCGGCAAGTCCAATCATGGCGCTCCTGCTTCGACGTCCGGCCAATCAGAAGGCCAACCCGCCAAGGTATTTGAACTCGCTCAGCTTTTTGTATCGCTTCGATTTCGCGCGGAAGACCATTGGTGTGAAGAGAATGACGCGAACGGGGTAAACCTCAGGCAACACGACGTTATTGTCGGGTGCGCACGCCGCGCGGTGGAGGATGCGGCAGGAGCGATAGCAAAGCAAGTTCAAGACCCTACTGCGTTCAGTCCATTGACTACGGTTCTCGGGAAGTTCTCGAAGGATTATGAGGACGCCTGGCAAGATCCGACTCGAACCCGAAATGCCGAGAAACTTGCCCAGAGTGACCCCGAGTTCTACGCCTCACGTAGAACGCGGCTACTCGAAACATCGACGCTTCGGAGTAGCGTGTGGCCAGCGCTCAGTGTCGCCATGAACAAAGTTGTCGATTCCCTCGATCGTGAATGTCAGCTGTGTTTCCGTCTCGGCGAATTGCTGGAGGGTGAAATTTGGCCAACTGTTTTGGGCGGCCAGAGATTGCGCGAAGCGGGCCGCGAGGTTGAACTTTTGCGCTATGATTTTAAGAAACAGGTGCAGGCGGTTGTCGACCGCCTAAGCGAATACCACCCGTATCTCGCGCGGCTGAAATTTGATCTTGGTGGTTGCAACGAACGGAGCGCCCACTCAGAAATACTCCGTTACTCGAAGGAAGTTCTGCAATTACTGCGCGATCCCGCATCTCGGCCTGGCTATCTTGACCTTAATTTGGATCGCCACCGTGGGCGCGTTTGCCGCCGAGACCGATGTACAGAACTAAAGGGACGGATCCCATGGGAGATTCTTATCCTGCTTGAAAAAAGTGGCGAAAATTATGTCTCCAGCGAGGAATTAAAAAAGGCTTGGCACCACTTTATGGTCGCGGACTCGGCTTTGCACAAGCAAATCTCAACACTTCGTTCTGCCCTCATGCCGCTAAAAATCGGGATCGGCCCTTCGCGGGGAACTGGCTGGAGGCTCGAAGAAATCCCTCGTCGACGACGCAAATCGCGATAGGCCTAATTGCACCTTCGACTAAATCGTCTGCTGCTGGCCCAATCCCCGCGGCATGCGTCCCACTTCCTCCATGTATATGACTGGCGACCGCAAGCGGTCGGTCCTGCTTTCTGTTTGGCGGTCCCCAAACGTGATCGTGCGAATTTTGTGGCATTTTTCAGGTTCGGCTCAGGCATACCTCAACTTCACCGCATAAATAGGGTCCATGTACACGGTGAAACAAAGCTCCGGCAGACTGGGTATCTCGCCCAGCAAAATGTACGAACTGGTCGCCAAAGGCAAAATTCCCCACTTTCGGATCGAAGGAAAGATTCTCGTGAACGAGGAAGACCTCGACGCCTACCTTCGAAACTGCCGTGTGGAAGCAATCGGGAATTTTCCATCTCGGCCGCGAAGCTCGTTTAAGCAACTGAACGCTTCGCGGATGGCGGGCGCCTGGCGGAAGCGCGGGGTGATGCCTTCTCCATAGCCTGCTGCAAATGCTCATGTTTGTCGGCCAGATGCACATAGACCTTGGAAATCATCTCCAAACTCGTATGTCCCATGCACGTCGCAACGGTGACCGGATCGACGCCATTGAGAATGGCGTTAGTACCCCAGGCATGACGCAGCAGATAAGCGCAAACATCCTTGGCCAGGTTCGTTTTCTGTTTTATCCGCATGATTCGCAGACGAATGGCGTTGACCGTCCAGGGCTGGTTCCTGGAATTGAGGAATACGAATTCCGACTGGGCCTGTCGCCGCAGCACGTTCATCAGCTTCTGCATCGCGCAGGTCAAATAAATGACACGTGGCCGGCCGGTCTTTTGGGATGTCTTGTGGATCGGCAGAACCCACCGATCAGGTTGGACAAAATTCCACTTCAATGTTCGGACTTCCTTGGGCCGTGCCCCAGTCTCTCGCAGGCTGAAAAGCAAGAGCTTGAAGTCCTTGTCGCTATGTTTCAACAGTTCTCGAAACTCGGTGTCGGTCATTGCCCGCTGACGGATATTCGCCCGCGGGCATTTCATTCCCTTGAGGGGGTTACTGGCCAACATGCCCTGTTCGCACGCCCAGTTGAAGGCTCGAAAAATCGAGCGCCGCGCGTTGCGCTCGGTGGTTGGTCCCCAGTTCTTCTCTTCGATCCATTGGGTGAGGTGGAAGGGTTTGAGCGCCGAAGCCAGGACATACCCCGAGTGCTCGGCAAACATCTCACCGTACCACCGAAGATTACGATGGGTTTCAGGGCTCAGATGGTTTTCAGACCAGTTCAGGAAGGCTTCGATGATATCGGCAGCGCGAGCGGACGTCTGATCCGGTGCCTGGGGCGTTACGGCCTTGAGTTCGTGAAATTTCCGCTCGGCTTGAGTCCGATTTTGGCGGCCTTCGACGAGACGAATCTTCTTCCCGGCGAGGGTGACCATCCACCAACCGGTGTCCTTGCGATACCAGATCCCGTTGACACGTGGCATACCAAACCTCCAGTTCAAAATGCGGCTTGACCGGAAGGTCTGGCTGGCTCCCCGTCTGTATCAGCAGGCGGGGAGCTTTTATGAACGCCGAATGGTTCGGCGAATGGTTCGGACTGGCAAAGGTCAAATTCGTAACCCCTTGTCAATCCTCATTGCACCTTGCAGGAGTCGAACCTGCAACCTTCGGTTCCGTAGACCGACGCTCTATCCAATTGAGCTAAAGGTGCTCTAAATCCGCGATTAAGGCATCATTCCCCATCGCCAAACTCGTGTCAAGGTTGCTTTTGCGGCGGCCAACTCACAAACTGCTATGGCCATGGCTCTCTATTCCATTGAAACCCGCGGCGAGCTTGAGCCGCATTTGCAGGAAGAATGGCTCATCACCAACGGCCTCGGCGGATTCGCCTCGGGAACCGTGGTGGGGTGCAACACGCGGCGATATCACGGACTTTTGTGCGCGGCGATGACGCCCCCGGTGGGGCGGATCATGATGCTCAATCGCCTCGGCGAGATCATTCGCCTGCCCGGGCCGCAAGATTTGCCGCTGGAGTTTTCAATTTGCCAGTTTGCGGACACCTTTCATCCGCGGGGGGATCGGTATCTTCGTCGCTTCGATCTGGAAACGACCCTGGCGCGTTGGGAATACGACATCGAGGGCATCCGCGTCGTCAAGGAAATCCAGATGCCCTGGCGGAACAACGCCGTCGGCATTCGCTACACGATTGATCCCCAGCGCAAACAAGCGGACAGGGCTTCGCCCTCCGCGATCGAGCTTTCGCTCCTGCCCCTCGTTCGCATGATGGATTTTCACGCCCTTCGGCATGAGAAGGCGGTGTTTGACGAATCTCACGGCCCGCGCAATTGTTCGGTCGGACTGGGGCCGAACAAGCTGGCCATCGAGGCGGATGCCGGGTCCTTTCAGCCGGACCCGGATTGGTGGTATGGACAGACCTATGCCATCGAGACTGAACGGGGATTGGACGACAGCGAGGATTTATATAAGCCCGGGCGGTTCGTTTTCACGACCGACCGGCCGGCGTCGATCACGCTCTGGGCCGGCGCCGAACCGATGGGCCGATTCGACTGGGACCAGGAAATCGCCCGGCGGCGAGAGGCGGCGAAAATCACTCCGCCGACTTCCCCGACGGTTCAGCGACTTCTTCACGCGGCCAACGATTTTCTGGCCGCGCGCCAGACGCCCGACGGCCAACCGGGCTATACCGTGGTGGCCGGGTATCCGTGGTTCGCCGATTGGGGACGCGACACCATGATCTCCCTGCCGGGCCTTTTGCTTTGTCCCGGAAAGTTCGACCAGGCCCGCCAGGTCCTGTGCGTCTTCGCCAAGTACGTCAGCCAGGGCATGATCCCCAATCGCTTCGACGACTACACCAATGAGCCGGCCTACAACACCGTCGATGCCAGTCTCTGGTTCATCCACGCGGCCTTCGAATATCTGCGCCTGTCCCGCGATTCCGATACATTCGAAAAAATCCTGCGCCCGGCGTGCCATGCCATCGTCAACGGTTACACCCAGGGCACGCGATACGACATCAAGGTCGATCCCGCCGACGGGCTGGTCACCCAGGGCAACGAGTCCACCCAGCTCACTTGGATGGATGCCAAGTGCCAGGGCATTTGTTTTACCCCTCGGCAGGGGAAAGCGGTGGAGATCAACGCGCTGTGGCACCACGCGCTGCGGCTGATCGGCGACAACGTCCGCGCCGACCGCGTCGCCCAGAGCTTTCGCAAGCGGTTTTGGTTGAGTCCCTTCCGCGGCTTGGCGGACGTGGTGGATGGCCAAAGGCGGGATTTGGCCATGCGGCCCAATCAGATCTTCGCCGTCAGTCTCGCCAACAGCCCGCTCTCGCGGCCCCAGCAGGAGGCGGTCGTCGAGGCCGTTCGCCGCGAATTACTCACCCCCGTGGGATTGCGCACCCTGGCCCCGAGCGATCCCAACTATCACGGCCGCTATTTCGGGACGCAAATGCAGCGCGATGCGGCTTACCACACCGGAACCGTCTGGCCCTGGCTGATCGGCGCCTTTCTGGACGCCCATCTGAAAGTTCACGATCGCTCCGAAAGCGCGATCGCGCAGGCCAGGCAATGGCTCCAGCCGCTGCTGGACACCATGCAACACGGCTGCATCGGCCAGATCGCCGAAATTTTCGAAGGCGATGACCCCCATCGTCCCGTCGGTTGCTTCGCCCAGGCCTGGAGCGTCGCCGAAGCCCTGAGGCTGGCGATGGAACTGGGGATGTGATGGACAGGACAAGGAAACTCGAAATTCGAAATTCGAATGACGAATCAAACTCGAATGACCAAAATTCGAAACGATCTTGGTTTCGTCATTCGAATTTCGAATTTGATTCGTCATTCGAATTTCGAATTTCGAATTTACTTCTCTGTGCCCTCTGTGTCCTCTGTGCCACCAATGTCCCCGCAAACGCCCTGTCCTTGCCGCTCCAGGGCTACTTCCATCCCGGCCGGGCAATGCCGGTCAGGTGGGAAGATTCGCAAGCGGTTCAATTGTCCGCCTCCGGCTCGATCACCACGCATCTGGAAGCCGTTGACCAATCTCGCGGCATATTTCCCTGGATCGTGATCGCGCCGAATGTTGCCGATGTTTCGGACCGAACGCTTCCGCCCCTGCATCCTCTGGAGGACTCCGATTGCCTCGTCGCCGACGCCGTCTCGAACGATTCGGATGCCCGCTCGCTGTTCCCCAATCGCCGGATGATCGGCATCCACGTCGATGCCGACGAACTGACCGGCCCGGCAATGGCATGGGAGACGCTGGATGCGATTCTATTGACGCCGGCCGGATTCCAAAGCATCCCGCAGCCCATGTGCCGCGACCTGTTTGCCGAGGGAATCGAATTGGCGGTGTTGAGCGACCGTCAGCCGGATGCCCGGTTGCCCTGGAATCGCTCGGGCAAGTGGTGGATCGCGTCGGCGGGAATGGGATTGCCGCCGATCGTCTGTGCCGATGCCTACGCGCCGACCTACGGCTGGCCCGCCGGCCGCAGCCAGGCGTTTCGCACCCGAA
The DNA here is from genome assembly GCA_050010915.1 of Tepidisphaeraceae bacterium. GTDB lineage: Bacteria > Planctomycetota > Phycisphaerae > Tepidisphaerales > Tepidisphaeraceae > PALSA-1353. The sequence goes on along the minus strand of JBEKKC010000194.1, from coordinate 705 downwards.
TCTTTCTCTTCGGAGCGATCTATTGCCTGCTGGTCTGCGGCGTGGGACTTTGGCGATCACGCTGGATGCCCGCGGGAATCGTCGCCGCTTCCCTCCTTGCCGCCGCCGGTTTCGCATTCGACAACCAGCGCCAATCGCCGATCTTTCAGCGAAGCGGCATCGTTCGCCTCATCGGCCCCGCCACGATGGAAGATGATTGGCTCTATCAGGTTTCCCATCGGCCAACGCAATTCACGCTGCCGCTGGAAAATTCCGTTCACCCCATCTTTTGCGATGAATCGCAGCCCGAATCTTTGTGTCTGACTCTCGATTGCGACGGCCGCGGCCGGCCCACCGCCATCACCGGCCGGTTATCCGCCGATGAGCCGCTGGCGCTGATGCGTCGGCGAATGCCGACGCAACCAACGGACCTCATTCCGCCAACCCGATCCGCGACCAGCCCCTTGCGTCTGCTGGCGACGGAGTCGATCTATCCGGGATTCAGCCTGGCTGGGCAAATCGATCCGCCGACAACGGACGATTCCTGGCCGACCGTGGTGCTGCGGCAGAAGGAAAGGGGACATTCAAGATTTCTGTCGCCGCAGCCGTAACTGTTTACCGTCCCGCCTCTATTTTTGAGCCGACATCTTTGGTAAGCTCCGCGCGGCATGGATGGCCGGACGCTCGAAAGGCGCTACGATGAGGTTTTGCGGGAAGCGCAGTACC
>JBEKKC010000193.1:0-7510 GCA_050010915.1 Tepidisphaeraceae bacterium | reverse complement strand
TGACGAATCCGGAACCATGCACTCATAATCGCCCCCCTGTGATCGTCGCGCCGCCGGAAGCTAGCGCTGATATCGTCGAAGTCACGGAAGATCTTTCCACCTCACGATTCTACAACGTCGACATCGCGCCCACTGGGCACTCCGGGCGCAAATGGGGCACCTTCGACATGGCCGCCCTCTGGATCAGTATGTCGGCCTGCATCCCGACGTACATGCTTGCCTCTTCGCTCATCGGCGAAGGGATGAATTGGTGGCAGGCCGTTCTCACCATCACGCTAGGCAACACCATCGTGCTGATCCCGATGATTCTCAACGCTCACGCCGGCACCCGGTACGGCATCTCATTCCCCGTCTACTGCCGGGCCAGCTTTGGTATTCGCGGCGCCAACATTCCGGCCGTTCTTCGCGCACTGGTTGCATGCGGATGGTTCGGCATACAAACGTGGATCGGCGGCGAGGCAATCTACAAAATCACCGCGATCTTCATTCCCTCCATCTCCCAATGGCCCCAGACGTTCCTTTCGATCAACCTCGCTCAATTTGGATGCTTTCTGATTTTTTGGGCGATCAACATGCTGGTGATTTACAAGGGCATCGAATCGATCCGCATTCTGCTGAACATCAAAGCCCCGCTGCTGATCATTCTGGGGCTGATTCTGCTCGGCTGGGCCTACCGGGCCGCCCACGGCTTCGGGCCCATGCTCTCGCAACGCAGCGCATTCGATCCCGGCCAGCCCAAGGCCGGCCAATTCTGGCATTTTTTCGCGCCCGCACTGACAGGCATGATCGGATTCTGGGCGACGCTTTCGCTGAACATCCCCGACTTTTCCCGGTACGCTTACTCGCAGAAAAACCAGATGATTGGACAAGCCATCGGCCTTCCAACCACCATGGCGCTTTACTCGTTTATCGGAGTCGCCGTTACCAGCGCAACGATCGTCATCTACGGCCATGCCATCTGGGACCCGGTCGATTTGCTGACGCGGTTCCACAGCCCGGCCGTGCTCCTGGTCGCCATGATATCTCTGTGCGTTGCAACCCTGGCCACCAATCTCGCGGCCAACGTCGTCTCGCCCGCCAACGATTTCTCGCACCTTGCCCCGCGCTTCATCGGCTTCCGCATGGGCGGGCTGATCACCGGCATCATCGGCATCCTCATCCAGCCCTGGAAACTCCTGGCCGATCCCCACGGATACATCTTCACCTGGCTGGTGGCGTATTCGGCGTTGCTCGGGGCCGTCGCCGGAATTCTCATCGTCGATTACTTCCTTGTCCGCCGGCGTCGCCTGAATCTTGCCGGCCTGTTCAAGCAATCCGGACCCTATTGGTATCAAGGCGGATTTAACCCGCGCGCCTTGCTCGCACTGGCGCTGGGCATCGCCCCTTGTGTCCCCGGCTTCCTCGGCACGGTCGGATGGGCGCACGTCGGCGCGGGTTGGATTCGACTGTACGACTATGCCTGGTTCGTCAGCTTGGGGATTTCCGCCGCGATCTACGCGCTGCTGTCGCGACGGACTTCAGTTCCCTGAGTCTTGTGGCGAGTTGCGCGACGTGCGGATCGCCGCGCGAACAAGCCCATCCGATCAAGGCAACGGCGAGATAGAGGGAAAACCAGAGCATTGCGGGGGGAACGGAGTCTGGTCAGAATGTCCACGGACAAAATGCGGATTTGCCGTGTCGCCGACGAGCAATAGAGTTCGACCACCGAGGCATCGCGGTTTTCATTGCGGCCTCGGTTGGAAATGGGAGCAATCAGTGTTCAAGAGTTTTTGGCGCTTGGTTTTGGCGTCGGCCTTGGGTTTGATGTCGGCGGCATGCGCGTCAAACCGCCAGATGCCGCCTTTTGAAATTCACTCGGCTGGGACACTCTCATCGCATCATTTGGGGACGCCCTTGTCGGGGCCGGTAGAAGGGAAGGAAGGATCGATCTTTTATGGAGACGCGCTGGATATTCGGGTGCGATGGTTTGCGCTTGAGCAATTCGATTGCCGCGGTTTGTCGCTTCTGGCAAGCAAAGCCACGTTGATCACGGCAGATCTGGCCGACCAGGCGGTTTTGCCTGCAACGTCGCTGACGAGCAACGCGCGCATTGGATGGTTCCAGAACACACCGGCCGAGGAGGCGATCATGAACGCCAATCGCAGCCGGTATTTCGAAATCGGCCAGTCGCGAGCCGCCTTGCCAAACGGCACAACCGTTTGCTTCCGCGCGTTTGAGGCGGGGGGCGTGCGCGATCAGACGCTTATCCACCCCGTGCCTCGCTTCGTGGAGGTCAGCTTGTCGCGAATCGCGGCCGGATCGGCCGGCGCGACGGGAAATCCACAGATTGCACTTGGAATCGAGGATTCGGCGGATCGTCAACCGCGGCATTCCGATTCTCCGAACTGGCCGGCGGGGGTTTGGCAATTCGAGATGGCGCTGCTGGACGATCCGATGAACGGCTTTCCGCAGGCGTTTTTGCTGATCGTGCCGTTTCGGTTTTCGGGTCCGCCGAATCAAGCGGTCGCGGCGTTTGTGACGATTTCGCGCGCGGGCGACGATGCGGGATTCAAGGATGCCGTGGCTCGATGCAAAGCCGATCTTGAGGTGAATCAATCGGCGACGGTCAACCCGTTGTGGACGCTTGGACTGCTGCGGGCGCTGAATGAGTTGGACGATCAAGGCCGCCGGCGCGCCGCCCTGGTTTATCTCGCGGGGCAGGGGGATGCACGATTATGCGAAGACGCGGCGATGTTGGCGGATGAAGCGCTCCTGGAGCAGATCGCGGCGGCGGTCAAGCGGGATGCGCCCGCGGCCATCAACGACGGGGACCTGGGGCAATACGCGTGGATTCTGGATCGGTCGGCGATCGAGGCGATGCAACCGCTCCTGGCCAAGGCGGCGTTGCCGGCGGAACTGTTCGCGGTGCTGACCGAGCATTTCGGCGAGCCGGGCCGGCATGCGGCGGCGGTTGATGAGATCATGCGCGGCACTTCGAGCGGACGCGAACTGAAGCAGAAATTGATCGGCGAGAACTATATCTATCTTGAGGACAGTTCGCCCGCCGCCAGAGTCCGGGCGTTTGAGTGGCTTGGAGCGCAAAAACTGGCGCCGGCGGGATTCGATCCGCTGGGAACTCCAAAACAGCGGCGGCAGGCGTTGGATCAGGCATTGTCCGGCGGATCAATCCCGGGGAGCGGGCAATGACTCAAGGTGATTCAGGCAAATCGAAAAAGATCGACGCGGGGGGAAAGAGGCCGCGCCGTTGGCGGCGGCGGGGCGTGATCGCCTTGATCGCGCTGGTGGGCCTGGCGGTGATTTTCAGGATCGCGCTGGTGCTGCTGCTGCCGGCCGTGATGAACAAAGTGACACGGACGTACAAGCTCCAATGCCATTACGATCGCCTGGACCTGAGCCTCACGGGCGGGAACGCCGCGATGTGGGGTTTTCAACTTGTTCCGCAAGAGGGGGGCGATCCCGTCCTGCGGGCGGATTACCTTCAGGGAAATATTTCGGTCCTGGCGCTGTTTCGGGGACGGCTGGTGGTTTATCGTGCGGCCGCGGATGGGGTGGACGCGACGTTCGAGCGTGAAGCGAATGGCCATATTCCCCTGTTGGATCGCTTCGCATCGAGTGGGTCTTCCGCGCCGCCACCGAAGGCGCCGTCAACCGCCAATGCCGCCGCACCGCTGGATCTCGAGCCGCCGCTGCGGATCGACGCGCTGCGGCTGGAGCACGTCCGCGCGCGGGTGCTCGACCTGTGCGTCAATCCGCCGATCGATGCCAGGCTGGCCCTGGATTTTCGATTGTCGAATCTGGGCACTCCGCATGAACCGGCGCATTTCGAGCTGGATTTTTCCTCGGATCCGATGCTCGATTCGCTTCTGATCGAGGGAAGAGCCAACGGGGACGCGAAACAATTGAAGGCGAATCTTCACGTTCTGATGCGGGGGCTGCATTTGAAGCCGGCGCAGGGATATCTTTCCGCGCTTGGGCTGCGGGCGGTCGCGGATGATATTTCCGCCACCGCGACGGGCCAACTGACCGCCTCCGTTGGCGCGAATCCGGGCGACGGGATCAAGGCGAATCTGACGTTGGACAATGCGCGGCTGACCAGCGACGGGAAGGAGGCCGCGGCGCTCGATGAACTGGATTTGGGCGTTGACTCGTTGAACCCCGGCCTCGTTAAGCTCGGCAGGCTCGCTATCAAGGGGGTGCGATGCGATGCAGGGCGAAATGCGGATGGATCGTTGGCGATTGCCGGGGTCGAGCTTGTGAAGGCGGCGGCAACGGAGGGTGGGCAGAAGGATTCCAGGCAACCGAGCGCCTCGCCAACATCTCCCGTGGCGACGTCGGGATTTCAATGGAGTCTGGACCAATTCGCGCTGACGGGCCTGCACGTGGGATTTTTCGACCAGGCGGTGTCACCGCCTGCGACGCTGGCGCTCGATTCGCCGGGCATCGAGTTGGACAACCTGGATTCGGGCCACCCGGATTCGCCGGCGAATTTCTCGGCGACGCTCACGGCGCCGGGAATCGTGCGCGAGATTCATGTTGCCGGACACGCCACGCCGTTCGCCGCGACCAAATCATTCGACCTGACCGTCACGGCGAATGGCATCTCGCCGTCGGCGGCCGATCCGTATTTGAATGCCGCGCGACTTGCATCGGAATGGAAGGATGGAAGTTTCTCGGTCTGGGCCGACGGAGAGGTGGCTCTCGACAACGACGGAGCCGTGACCGCGAACGCGCGCCTGGCCGATCTTCGGCTTGCCGACGGCTCCGAGTTGTTCGCGCTGAAAGAGGCGCGAATCAAGGGCGTGGGCGTCGATCCGCACACGCGGACGCTGCGCGTGGATGCGGTCGATATTTCCGGGCCGAATCTCGTGGCGCACCGGGATGCGGCAGGCAATCTGCACGTGTTTGCGTTTAGGACGAAGCCGGCTTCCGGCAGTTCAACGGTCGCGACGGTCCAGGCACAGCCGGCGCCAACCGACACGGCCGGGCAAGCTCCGTCGGTGTTTGACAACTTCGAGATCGGGTATTTTGCGTGGAAGGACGTCCATGTCAGCCTGACGGATGAGGCCGCGAATCCGCCGGCGGCGCTATCCATTTCGGATGCGGGCATCACGGTGGATGATTTGTCGATTCATTTGAAGCCAACGGGCGCTGCGCCGAAAGCGGGAAAGATTCGGGCGTGGCTGGTTGCACCGAATCTCGCGTCCGGGCTTTCTTTTGAGGGAGTCGTTACCCCAGCCTCGGATCAAACAAGTTGCGATTTCACTATTCGCGGCCAAGGCCTTAGCGGGAATGCGGTGGCGACCTATTTGAAGCCACTGGGAATGGAACCGACGTTGACCGATGGGTCGGTGGCGGTCCATGGGCAAGCGAAACTGGATCAGACCGGCGATCAGCCGCGCCTTTCACTGGCGCTGGACAATTTGAAATATAATGATTCGGGTCAATCGCTGGCTTCGGTCGCGGGCATTCACGTTGACGGATTGAGCGCCGGGCCGGGCGGAATCACGTTGGATTCCATCAAGGTGGAATCGCCCCATGCTCGAGTGGTTCGCCGGGTCGACGGCGGCGTTGAAACGGCGGGGCTTCGCTTCATCGCCAAGCCGCCGGCGACAGCGGCTGCGCAGGTCGACGATCCACCCGCGGATCGGCTTTCCGCCGCCGTCAAATCGCTGACGGTTTCGGATGTCGGGATCGATTGGATCGACAGGGCCGTCCAACCGAACGTCCAAACCACGATCCACGCCCAGGCCGGGCTTTCGGATTTTGAGTTTAACGATCATCCGCATCGCGGCGCTTTCCATGCGGTTGCTAGCGTCGATCGCTGTCTCGACGCGTTAGCCGTGGGGGGGACGCTGGCGATATCGCCGACCGGGCAAAACGTGCAATTGACATTCGATGCGAAAGGTCTTCGCGCCGGACCGATGGCGGCGTATCTGCCCGCCAAAGTGCGCTCGACCCTACAGAATGGATCGCTTCATCTGGCTGTCACTGGTGACGTATCGCAAAACCGGCTCGGCGGCCGGGCGATCGAGTTGGGAGTGAACGATTTCGGTTATCGCGATTCCGGGGATGTGCCTTTGCTGCAATTCGATTCGTTTCACCTCAAAGCGCCCCGGCTCGATCCGGAAGCCAAAGTGGTTTCTCTCGACGATGTAACGCTCGATGGATTGGAAACAAACGTTCGAAAAAGCGCGACGGGAATGGATTTGTTGGGCCTGGAGTTGGCTGCGGAGCCGCGATCGGCCCCGGCGGCGGTGACGACGGAGCAATCGCCCGCGTCGCCGCCATCAGTTCCCGCCCCGGTGACGGCGGCATCCCAGCCGAGCGACCAGGACGTTCTGCGCCAAATTGCGGCAAACCGGGGCAAATCTCCGCTGGTTAAGCTCCAGCATCTGGAATTGATCACGCGAAGGATCACGGTGTTGGATGAAACCAACGCCGGAGCGAAACCCGTGGTCGTGTCTAACCTGGAGATTCGAAACGTCAAACCGATCGCATTGCTGGGTCGCGATCCGGAGTCGAACCCTCAAACGGAGGTTCAGATCACGGGCGGAATCGATCCGGTGGCCGATCAATTTGCGGTTGATGTCAAGGCGACGCCGTTTTCGCGGCAGAAAACATTCGGAATGGACCTGACCGTTTCGGGAATTCACGGCGCGGGGCTTACGGCCGTCGCGCCGCAATTCGCTTCCAAGATCGACGGCCAGGGGATGACAAACGGGCAGTTCCAGGCTTCGATGCTGGCCACGCTCAAATTACAGACCAATCTGCCAACCGACTTTGATTTCACCCGCGGGGGAAAACTCGATTTCAGCCTGACGAAAGCGGCCTTTCGCGGCCAACCCGGAGGGCCGGTTTTGGCCGGCGTCGGCGAAATCCATTCGGATGGAATCGTGCTGTCGCCCAACTTGAGCGGCGTGGAATTCAAGGAGTTGGAAATAGACAATCTGACGGGACGCGCCGAGCGAAAACATGACGGGCTTCACGTTCTGGGCCTGGTGGTCAAAACACCGACCACTCAGCCGGCGACGGCGGTGACTGCGCAAGCGTCTGCGGCATCGCCGCCCGTGATCGCGGTCGATCCACCGCCGTCGGGCGCCATCAAAATTGATCGACTATTGGTCAGCGGCATCGATTGCAGAGTCGAGGATCAGACGTGCGATCCACCGGCCGTCATCCCGATCAATGGACTCGACGTTGAGGTGCAGAATCTGTCGAGCCCGCCCAAGCCGGACGACAAGCCCGTTCGATTCGATCTTCTGGCATCGGCTGGCAAAGTTCCGATTCCGGGGCGCAAACCGAGTGAGGATGCCAGTCGCGAGTTGTTCTCGCAGATCGCGGGCAGCGGCGTTGTTTCCGTCTATCCCAGCCTCAAAGGGTGGACAAAACTTTCGGTCAGCGGATTCGAGTTGCTCGGCATTCGCGGCCTGGCCCACGAAGAACAGATCACCGTCGGCGGCGGTACGTTTGACGGAGACGTGGACCTGCGATTCGCCGGTGATGGGACGAT
>JBEKKC010000192.1:0-7617 GCA_050010915.1 Tepidisphaeraceae bacterium | reverse complement strand
TTCTGAAGTCGATCAAAACGCTGCTGAGAGCCGAGTGGGCCGGGAAAGAGTCGACGCTGTTGACGGAATTGTTGCCATTCGATTCGTCATAAATCACCGGCGGCACGGTAAACAGTTACTTGTTTTGGATTGATTAAAGGGGACGTAGCTCTTTTCCATGGTTTTTGATGCACCGGCTTTGGTTTTTCGGGCCGGCCGCGCGGATGCAACGTCCACTCCAGATGCAGGTCGCCCGCAATCTTCAGCGTCCATTGGCGCGTCCCATACGGCCGCGAGCGACGCACCGCCTCCGGCAACGCATCCACCTCGGCCTGAGTCTGCGGCTCATCCACCCGTCGCGACCAATTGCGCCCAGGCTCCACCGGCCAGGGCGACAATAACTCCCGCAATTCCCGCCGTCCAGCAAGGCGAACGGCCGCGCTGTCCCAGGGACAGTCGCCAGCGCGTCGCATCAGCCCGGCCCGCACCGGATTTCCGGGCGGGAGGTTGGCAGCTGCATTGGCGAATGCGGCGAGCAAAACCCCCGCAAACCCCCGCGAAGCCGGGGGCTAACGGAGCGGACGCGGGGGGCTGCGGCGGGGTCAGGATGGCTTGTGACTTTCGGTCAGGCCGGACCAATCGTCGGTGCGGAAGGGCGTCGCGGGGAAACCGGCTCCGTTGAACAGCGTTGCGGCTGGGTTGGATTGCCAGGCGTATCGTGCCGCCTTTGGGTCGGGGACCATGGGCGAGGAGACGATTATCGTATCGCCATCCAATTTGGCGTCGGCCCAATGCCATTGATGGTCCGCACCGGCAACCGAGAATTCTTCGAGCTTGTCGCCTTTCACCACCAGGCCGCCATCCGCATGGTCGAAATGGAGTTTGATCGCGCCGGGGAGCGGCTCGGCAAACGTGAACGTCGGCCCCTGGAAAAGGACGTTCTGGCCATAGTGTTTTGCCAGGGCGCACAGGGCCAAACGCTCGCCGACGACGCGCTTGTCCTTGGGGTGAATACTGTCGGGATCGCCGGTATCAATCGTAACCGCCAGGCCGGCATTGGGGACGTTGCGAGCGGTCAACGCCTGGGCTTCGCGCAATTCAGCCCACGAATCGTCGCCCGGTTGGTAGCGGCGATGCATGAAGGCGGGAAGACTCACGATATAGAATGGAAAATCACCCTGGGCAAACAGATGGCGCCAGTCCTGGATCATGGCCGGCAGGAGAGTGCGATATTGATATGCCCGCTCCGCGTTCGCTTCGCCTTGATACCAAATGGCGCCGGTGAGGCTCAGGGGCGCGAGAGGCTCGAACATCCCGTGGAACAGAACGGTGGGCATCGTCGGATAGTTCTCGAAACCCAGGGGCAAGGGGTGCGGCGGCCGGGCATCGACGCTCAGGGCCCCCTTCCACTGGCCGGCAAGGGGAACCTTGCTCTTATCCCCGAGCATCAGGCAAAGGCCGTCGGGTTGGGCGAGAAAGCCTCCATCGGGTTTCAATTTGAAGACGCGAATCGTCAGAACGTTTCGACCAGGTTTCAAAATGCCGTCGCCGATCAGATAGACGCGCGGGTTTTCCACCCACGAGCTGGCCCCAACCCAATGCCCGTTGATGGTGGTCGTATCCATCTTTTCAATCGAGCCAAGAAATATTGCCGCCTTGCCGGCGGGCAGCGGATCGGGAAGGGTAATCTCCTTCCGGAACCAACAAACGCTCGGCACGTCGGGCACTCCTAATTCCTGGAAACCGCCTGGAATGTGGACCGTTCTCCATCCGGAATCGTCCAGATCGGGCGCATCCCACGTTTTGCCTTTCAATCCCACGTCGAAGTCGTCGTACCAATGCATAATGTAATTGCCGTACTGCGGCCCGCCACGGGACCGGAGGCGTACTATCTCGGCAAGTTGGAGGTCGAAATCTTTTAGCCCGCCAAGCGTATCGGGACTCATCCACGTTTCCACGGGGGTGCCGCCGACGCAGTCTTGAACCAGGCCGATCGGCACGCGCAGTTCACTTTGCAGCTTTCGAGCAAAGAAATAAGCGACGGCCGACAAGTCGCCAGCCTGGCCTTGAGCAACTGTTTTGGGGGAGCAAACTTTCCAAACGCCTTCGGGAACGACGGCGGGAGAATAGGAGGGATGGTTATGCACGATGAAAAATCGAATATCCGGATGGTCCGCCGCTTTGACTTCATCTTCGCCGTTCCTGGTCCTGATCAAGCCCAATTCCATGTTGGACTGACCGCCGCATAGCCAGACATCGCCGACAAGAACGTTTTGTAATTCGACACTGCTGGAGCCGTCGATTTTGAGGACGTATGGCCCACCGGGCGAGGGAGGTTGAATCCGGGCCTGCCAGCGGCCATCAGGCCCGGTTGTTGCCGTCGTGGTTTGACCGGCCAATTCAACGCGGATCAATTCGCCGGGCTTTGACCATCCCCAAATCGTGTCGGGCTTGGCACGCTGGAGAACCATATTGTCGCCGAATATCGGACTGACCAACGGCAACGAAGCACTGCCAGGTTGGGCAACGGCCAGGGCACGCGGCCCATCGATTAGCGTGCTCAACACCGTAAATGAGACCAGACCAAAGGAAGTCAAAATCGTGCGCCAAATAGCCATGTTTCATTCCTCGTTTATGCCGAAGTATCCGATTATCAAGGGTGTATTGGGCAAGTAAAAGGCCGAGCCGCCGTGGCGACTTGGGTTGCGGCGAAATTGCGGATATCATCTGGGAAGTCACCGGCGAGGGGAAAGGCGGGCGGCCATGATCGCGGCGGAAGAACGAAAGCACCTTGAGGAATTGCGGTCGCAGGTGGGGTGCCTGAAGAAATACGCCTGTATAGATTCGGCCCTGACGGACCTTTGCAAGGGGGAGTATCACAGCGAGATCGACGTGATGGAATGTCTGGACCCGACCCAGCCGCCATGCACCTTGTCGCACATGTCCGGGTGCATGCGGGTCTGCACCTGCCCGCTGCGAAAATACATCGCACAACATTTCAACCAGTGGGCGGCCGAGAGCACGGCGTTGTTGGGATCGACGCGGGGGAATTAGCGGTTTGATTTCAGGCGGCGGTGGATTCTGAATCGTGATCGGATTCGCGGGCGACGGCTTGGGGGAATTCGCAGGTGACGGTGGTGCCGGCGCCGACGGCGGATTGGAGGCGGACGGTGCCGCCGAGGGCATGGACGGCGTGCTTGACGATGGCCAGGCCCAGGCCGGTGCCGCGTCCGGCGCTGCCGCTACGGGCGACATCCACCTGGTAAAAGCGTTCGAAAACGCGTTCGATGTGTTCGGGCGCGATGCCGATGCCGTTGTCGGCGACGGTGAGGGTGACGTTTGGGAAGGTGGCGCCGGCGGGAGGGGACGATTGCTGAAACGACACGGTGACGCGGCCGCCGCCGGGGGTGAACTTGATGCTGTTTTCCACGAGGTTTTTGAGCACGAGATTGACCAGGCGGGTGTCGGTGCGAATCTCGCCGGGGGCACTGGCGCCGGCACTGGTGCCGGCGTCGCCATCGCCAAGACGCAGTTCCACGTTTTTCTGCCTGGCCATGACGCCCATGGTGGATCTGACGCCGGCGTAAAGTTCGGAAGTCTTGACGGCGACGACGCGCGGCTTGAGATCGGCGCTTTCCACGCGCGAGAGGTCGAGCAGGTCGCGGAGCATTTCCTCGAGGCGGCGAAGATGACCGTCGATGACGGTGATGCAGCGTTCGCTCTGGACGGGGTCTTCGCGATAGACGTCGCGGAGGGTTTCGAAGGCGATCTTGATGGCGGCGATGGGGGTTCGCAACTCGTGGCTGGCGTTGGCGACGAAATCGGTTTTCATCTGCACGGCGCCGGCCGGGCCGGAGACGTCGCGGAGGACCAGCAGGGCGCCGCCGCCGGGGGCGCGGGTGGCGACGGCTTGATAGGTAAGATGCTGGCCGTTGCGGACGAGGCGGATTTCGCGGTTGAGGAGGGTCGCCGGTCCGCTGGCCTTGGCGCCGCCGGCGCCGACCAGGGCTTCGTACAACTCGACGATCTGCTCGTCGTTGACGACGTTGACGAGCTTCTGTTCCAGGGCTTGCTGGGGTTGGAGGGACAGGAGGCGGGACGCGGGGGCATTCATGAGGGTAATGCGCCCACCGGGGCCGGCGGCCAGGATCGGATCGGGCAGGGTGTCCACCAGCGCCTGCAATCCACCGCGCTGGTGCTGAAGATCGGAAAGCTGCCGGTAGGCTTGGGCGGCAAGCTGGTTGAGATTCACGGCCAAGCGCTGAGCGCCGGGCGAGCCATGGGGTTGAATGCGGACGTCCCACTCGCCACGGGCCATTCGCGCCGCGGCGGTCTCCATGCGGCGAACCGGCATGATCCAGCGGCCGCGGCGGAGAAAGGCGGCGGAGAGGACCAGGATCAAGGCGGCGGCGAGGGAGTAGGCGGCGAGCATTGGCGGCGTCCGCCAGTCCGGCGGCGCGGCCGCCGCGGCGACAACCGCTGCGCCGACCACCACCGTGGCGCCCAGGATGGTCAGGAACGGTCGAAGCAGAACCCGGCCTCGCATGACAGGATTATCAAACGCACAAATGGCAATGCAAGATCAAACGAATTAATTTCGGCGTGGAGTGGCTAAGTGCAACCGCAGAATCTTTCATGTAATAATTCCTACGCCGTCATTGGCCAATCGAGCGGCTGGGAAATTGATCGGTTACGGCCCAACGCCAAATGCGAATACAAATGCAATGCGGGAGGGGCGGGAAGAACCACATAAGGCCCCAAGAGGAGTTTCTTCCCGCCCCTCCCGCACCTGTATTGTTCCATGACATAGGTAACACATCTCTCAGGACATAGGTAACACTTCTTGTGTGCTGTGCCAAGCCGTAGGGAGCGCAGCGACCGGAGGCTTGGCACAGCACACAACGCGATCCCGACGGGTAATTTGCTTCAGATTCATCCCGGCCACCGTCTGTTTCGCGTAGATCACCGACATCATCCCATCCACTGCTGTTGGACGAATTGCCACCGTTTCGCCCGCCTCCCCTGCATCTGCGAATTTCGAATGTTTGCATTTTGGATTTCTCGAATTGCCGCAATGATTCTGCGGTTTTACTTGGTTGTGAAGGAGGTTGGGAGATTGCCGATTGCCAATTGCCGATTTGAAGAAGGGACTATGACGGAATCCCTGTGTTCCAATTAGCAATCGGCAATTGGCAATCGCTGTTATTCTCATTTCCGTCCAATCGCCGCCGGCGGAGTGATCCGCTTGCGCCGGCGGTGATAGAGGATCAGTACGCTCGGCCCCAGGGAAACGATCATGACCGATACGCCAATGCAGATGCCGAAAGCGGTTACGATATCGGCGCAACATAGGTTCCGGCGACGAACGACGACGTGCGATGGAACTGCCACCAGAAGCTCCAGAACGCTGCCGGCAATCAGCAGGCGATGCAGGGTCGTTCCAATTCGGCCGGGACCGGAACGAACGGCGATGAGCGCAAAGACGATAGACCATGCCGCCCAAACTCCGATCGAGGAGAATAGGATCGCCCAACCCCAAGAGGACGGTACGTCGTCACCTCTGAACACAGCGGCCATCGCCCATGCCCCGCCAAAGAGCAATCCTCCCGCAAGCAACCCCGAGCCGATGACCGAAAACCAGATGGATCGCCGGGAAACCGGCCGCTGGCGAATCGCCTTGATCGGCAGGAGCATCAACGACAGTCCACAGACCACCAATCCGCAGACAGAAATGGTAACGGTGCAGATGAATTGGTAATCCCCGGTTCCCCGCGAATACACCATCACCGCGGGGAGCATTAACACACCCGCGAAAAACAGCAGATAAACCCCGACCAGTCCGTAAACCCACTAGGGGCGTGGACCTTGGGGCTCTTTGTGATCCTTCGATTCGTAGGGAAGCAGCGGGACGCCGCCGCCGGATTCGGGGATGCTCATGGGACCATGAGCATATTCCAACGGTCAATCATTGTCTTCGGGAGACTCGCGGAGGCGATAGCCGACGCCGCGTACGGTGTTGACGAGCCAGGCTGCCTCGCCCAGTTTTTTGCGGATGGCGGTGATGTGAACGTCGATGGCGCGGTCGGTGACGAATACGTCGGTGCCCATGGCTTTGTCCATGAGCTGATCGCGGGTCAGGACCCGGCCGCGCGCCGTCAGCAGGGCCGAGAGAAGCTTGAACTCGGTCAGAGTGAGTTTGATGGGATCATCCTTGACCAGGACCTCGTGCTTGAGGGTGTCGATGCTGAGCGGTCCGGCGCGCAACATGCCGCCGTCGCCGACGGCGCCGGGTGTGGATTCGGCGCGGCGAAGGACGCTGGCCACCCGGGCCAGCAATACCTTCATGCTGAAGGGCTTGGTCACGTAATCGTCGGCGCCCAGGGTCAGGCCGACGACCACGTCGGTTTCCTCGCCCTTGGCGGTGAGCATGACGATGGGGATGTTGGCGGTCTGGGCATCGGCCTTGAGCCGGCGCGCCACTTCCATGCCGTCGAGGCCGGGAAGCATCAGGTCGAGAATGATCAGGTCCGGGGCGTTCTTGGCGGCGCTGGCCAACGCGTCGTTGCCGTCGGTGGCGGTCACCGTTTCGTAGCCGTTGCGCGCAAGGTTGTAAGCGACGAGATCGACGATGTCCTTCTCATCGTCCACGACCAGTACTTTCTTGCGAGGAGAAGTCGATGCCTGAGTGCGCGCGGCGGCGGCCTGGCGGGCAGTGTCGTTCGTTCGGCTCATAGGTGTCCGCTCCATCAATTGCGACCGGTCCATCAATCCCATGCGGTGAAAGCCCAAAAACCTTTCCCATCAAAACGACGTGGCACCACTTTCAACGTCTTTATTTTGCGAGTCAAGCCCCTAGCGCGGGCTTAGCGCCGCCGCTACCTAATCTGAACCTGGCTTGCCCGCATTATCACATTATTGCCGGCCATTTACCGGCCCAATTTTCCTGCTATCATTCCACCAGGTTTGAGCGAATCGACGACTGGGGCGCCAAATTGAGAGGAGTTGACGATGAATCAGTTGAACCGAAGGGAATTTGTAGCGGCGGTCGCCTGCGCCGCCTGCCTCTGCGGACTGGGCGATACCGCCCCCCTGCTGGCCGATGAACCAACCACGGGCCCGAGCACTTTGGACGTTGGGCCGAAATCCGATTACGCCACCGACGGGATCACCACGACTTGGATGAAGGTTCCCAATCGCATCGCGGTCATCCGCCACGACGGCAAAATCTACGCCTGCACGACCCTGTGTACGCACAAAGGGGGCACGATCAACGAGGCACCCGACAGCGAAAGCTTCAAATGCCCGCGCCACGGCGCCACGTTCGACATCGAAGGGAACGTGACGAAAGGCCCGGCGAAAAAGCCGCTGATCCGCTACGCCGTGTCCGTGGACGGCAACGGGCACGTCATCGTGGACAAAACCACGTCGTTCACCGCCGAGCAATGGACCGACCCGGCGAGCTTCGTCAAGGTGGATTGAGCCGAAAGGGGGACATTCAAGATTTCGTCGCTTGGGGCTGGTAACTGTTTACCGTGCCGCCGGTGATTTATGACGAATCGAATGGCAACAATTCCGTCAACAGCGTCGACTCTTTCCCGGCCCACTCGGCTCTCAGCAGCGTTTTGATCGACTTCAGAA
>JBEKKC010000191.1:0-7786 GCA_050010915.1 Tepidisphaeraceae bacterium | reverse complement strand
TTTGATGAGCGAAATTTCAATGCCGCTCGGGAGCTTGGGCGATTTTCAAGGCGTTGAACATCGAATGAGACAGGGATGCGATGCAGAGCCGCTCACGGCTTGACCCGGAAATGCCGGCCGAGGTTTGGGTTGTAGTATGGGTCGCGGGGAAATCGCTGCCGCCAGGTTCTGTGGAATGCTTCAAATTCGCGGCGGTACGTTCCGGTCTTGCTCACCGATTCGTAGTGATATAGCTTCGCATAGGGCGTGTAGACGATTCGTTTGCCGATGGCCAGGAGTTTTAGGCAATAATCGATGTCGTTGTAATTGAGCCCAAACTGTTCGCTGAATCCGCCGACGGCCTTGTAGTTCTGGGTACGGGTCATCATGCACGCGCCGGTGACGGCCGACCAATTGCGGTGGACCTGCGAAGAATGGAAATATCCCGGATGTGCCGCGGGCTGGCCGTAAAACGGATGCCGGGGGTTGCCGTTCAGCAGGATCACTCCCGTGTGCTGCTGGGTGTCATCGGGGAACAATAGCTGAGCGCCGACCGCGCCGATGGGCGGCTGCTGCGCGAATTGGAGCATCGCTTCGATCCAGTCCGGCGTGATGACCTCGATGTCATCGTTGAGAAGGATCAACTGCTCGCCCCGTGCTTGCGAGGCGCCCAGATTGATCTTTCGCGTCAGGTTGAATTCGCCAATGAAAGGAATCCGCCTAATCTCCAGCGGCCCCAATGCGGCCGCCAGATCGGCCGGCATGTCGTTGTTGTCCAGCACGATGATTTCAACGTTCTTGTAGGTGCTCAATCGCCGAATGGTGGATACGCATTCCAGGACGTACCAGCTCTGGCGACCGCGAATGGTCGCGGGGCGGCTGGCGCTGGGGATGACGATCGACACCAGCGGATTGCCGGCCAGCGCGAAACGGACGCGATGGACGCCGGGGGCGCCGCCGCCGCTGTGGACCGTCGCGGATTGGCCGGTTGCAGCCAGATAGTCTTGCAATGCCCGCTCGGCCGGCGCGGGTTTGCTCCCCTCTCCCGGAGTACCAGGAGAGGGGGAAATGGCGGATTTCCGGCGGTGATACAGAACGTCGGGTATGTGATGGATCGCCGCGTTGCCCGCAATCAGCCGCAGGATCAGGTCGTATTCGAACGCATCGGCGAATTCCTCCCTGATCCCGCCGATTTTCCCGATCAGTTCCCGCCGATACGCCGCCAGGCGGCCCGCGTAATTCCAGGCCAGGAAATATTCCGGCGACCAATCGGGTTTGAAAAATGGCTCGGCATGTTCCCCCGTGTCCGATACAGTGTCTTCATCGCTGTAAATCACATCCAGCGACGGATTGTCCACCAGTGCCGCGGCCAGGCGAAAGAGCGCATGCTCCGCCATCTCGTCGCCGGGATCGACAAAGCAGACGAACGCGCCCATGGCCGACGCGATTGCCGCTTGAATTGGGGCATCCTTTGCGACAAATCTGATTCGAGAATCGAGAAAATCCCGCGTCGCATCCTCCACGACAATCAGTTCCCAATTCGGATAAACTTGCCGCGAAACGGATTCGATTGAAGCGCGCAAGCCTGCCGCGCCGTCCGACCCTCGAAGCACAACCGAAATGCGTGGCGCCCTGGGCCAGCTTTGGATTTGCGCTTGCATGCGCCGGCGATCCTGGGCCGTAATCCGATGAATTTCCCGCCATCGCTGGTAATCGGACGGAGATGGTGCCCGCCCGAGCGCCGCCAGACATTCCCGCTTGAATGCGGGCCAATTTCCCTTCGCCAGAAATCTGAGTGCCAATCTCAAATTCGGCGGCCTTGCCGGATGAGTCGAGTTGACCATACTCTTCGCGTACGCGCTGGCGACGTTCAGATAAAGATTACCGCGAAGACGCGAAGGACGCGAAGGAAATGCAAATATGGATGGACTGCCGATGACGCAGGAACACGAAGTTATCGTCATGGAGCGTGCCGCGCTGAAACGCTGGCTCAGTGGGGACCCTTCCGGATTCCTGGAGATTTCCGCCCCGGACGTCGTCTATTTTGACCCGATGGTGGAACGCCGTCTTGATGGGCTGGAAGCTCTCACCGCCTATTACGAACGGTTGCGGGGCAAGATTTTTGCGTCGAGGTATGAACTTCTCAACCCCTTGGTTCAGATGGTCGGTGAAGCCGCCGTTTTGACGTTCAATTTTGTGTCCTATGCAGGCATCGAAGGGACAGCGATGTTTTGGAATTGCACCGAAGTATACCGTCAGACCCGTGGTACTTGGCGGATCGTTCAAACGCACTGGTCTTTGACGCACAATAAAGGCTTATGTCCGTAATATGCCGAGGATGTGAGCGGGGACGGGACGCAAACGGGTAGGACGCAATTTGGCCGCGGCAAATATCGCATCCGGCCTGGAATCCGCCATGGGGTGCTATCCCTACCCGCCCGCGCCGGGATTGCCAAAATTTCGGGTAAACTTCCGGCGGTGCAACGGCGAATACTTCTGCTCATCACCGATCTACAGATCGGCGGAACGCCGACCGTCGTGCGCGAGCTGGCCGTCCGGCTTCACGGCGATGCGGATTTCGACGTTCACGTCGCCTGCCTCGACCGCTGGGGACCGGTGGCGGATCAATTGCGCGACCGCGGCGTGCCCGTCACCGCGCTGAACGCCTGCTGCCGATTCGATCCGGGCGTGCTCTTTCGACTCATTGGGCTCATCCGCCGGGAAAGAATCGATACCGTTTTCAGCTTTCTCATCCATGCTAATGGCGTCGCGGCTTTGGCGTCGCTGGCTGTTCCCGGCGTTCGATTCGTCCAGTCCATTCAGACAACCCAGCCTAATCCCCGCTGGCATTGGAGGCTTCAGCACGTGATTCAGCACGCGGCCGAGAAGATCGTCGTTCCAACGCCATCGGTGAAGGAGGCGGCCATCCGATGGGCGGGAGTGAAGCCGGAGAGGCTTTTCGTCATCCCCAACGCGGTCCGAATCCGGGATTTTTCCGGCGAGCGCCGGGGAGAGAAACAGAGCAGACGCGTCGCCTTCATCGGCCGGCTCGATCCGATCAAGCGCATTGGGGACCTCGTCACCGCGGTTTCGCTTTTGAATGCGGATATCGTGTTGGACATTTGGGGCGAAGGGAGCCAGCGCGGCGAAATTCAGTCAACCATCGCCCGGCTCGGCCTTCAGAACCGGGCGATCCTGCACGGCGCGGTTGCGGGGTCGGCCGAGGCGTTGGAGAACGCCGACGTCTTGGTGCTCCCGTCCGATGCCGAGGGATTTGGGCTGGTATTGATCGAGGCGATGGCGGCGGGGGTGCCGGTCATCGGAACGAACGTGCCGGGGATTCGGGACGTGATCGAAGACGGCATCAGCGGATTGCTCGTCCCACCCAGGAACCCGCGAGCCCTGGCAAACGCGATCGCAAGAGTTTTGTCCGATGTATTGCTGCGGGAAAAACTGATCGCCGGCGGAAGAGACCGCGTTCGACGGCTTTACGACTGGGAAGTCTGCTACGGGGAGTATCGCCAGCTACTTCTCGGTTATTAATCGTGTTTCAGCGGCTCTTCGCCCTTGGGGCGGGTCTTCCAGCGGCGATGAAGCCACAGATATTGGCCCGGGTCGCCGCGCACGAAATCTTCGATCGCCTTGGTGTATCGCTGGGTGATGTAGACGAGCGGGTCGGGCTGGTCCTTCCAATCGGCGGGCCAGATGATGTCCTGCGTCGCCAGGCGAAAACGGAATCGGCCGCCCAATCGCCGCGCATAGCCGACGACAATCGGGACCTCGAATTGCATCGCCAGCAGCCCGATGGATTTGTAGGTGCTGGCCTTTCTTCCGAAGAAATCGACGAAGATTCCCTTGTGGCCGGCGTTCTGGTCGGCGACGAATCCGACGACCCCGCCGTTGGCCAGCAGTTCCGTGATTTCCGTCGTGGCGCCTTTTTTGCCCACGATTTTCTGTCCCTGCCGTTCGCGCACGCCGTAGACCCATTCGCTGAGGTACGGATTGTCCAGCGGGCGGGCGACGGCGGTGCTTCCAAATCCCAAAGTTGCCATCACGTAGCCCAGAATCTCCCAGTTGCCGTAATGGCCCGTGAGCATGATCAACCCCTTTTTGTTGGCCATCAACAACTCCAGGGTTTCATGGAAATTGCCCAGTTCGACGTATTTTCGCCAGGTGTCCACGCGCACCAGCCGGGTGGTGTGCATCATCTCCACCGCGAGCATGCACATGTGCTGAACGCTCTTTGTCGCCAATGAATCGCGCTGCGCATCCGTGAAATGTGGAAAGCATCGCTCGAGATTGGCGACCGCGCGCTGGTGGTGCCGTTTATCGAAATAATCCCAGACCGTCCCAAAATGCGCGGCTGTGCGAAGATTCAAGTCCACGGGAAACCAGTGCATCGCCATCGCGATCATGCGCAGGGTCAGATAGACGGCACGGTCGAGGAGGTCGTTGCGCGGCTTGGCCATTCAGGGGGGATTGTCATTGGTCCTTGGCCATTTGTCATTAGCGACGACGGGTTTGCGCCTATCCGCCGATTCGGCTCATCTGTTTATTGCCATGATGCGAATGGACGGTTGGTTTCATCCGGACGCATCGGACCATGGCGTCGGCAAGGGCATGCAGGGAAGGGTTTTGGCCCCGGAGAATGGATTTGACGTCGATTTCGCCGCCGTCGAACAGGCAGGATCGCAGAAGCCCGTCGGCCGTCAGGCGCAGGCGATTGCAGGTGGCGCAGAACGGCGCCGACATGGCGCTGATGAATCCGATGCGGCCCAGCGGCCGGCCGCGCGAAAGCCGCCAGACGTTCGCCGGTCCGACGCCCGATTCGGTTTGCCGATTGACCGGCGTGAGGGGTCCAAGCTCGCGTTCGATGATGCCGCGGGTTTCGCGTTCGCTGATCAGCGCATCGGTTGGGCGCGATTGTCCGTCGCATCCCGCCGCCGGGCCGATCGCCGCCTCCCCCAGCGGCATATATTCGATGAACCGCACCGTCACTTTGCGATCGACCGTCAGCCGGCCAAAATCGACCAGCTCGTCGTCGTTGATCCCCCGCATCGTGACGCAGTTGATTTTGATCGAATCAAACCCGGCGTCCTGGGCACGATCGAGGCCCGCCAGCACCGCCGCCAGGTCCCCCGTTCGCGTAATCCGCTGGAACCGTGCCGGGTCCAGGCTGTCGATGCTGACCGTCACGCGATCCAGCCCCGCCGCCCGCAGCGGCCCGGCCAACTCCGCAAGACGCTGGCCATTGGTCGTCAGCGATAAGTCCTGCACGCCGTCGATCCGCTTGAGCAATCCGACCAACTCGACCAGCCCGTTGCGCACCGTCGGCTCGCCGCCGGTTAATTTGAATCGCCGAATGCCGTGGATTTGGATTGCCGCCTTCACCACCCGCTCGATCTCTTCGAAGGTGAGTATCTCGGGCTTCGGCAGCCAGGTCACGCCGTCTTGGGGCATGCAATACACGCAGCGGTAATTGCAACGATCGGTAATGCTGATCCGCAACACCCGCACCGAGCCGATGCTGGTCGGGCCGGCGCCAAAATGGCCGGGGACTGGATATGAACGCTCAATGATCGGCAGAAGCAACAGGTCGCTCCTTTGTCCCGGCATTATAGGGAAGGGACGTTCGACGGCGAATGAAATTTATTTGGCCTTCTTCCGTCTATAACTAAGCGCTGGTAGGATTGCGACCAACAAGAAGGTGGAAACCATGAATGCATCGAGGAACTTCGTTTTGGCGGCCGTGGCGTGGTTGGGGATGGCGGCCTCGCTTGTATCGGCCCAGGTGATGAGCCAGGTGCCCAGCAATGCCCTGGCCGTGCTCAAGGTGAGCAATCTACAGGCCACGAGCAAAAAGGTCGCCGATCTGGCCGCGTCGCTGGGTCTGGCGCAGATGTCACCCGAGATGGTCGATCCGTTGGGATCGCTGCTGAAGCACGTCGGCGCGCCCGACGGCGTCAATGGGGCCGGCGATCTGGCGATAGCGTTCATCGACCCCGGCGCTTTCAACGCGCCCCAGGGCCAAACGATGCTTATCCTGATTCCCGTTTCTGATTACCAGAAGTTCGTCGGCAACTTCGCCGACGCCAAGCCCGATGGCGATCTCACCCAGATCCATTTCAAGGGTGACCCGGACGTGAGCTATCTGGCCCACTGGGGCGATTACGCCGCCGCAAGCCCGGTCCGCGACATCGTCGCCAAGCCGCCCACCGACGTCATTCAGGTCGACGGCCTGGCCGCCAAGGAATTGGACGCCAAGGACCTCGTCATCCTGGGCAATCTCAAGGCGCTGAGGCCGAAGATGCTGCAAGGGATCGACAAGGTTCGCCAGGCCGCGTCGCCCGAGATCGATCAGCTCATCAACCAGTTCGTGAGGATGCAAAACATCGACGCGACGAAATTCGCCCCGCTGGCCAAGGTGATCGTCAGCCAGTGTCTCAACGTGGCACAATCGTTCGCCGAAGGCGCGGATGCCGCCAGCTTCAGCATCAACCTCAGCACCGACGGCGTCGCCACGACGTTGATGTGTCAGTTCGATCCGGCGTCATCCTGCGGCAAACAAGTCGCCAACTTCAAGAACACCGATGATTCCCTTCTCACCGGGTTGGCCAACGGAAAGTACCTGATCTTCGGCGGCGCCAGCGCGCAGCAGATGACCTCAGCGCTGTCGGATTTTCTCGCGCCCATCCAGGCTGCCATCACGGACCTGGGTCCGCAGTATTCGTCGCTCAACGACTGGATTACGGCCTTTCAGAAATTGGCCGCCGCCTCCGGGGGATCAACGTTCGGACTCCTTACGCCGAGCGCCCAGCCCGGCGCCGCGCCGCTCATCCAGATGGTCGTGATCCGTCATGGCGATGCCAAGACGATGCTGGATGCCTTCCGCGAGTTGGAGGACGCCCAGCAAGCCGCGATCAAAGCGATTGGCGTGCAAATGCCCGCCGGCGCCGCCCAGACGTTCACGCGCGATGCCAAGACCGTGGATGGCGTCAGCTTCGACGAGCTGAAGAGCCCGATCAATTTGAACGGACAAAACCCGCAGCAAATGCAGGCCATGCAGTTTATCAGCATGATCTACGGTCCCCAGGGCCCGGATGCGTTCACCGGCCTGGTGAATGACCAGAACCTGCTCACGGTGATGGGCCTGGACGACGCCACCGTCAGCGCCGCTATTGCCGCCGCCAAGGTCGGTGATGATCCCCTGGCCAAGATCGGCACCACCAAGGCGGTCTCGTCGGAATTGCCCGCCCAGCGATGTGCCGCGGTTTACGTCCCGCTGGATTTGTGGGCCACCACCGGATTCGGGTATGCCAAAATGTTCGGCATCGACATGGGCGTTACCATGCCCGACAATCTCCCTCCCATGGGATCGACTCTCTCGACCGACGCATCGGCCGTTCGTCTTGACACCTATCTTCCGTCGCAGTTGCTGCAAGCCCTGACCGCCGCCGGCATGCAGGTGTACATGAAGACGCAGAACCATCAGCCGCCGAACAACCCCGGGAATGGCGGCGCGGCGCCGGGAGGAATGTGAGGGAAAATCCGAAATGCGGAAGACGAAGTAAACCCGCTGCGCGGAAACTCGAAATTCGAAATTCGAATGACGAATCAAATTCGAATGACGAAACTCGAAACGCCAGTCGCTTCGAGTTTTGAATTTCGAATTTGATTCGTCATTCGAGTTTCCCTAGTGGCCTATTCCGATTGAACGGCCGGAAATGTGATCCATTCGTGTAAAGGCCATACATGGTCGGCCAAGCCCGCCGACATGGCGGGCGTTCGTTGGCGTCCCAGGCGTTGC
>JBEKKC010000190.1:0-11372 GCA_050010915.1 Tepidisphaeraceae bacterium | reverse complement strand
AACCATCAACTCGCAACTCGCAACTCGCAACTCGCAACTCCGTATTCTGGTTTCTGGTTTCGGGTTTATTGGTTGCACTCCTCTGCGGCGCGGTGGGAGCCCAAACGCAGCCTTCCGGCGGGGAGTTGCTTCAGAGCAAGTCTGCCCTGCCGGGGTATGGGGCTGAAGTGTATCGGATCGTCAGCGGGCCCGACGAGATCATTTCGGTTCTGCGGAATGGGGCGGTGGTGATCTGCAAGCGGGTGGCGTCGCCGGTGGCGGCGGTGAGGGGGTATGCCCAGACGGGCGGGGTTTATGAGGGGCAATGGTTGGGGGGCGGGTTGAGCCATTTGCTGGAGCATCTGGTAGCCGGGGGAAGCAGCGAGCGGAGAACGGAAGCGGAGAACAAGAAGCTGCTGCAAACGATCGGGAACGATTCCAATGCGTACACGACGTACGATCACACGGCTTTTTTTGTGAACACGACGACGGCGCATTTCGCCCAGGCGGCGGACCTGGTCACGGGGTGGATGCTGGGGGCGAAGATCACCTATCCGGAATATACGCGGGAATATCAGGTGGTGCAGCGGGAGCTGGAACGCAACAAGGGGAATCCGGACATGGTGTTCTGGCAGTTGACGCAGAGCAATCGGTATCAGGTGAGCCCGGCGCGGGTGCCGGTGATCGGGTATCAGGAAGTGATCCAGGGCCTGTCGCGGGACGACGTTTACAGTTATTACCAGAAGGCGTATCAGCCGAACAACATGGTCTTTGCGGTGGCGGCGGACCTGGACCCGGAGGAGATGCTTTCGACGATGAGGGGATACCTGTCGGATGCCAAGCCCGGCCGGGCGTTTTCGCACGACATCGCGGCGGAGCCGCCGGTGCTGGGTCCGCGAACCGTGGTGGCGACGTTCCCGCGGCTGGGTGAGGCGCGGCTGAATCTGGCGTTCCCATCGGTTCGCCTGACGGATCAGGACATGTACGCACTGGATTTGCTGGCGGAAATCCTGGGAGGGGGGGAGAGTTCGATTTTGGCGCAGGACGTGCGCGACGGGCGGCGATTGTGCAGCGCGATCGAATGCGAGGATGACACGCCGGCGTATGCGTTCGGGTCGTTTGACGTCGAGTTGGCGCTGGATGCGGAAAAGATCGCCGACGCGACGCGGGCGGTAATCGAGGACATCGAGAAGATCAAGAGCGCCGGAGTGGATGACGATCGGCTGCGGCGCGCCAAGGCGGCGATCAGGATCGCGCATTTGAAGCAAATGCAAACGTCGCAGGACGTGGCGGCGACGATGGGGACGGACTATCTGTCGACCGGCGATGCGCATTTCAGCGATCGGTACGTGCAGCGCATCGCGGCGGTGACGGCCGAGCAGGTTCAGCGGGCGGCGAAGGATTATCTGGTTCCGGAGCGGTTGTTGACGACGGCGATGTTGCCGCGCGAAGCGGTGGGGGCGGCGGGATTGCCGAAGGCGGAGGACTTGATCCGTGCCCAGGCGGCGACGCGGCCGTCGGCGGTCGGCGGGCGGGTGGCCGGCGTGATCACCAGGACGGTTTTGGAGAATGGGTTGATCGTGCTCCACAAGCGGATCACGACGACGCCCCTGGTGGACGTCAACATGTATGCGCTGGGGGGCGTGACGGCGGAAGACGGATCGACGAACGGGCTGGGGAATCTGGCGATGGCGACGCTGCCGCGCGGGACGGCCGGGCGATCGGCCGAGCAGATCGCGGATTTCTTCGACCTCATCGGCGGGGCGCTGGAAACCAAGTGCGGGAACAACACGTGGTACTGGAACGTCACCTGCACCAAGGACGATTTCGCCAAGACAATGGAGGTGTATGCCGACGTCGTGAACCATCCGGCGTTCGCGGCGCCCGAGTTGGCGGAGATGAAGGCGCGGACGTTGGCGGCCATCGCGGGGGAGGACGCGGCGTGGGATGCGCAGGCGTTCCGGTATTTCAAGCGACAATTCTTCGCGCCCCAAGGATCGCCGTATCAGTTTCAACCGATCGGAACCAAAGAGAACGTCGCGCGATTCACGGCCGACGATCTGAGATCGTGGTACACGACCAAGGTGCTGGCGGCGCCGCGGGTGATCGCGATATTCGGGGACGTGGATAACGACACGGCGGTTGCGACGGCGCGGAAGTATTTCAGCGGCGGGCATCTGCCCCAGCCGCCGAAGAGCGACGCGCCGGCGGGGGCGGCGCCGACGCGGCCGGCGGGGCCGGCGACGATTGCGGTCGATCGGGTGGCGGTGCAGAAGACGGAGCAGGAAGTGGCGGCGGTGATGATCGGGTTTGAGGCCGACAGCCGGATGGGCGAGCCGGATGAATCCGCGTTGATCGTGTCGCAATGCTTGACGGGGGGATATGGATATCCGACGGGGTATATCTTCGAGACGTTGCGGGGACAGGGTTGGTCGTATGAGGCGGCCTCGGAAAACGTGCCGGGGCGGAGCGATCAATACAAGGGCACGTTTTTGGTCTATGCGGTGTGCGATCCGAAGAACGTCAACAAGGTGACGAATTCGATCATTCAAAACATGGCTCGGTTGCAGGGCACCGAGGCGGATATTCAGACGGATTGGTTTTCGCGGAGCAAGGAGATGATCACAACGGCCCAGGCATTGGAGACGGAAAAGCCGGCGGACCAGGCGTCGGTGGCGGCGACGGATGAGTTGTTTGGGCTGGGGTATGGGTATCATGCGGGTTTTGCGGATCGCATTAACGCGGTGGCGTTGCCGAAGGTGCAGGAATTGGCAAGACGGCGGCTGAGCAAATGCGTGGTGACGATCTGCACGCCGACGCCCCAGAACGTGCAGATTCATACGGGTCCGTACAGTTTTGATTCGTTTCCGCCGATCGATCTGACTCCGCGTGGGGTGCGGCACGACGTGGGGGCGAAATAGGGAGAATCGCTTGCTGGATAGGACGACGACGATCGAGAAGTTTCTGGAAGCCGCGGCCGCCAAGCAGCCGACGCCCGGCGGCGGGAGCGCGGCGGCGCTGGCCGGGGCGCTGGCGGCGGCGATGGGGGAGATGGTTCTCAACTACAGCGTGGGGAAGAAGGGGCTGGAAAATCACGCCGAGGCGTTGAAGGCGGGGTTGGGTGAGTTTCGCCGGGCGCGGGAAATCATGTTGGAATTGATGGCGGAGGATCAGTCGGCATACGAGGCGATGGCGGCGGCGCGGAAGGGGGCGGATTCGGCGACGTGGGAACAGACAGTCATGATTTGCACGACCGTGCCGCAGACGATTGCGGGGACGGCGGTGGCGATCCTGGAACTGGCAGATGGACTGGCGGAAAAGGTCAATCAGTATCTGCTGGCCGATCTGTCGGTTTGCGCGGAGCTGGCCATGGCGACCACGCGGGCGGCGCTTTACAACGTGCAAGCGAATCTGAAGGAGATCGGCGACGTCGAGCAGCGCCGGCGGATCGAGCAAACCAGCGACCGGCTTCTTTCCCGGGCGCGGGGGGTGATTCAGAGCGTGGTCCTTTGCTTGCTGCTCGGTTTATCAGAGAATCTACCGGAATGCCGAAGGCACGGCGTACAGCGGGCGTTGTCCGCGGTGCGGGAAGCCGGTGAAGTTCGAAGTCGGACCCGGCGGAACGGAAGCCCGGCGATTCGTGGTGTATTGAACACGGAGGTTAGCGATGGAGAACGGGCAGTCCACGGCGTCGGAGGCAAAGCAGGAAGCAAGCCATTCGGCGCCGTCCGGCAAGCCGGTGGGATACGCCATCGCCAAGGCCGAGGCGAAGTGCCAGGTTTGCGGGCGGGCCATCGCGGTGGGGGAGAAGCTGATGGCGGCGCTGCGCGAGACGCCGGCGGCGCTGGAGCGCGTGGACGTGTGCGCGGGATGCTGGAGCGGGTTCGACAAGGCGGGGTTGCTGGGATATTGGCAGACCACGATGCATCCGCCGACCGCCAAGAAGAACGTATTTGTGGACGACGACGTTTTGTGCGAATTGTTCGAGCGGCTGGGTCAGGCGGTGGACCCGGCGAAGGTCAATTTCCGGTTTGTGCTGGGGCTGATCCTGATGCGCAAGCGGCGGATCGTTTACGAATCGACGCGGCACGAGGCCGAAAAGGAAATATGGTCGGTCCGGTTCAAGGGCCGGGAGGAATTGCTGGATTTGCTGAACCCCCGGCTGAACGAACAGCAGGTCGGCGAGGTGAGCTTGCAGCTTGGCGAGATTCTGAACGGGGATTTATGAGCTTCTGCTTCGCCGACGAGCCTCAAATCATGCATTGGCCTACGAGTGATTACCGTGAAGAAATTTACCGCGAAGGAGCGAAGCAGCGAAGGTACGCGAAGAAGAAAATGAATCTAATTTCCTCCTTCGCGCTCCTTCGCTCCTTCGCTGCTTCGCGGTCTATCTTTTCGGAAAAGCGCGATAAGACAAGGGCGCCATGCAGATTTGCGGCCCATCTGAAACTTTTTTTGCTTTCGGTGATGGCGTTGGCGGGCGGCTGCGCGGCGCCGCCGGCGCAGCAAGGGTATTACGGCCCGACGTTGCCGCTGGAGCAGGTGGTGGCCCGGATCGATCAGAACAATGCCCGGATACCGACGCTTTGGGCGCGCGAGCATTTCGAGGGAACCCTGGTCGATCGCGAGAAGAAAAAGACCACGCGCATCGACGGATACGGAAACCTCCTGTACACGTCCCCGAACGAAATCCGTCTGACGGCGAAGAATGAATTCACCGAGTTTTTTCAGATGGGATCGGATGGCCGGCAATTCTGGTTCTGGGACGAGCAAAACAAAATCTTCTGGTGGGGCGACTATTCCGACGTGGGACAGGCCGTCTCGGCGGACGTCCCGGTGCGGCCGGACATGGTGATGGAAATGCTGGGGATTCGGCGGATCGATCCGTCGTTGCTGGACGAGCCTGCGCCGACGCTACGATTCAACGTCATGGGGGATGCGTACATGATCGACTGGCAATCGCGCAGCGGGGGGCGCTGGGTCGTGCTCAAGGAGATTTGGTACGACCGGCAGACGCTGTTGCCGGAGAAGGCGTTGTTGTTCGACGGCGATGGGCACGTGGTGGTGTGGGCGCTGCTGGGGGACTACCGGCAGGTGGAAATTCCCGGGGCGGCAAAGGACCAGTGGCCGACGATGGCCAGCCGGTACGAATTGTTTTTTCCATACACGGGCAGCACAATATCGTTCACTTTGAGCGACATGAGCCTATCTTATAAGGGACATCCCAACGCGGCGACGTATCAGATGCCGGTCCCCGCGACGTTGAAGGGACTCGGAGTGAGGGTCAATCACATTGAATAGGACAGTGGCCGTCAGCATTCTAGCGTTGCTGCTGGTGTCCGTGGCGGCCCAGGGGGCGACGGCCGAGATGCCGTCGGTGTCGCTGGCGCCGCCGGCGGCGTGGCAACGCGATCTGCTCGCCGAGGCGGGGGAACAGCACTTCTGGATCGCGCGGGTGGCCAGGGATGCGGCCGACAATTCGACGCAAACGTCGATCGTGTATCGGTCGCAGTGGTCGGGGAACGCCGACTGGATGCCGCTGCCGGTGATCTCCGAGCGCGTAGTGAGCATGGCGACGAGCAACGGGGAACTGTTGTTGGTGCTGGCGAACGGGCAGTGGGAGATCGCGGATGGTCCGGACATCCGGAGCGGGCCGACGGACCGGCTTTGGGACGTCATGCTGGCGGTGGCGAATGGGCAGGACACGGTTTGGGCGATCGTGCGCTTCTCGCCGCCCAGCACGACCGGCCCATCGACGATGCCGGCCACCGAACAAACGACTCGATCCGAGGCGGAGCCTGAGCGATCCGAGGCGGAGCCTGAGCGATCGGAGGCGGAATCCCGGCTGATGGTTAGCCAATTCAGCGATGGGAAATGGACCCAACCGCAGCCGCTGCCGGCAGGCGTGAGCGACGACCCGGCGCAGATGTCGTTGGGGGTGGTGGACGAGATGCCGATGCTGGCGTGGCGGACGGCCCAGGGGCGGCTATGCGTGAGCCGGTTGACGGCGGAGCGCGAATGGACGCAGCCCGTGTTCGTGGGCGTGCCGACGGACCCGTTTGATTTCAAGCTGCTGACGATTCATGGCCGGGGCGTGTTGTGGGTGGCAGCATCGCCGCCGCCGACCACCCGTCCGACGACGCAGCCCTGGGCGGTCGGGGCGGGGGAAGTGTTGATCGGAGACGATTTTTCCCGGCGCATCGCGTTAAAGATGCCGGCGACGCTGCCGTCGAACCTCGGGCCGCAGACGCTGGTGTCGGCGTTCGGGAACCTGCGTTGGATCGCCTATGCGTCGGATCAGCAGATCGAGCAGGATTTCAGCCTGGACGACTTTCCAAAGTCGTTTCCCCCCACGGGGAAAATGAGCCCCGTTCCGAGCCTCAAGCCGCCGGTCATTCCAATGATGCCGTGGATCGCCGGCGACGGGATCATGGTGCTGCTGGCGGCCTTGGCGGCGGTGCGGCAGCGAAAGCTGGCGGAATCGGAACCGGCCGTGAAACGGGACGACGCCAAGCCCCGGCTGGCGCCGCTGGGCGTGCGGTTCGTCGCGGGATTGGTCGATCTGGCGCCGATCCTGGCCGTGGTGGCGCTGGTGCAACCGGCGAACGGCGCCAATCCGCTGCTGGGCATGGGCAAATCGCTGGGCGAATTGTTATGGCTCTCGCTGGCGGCGTACGTCCTGCACACCTTGGCCGCGGAGCTGATCTGCGGTCAGAGCATCGGGAAAATGGTTTTCGGCCTGCGGGTGGTTGATTTGAAGGGCAACGCGCCGAGTGCCGGGGCGATCGTGCTGCGGAACCTGCTGCGGGTGGCGGACGTGACGCTGGGGCTGCCGCTGCTGATCGTGTTTCTTACGCCGCTACGGCAGCGCGTGGGCGATCTCGTCGCCGGAACGGTGGTGATTTCGCGCGAAGGCGAGGAGGAAGAGGAGGAGCAGTCGTAGAGGTGCAGGCTGTTAATGATCGCCTGCCCCGTGCATCATGGCGTACCGGGCAACGAAGATGGCGATGGCGGCGCGGGTGGACCAAGGTATTTAATCAGGACATCGCGGAGCCGACCGCCGCGTAGCCCTGTCTCGATCAGCTTTCCTTCCGGGGAGATCAGCATAATGGTCGGATAGCCATCGACGCCGAACTTCTGCGGCACGTTGGTCTGCTCGCGCGGGCCAAGGACGATCTGGGTCCAAGCCAGTTGCTTTTCCGCGACGTGACGACGAACTTGCTCGGCGGTGTCGTCCACTGAAGCCGACACCATGGCCAAACGGCCATCAAGCGACCAACCTTCATAGGCGTCTTTCAAGCTAGGCTCCTCCGCGATGCAGAATCCACACCACGTGCCCCAAAAATCGAGCAGCACCCATTGCCCGCCGTAGGCTCGAAGGCTGAATGGCTTGCCATCAAGCGTTGTGGCGTTCAGGTCGGGAACGATCTGGCCGACCTGTAGCGCGAGGGCATCGGACGTCTGCGTGGAAACCGAGCCCAGGTCAACCGTTGCGGGCTGCGAGGTGGGAACGGTGAAATACCAATACAATGACGGCGGCTGTGCCGGCCGACTGCTTGGCGTATTGGCGTCGTTCGCATCGACTCGCTCGGCGAAACCGTCGAGAAGATAATTTCCCGGGCGCAAGCCCGACACGGCAATGGAGCCGTCCACGCCAGGCCGGACGGCGATGTCGTCGATGACCGACTCAGCCGCGTTGGCATCGGGGGCCGTTTTCTGAGCTTGCGATACCTCTGCGTCGCGCTGCTTCTGCGGCAATTGGTTTATTCCAGCCGGTAAATTGACCGCTGGGCCTCTCGGCTCGATCCATATCGTGGACCACCGGTATCCCGGACACTCCATCAGGGCGGCGCGCACCGTCGTTTTGCCCGTCATCATCGACCAGTCCAAATGCTCACCTGGTTTCAGATGGGCCTGCGATTCGAGGTAGGACCACCCGGCCCTCGCTTCGCCGACCGGAGCGGCGACGTTCAGGAACAATTTCGGACGACAGGTTGAAATCGTCAAACGCCCGGTCGCGTCGGTCCTGTAGTAACCGCCCCAATTGATGGGGCAGCCCAAACCCTCGCTGAATCCCGATTGCGGCTGCACATAGGCGCCCGCCAACGGTTTGCCGGCCGCGGCAACGGTGATCGAGACCGATGCCCACGGCGTCAGGGTCACGGCAATATCTTTATTGGTGGAGGGAGTTACCTCGGCCGATCCATCCGCATTGAAGATAGCCAGCCGGTACGGCTCGGCCGGCGGCGAGAAGTGAATCATCCCATCAGTCCCGGCAACCGCGATCGGTTGTACGTCAGTCCACCGCGGTGGGCCTAGTGGAACATTGAGCGGCATGGTTGGTGTGGCCAGAAATGCAAGCGCATCGGCCGCGGGTCGCCCGTCAGCAGTTCGCACCGAGACCGTTGCGGTCGTTGCCTTGGTCAATTTAAGTTCCAAATCCGCGTGCTTTTCCGATGCCTTGACGATGCGTGTCGGCGCCGCGGCGTACCCATCGGCTTCGACGCGCAGAAAGTAGGCCCATGCTCCGTCGTAAAATGACCACGTCACATCGTCGCCTGACAAATCCAGGGCCGAGCGGGACAGAGTGCGAAAAAATTGATCCGGTGATATCGCCCCGCCGGGCGAGACGCGGACGTTTGCGATGGGACGCTTGGTCTCGGCATCCAGCACGCGCAAGTGCAGCGTGAGAGAAGGAACCGTTGTCGGTCGCGGCGCCGCCTGGCCCTCAACGAGCGCGGCTGGTGTGACTTGCCCCAGAAACGAGCCATCGCGCAGCGCGTCTTCAACACGAACGAGATTGCCGCTATTCTCCGACATCGCGAGGGCTGGATGCCAGTTGTCGGACAACTCGACCTCGACACCGGCCACTTCAGCCAACGGCGCGGAAGGTATGGTGAAGCGACCGGATTCGTCCGTTTGCCCATTCAGAGTGAAGCCGATAAACGGGACACTGAATACGCGAACCGGCTCTAACACTTCGTAGTCATAAAGGCATATGCGTACCCTCGCATCGGCGATCGGTTTTCCTGCACCATCAACGATTCGCCCGCTCAGCGTTCCGTTTGCCTTGCTCAGCGTCAATTGATAAGTCGCAGGGACGCATCCCCAAAAACCAAACGTGCGCGGCGTTTTGCCGGCCGCGATAACGAGAAACGCCGATCGCTCAGCAGGATCACAATCAAATCGAAATTGCCCATTTGCGTCGGTTACGCCGATTACCGTTGGCGTGGTTTGCAGCACATTGTGGGTTTTAGACCGCGTATTGCCGAGAAGTCTGGCAATCGTGGCACCGGGGATGACTTGTCCGGTGTCAGAAGCGGTGATGGTTACGACCACCGGCATTGCCCAGGCCCGTCCCACCAATAGCAGTGCCAGCAAGCCAACCAATGAGGGATACTTGTCGATAATGTGCATTATTCCATTGGACCGTCTTCCTTCTGTCTGACGGAGTCGCGTGGACGTTATTTCAGTCAATTTCGGTATTAGGGTGCGTTTGCCCCGTGCATCATGACGTACCGAACAACAAAGATGGCGATGATGGCGAACGCCGCCACGATGGTTAGATACATGTACAGCGGGCCTTTGACCCACTGGGCAATCAGCGGGGCCTTTGCTGATTTTTCATCCGGGTCTGTCTGGGGATCCTGAGCGGTCATTTTTTATTTTTATAGTGAGCAGGCGACGAGGGGTTCCGGTTCGTCGGCGGAGTGGAGCCAGCGGCGGCCGTCCAATTCGATCAGGTCCATCGCAGCCTTGGGGCCCCAGGTGTTGGGGGCGTATTGCTGGACAGGATTGGGGCTGGCGGCCCAAGCCTGCTCGATGGGGTCGATGACCTGCCAGGCGGCTTCGGCTTCGTCGCCGCGGATGAACAGGGTTTGGTCGCCGACCAGGGCGTCATAGAGCAGCCGTTCGTAGGCTTCGGGGGGCTCGGTTTTGAAGGCGGTTTTGTAGAGGAAATCGAGAGCGACGGATTTGATGACCATGGCGCCGCCGGGGACTTTGCCGTTGAGACGCCAACTGATTCCCTCTTCGGGTTGGACGCGGATGACCAGGTCGTTGGGAAAAATCTGGTCGCACTGTTTTTGGAAGAGGGTCATGGGCGGCGAGCGGAAGCGGACGACGATTTCGCTGAGCTTTTCGGGAAGACATTTACCAGTGCGGAGATAGAAGGGCATTCCGCTCCATCGCCAGTTGTCGATGAAGAGCTTGATGGCTGAGAAAGTTTCGGTGCGTGAGTTGGGTGCGACGCCGCGGGCTTTCAGATAGCCCGCCGTGGTCTGCATGGCCGACTTGTCCTTGTATTGGCCGGGTCCATATTGGCCGCGGATGGCCTGGGAATCGACGAGGTTGGATCGGAGGGGCCGGACGGATTTGTAGACCTTCACTTTTTCGTCGCGGATGCTGGTGGCGTCGAGGGCGGCCGGGGGCTCCATGGAAACCAGGGCCATGAGCTGAAACAGGTGGTTCTGAATCATGTCGCGCGTGGCGCCGCTCTTGTCGTAATATCCGGCGCGGTCGTCGGCGCTGACGGTTTCGCTGACGGTGATCTGGACGTGATCGACGTATTTGTAGTTCCAGATCGGCTCGAAGATCGAGTTGGCGAAACGCATGACCATGAGGTTCTGGACGGTTTCCTTGCCGAGATAGTGGTCGATGCGGAAGACCTGTGTTTCGTCAAAATATTTGAGCAGGAGGGCATTGAGATGCCGGGCCGATTGAAGATCGCGGCCGAAGGGTTTTTCGATGATGATCCGCTGGAAGCCGGTGGCGCGGTCGGGGGCGGTCAATCGCTTGCCGCGGCAGGTGATGATCCCTTCGAAAGCCTCGGGGGGCGTGGAGATATAGAAGAGCCGGTTTCCGCCCGTGTCGTGGGTTTGGTCCAATTCGTTGAGTTTTGCCGCCAGGCGGGCCTGATCTTCATCGGAATCGTACGCCCCCGAGACGTAAAAGATGTTTTGCTCCATGCGTTTCCAGACGGCTTCGTCGATGGGTTGGCGGCGGGCATTCTTTTTGATGGCCTGGTAACAATCCTTGCGGTATTGCTCGTCGTTGAGGGGCGTGCCGTCCTTCTTCTCGGTGGAACGAGCGTAGCCGACCAGAACGAAACGGTCGGAGACGAGCCGTTCGCGGCAGAGTTCGTAGACGGCGGGGATGAGCTTGAGTTGGGCCAGATCGCCGCTGGCGCCGAAAATGACGATTGCGCAGGGAACTGGAGTCGGCATAGGCGGGTAGCTTAACGGGCGGGGAGGAGGATGACAAAATAACGTGCCAGAAATTCGAAACTCGAAATTCGCCTGGTGGCCCGTGATAATTGAAATGCCGCCTTTGATCGGTTGAGATAGAGGGTGTTGCGGCGATGGATCGCCGTCGTGTGGGCTTTAACGGGAGCC
>JBEKKC010000189.1:0-7977 GCA_050010915.1 Tepidisphaeraceae bacterium | reverse complement strand
CGGGCGTGCCACCGGACATCGCGGGAATTTGGGACGCGCAGGTGGCGCAATACGCGGCGATCGGCGCCGCCGAGCCACTGGATGATCTGGCCAAGGCACATGGGATCACCAGGGATTATTATCAGCCGGTTTTCTGGGACGACTGTTCGTACAAGGGTCATTTGTATGCGCTGATCAGCACGCCGGGGACGGTGGCATTGATCTACAACAAGCAGACATATCAGGAATGCGGCGAGCGGTTGCGGGCGGCGGGGCTGGATCCCGACCGCGCGCCGCGGACGCTTCAAGAATTCGACCGGTATAGCCAGATTCTGGACAAGCGGGACGCCGACGGGAACATCGTGCGGGCCGGGTATATCCCGTTGCAGAGTTGGTACGTGCCGCACCTGGGGTTTTGGTTCGGGGCGGACATCGTCGATCCGGCGACGGGGCGCCCGGAGCTGGATTCACCGGAGATGATACAGGCGTTCACGTGGATTCAAGGCTATGCCAAGCGATTGGGCGAGCGGGCGCTGAACGATTTCAAGAACAGCCTGGGAAATTTCGATTCGCCGCAAAACCCGTTTCTGGAGGGCAAGGAGGTCATGGACCAGCAGGGGCCGTGGATGGCCAACTATATCCGCAATAATAAGCCGGAGTTCTCGGAGGTGTTGGTTCCGCTGGACCGGCAATGGGAATTGAAGGACCGAAGGGCCAATTGCGTCTGGGGTGTGGCGCCGTTTCCATCGGCGGTGGCCGGGAAGGAACTGGTCAGTTACAACAGCTTTGACGGCCTGATGATCCCGACCGGCGCGCGGCATCCGAAGGAGGCATTTGAATTCATCGCCTACGTCAACCGGCAGGACGTTTCGGAAAAGCTGAACACGCTGCACTGCAAGAATTGCCAGCTTCGGCAGGTGAGCGCGGGTTTTCTGGAGCATCATCCGAATCCGTACATCGCGATTTTCCAGGAGTTGGCGGCCGGTCCGAACGCGCACTGCGTGCCGGTGAGTCCGATCTGGGCGGAGATGTACCAGGAATTGGTGGACACGTCGCAGGCGGTGTCGCTGGAGCCGGTGGACGCGGCCGAGGCGATGCACCGGGCGCAGGCGCGGATGATGGCGCGATACGATCGGTTTAACAGTATCCAGCAGCAGCGCGAGCAATTGGGCATCAACTAACCCAAGGGATCATGACGAGCGAGGAACGTCGAAACTTCTTCAAGGGCATGGCCTTCATCTCGCCGTGGATCGTGGGGTTCGCCGTTTTCACGGCGGCGCCGATCGGGTTGTCGTTCTATTACGGTTTTTGTGATTTCGCGTTGACGGCGCCGCGGCGAGCGCCGCTTTGGACCGGTTTGGACAACTACCAGCAGCTCATGCACGACGTGGTGTTCTGGAAATCGCTGCGGAACACGATGTATTACGCCTCGATGGCGCTCCCGGCGGGAATGCTGGTGTCGCTCGGGCTGGCGCTGATGCTCAACGCGCGGATTCGCGGTCAGACGGTTTATCGCGCGATCATTTTTCTTCCGTCGCTGGTGCCGGCATTTGCATCCGCCATGATCTGGATGTGGATGTTCAATCCGACGATGGGGGTGTTCAACATGCTGCTGGGAAAGGTGCACGTGGCGCCGCCGGATTGGCTGGGGGAGCGGCTGGCGATGCCGTCGCTGGCGTTTATGAGCGTCTGGGGCGTGGGGAACACGGTGGTGATTTACCTGGCCGGACTCCAGGACGTTCCGCGCGAACTGCTCGAGGCCGCGGAGATCGACGGGGCGGGGACGTGGCGCAGAATGTTCGCCGTCACGCTCCCCATGCTCACGCCGGTGATTTTCTTCAACCTGATCATGGCCATCATCGGAACCTTTTCGATCCTGGCGGTTCCGTACATCATGACCTCTGGCGGGCCGAATAAAGCGACGTATTTCTACACGATGTACAACTACGACGAGGCATTCAAATACCTCAACATGGGTTACGCCAGCGCCCTGGCGTGGATTCAACTGGCGATCACCATGGTGCTGACAGGCTTGGCATTCTGGTCCGCCAAGAAATGGGTGCATTACGGATGAAGGCCGAATCGCGGGAAAGACGAAGGGCGAGTTTCTGGGCGGCGGTGTCCGTCCATCTCGGATTGGTCTGCGTCTGCGCGGGCTACCTGCTGCCGTTTATCTGGATGGTTTCAACCAGCTTGAAAACCGGCAGCCAGACGCAGGAGGTGCCGCCGCAGTTCATCCCCCACCCGTGGAAATGGCACAATTACCTGGACGTTTTCACCCACCCCACCTTTCATGCGACGCTGTATACGCGCAATACCCTGGTGATCGCCATCCTCACGGTCCTCGGGACCACGCTTTCCAGCGCCATCGTCGCCTACGGTTTCGCGCGGATTCCATTCCGCGGCCGCGGCGTGTTGTTCGGGATCATGCTGGCGACCATCATGATCCCATTTCCCGTGACCATGGTCTCCGTGTTTCGCATCTTCCGCTGGATGGACCTGCACACCGCGGCATGGTGGGGGCCGGATAACGCGCTGCAAATGCTCGGCACGTTCAAACCGCTGTGGCTGCCGGCATGGTTCGGGTCGGCATTTAATATCTTCCTCCTGCGGCAATTCTTCATGACGCTGCCCAGGGAACTGTCGGAGGCGGCGCGAATCGACGGCTGCACGGAATTCGCCATCTTCTGGCGCGTCGTGCTTCCCCTGGCCAAGCCGGCGCTGGCGGTGGTGGCACTCTTCAGCTTCATGGGGGTCTGGAACGATTTTCTCGGCCCTTTGGTTTTCATCCAGCGCCCCGAGCAATACACACTGGCGTTGGGACTCCAGGCATTTCAGAGCCGGATCGGCGGCACGCCGTGGCAATTGCTGATGGCCGCGTCCACGCTGGTTTGCTTGCCGACGCTGATTCTGTTTTTCCTGGCGCAGCGGACGTTCATCGAAGGGATCGCGACGACGGGGGGAAAGTAATTGCCGCGCTGCGGGGATTTTTTGGAGTTAGATTTTTGATGGGAGAGGGGGGCGGGATGGAGCTTCTGGGGCGAGGAGAACCCACGGATGGCCATCCGTGGGCTTTGGGGGGGAATCCGTTGCTCTTGTGGCGCTAATCAGGTTTGTAAAGCTCGATCGCAGGCAATGCGTTGCCGTCGGAATTGAAGAGGGCCATGTCGCCGCCGTTCCAATTGGGGGCGGGGCTGCGGACGGGGACGGATTCGGGGTGCCAATAGATGACGCCGAGGCCGTGGGCGTCGGGGGTTTGACGCACGGCGGAAATCAGGTCGGCCAGGAATTTCCGCTGGCCGTCGGGGGAGATCGGCCAGGCCATGTTCTTGCGGGCGGACCATCTGGCGGCGTCTTTCCAGGGGTACGCAGTTTCAACGATGACGATGTCCTTGTGAAAACGGTTGGCGGTTTCGCGGAGATTGTCCTGGACGTTTTGAAGGGTGCCGTGCCAGTAGGGGTAATAGCTTTGTCCGATGATGTCGTAATCGATCTTGTGCTCGGTCAGATGATCGAAGAACCAGCGCGTGACCGGCCAATCGCCGCCGCAGTCGATGTGGATCATGATGCGGACGTGGTCCGAGGGCGTTGTGGCCTGGCGCACGCCGCGCGCGCCGGCGGAGAGGATTCGGCAAAAGCGGTCCCATTGCTTGACGTCGTCGTACGGCTGCGGCGGCTTGATGGGTTTCACGGTGCTGTCGTAAACCTTTACCGTGGAGAGGGGAACGGCCACCTGCGCATCAGGCCAAAGCGTGCCGCCGGTGATCTCGTTGCCGATCTGAACGATCTGGGGCGAACAACCGTTTTTCTTCAGATCGGCGAGCACGTCGGCGGTGTATTTTGCAACGGCGTTTTCCATGCCGTCAAAATCAAGATTCTTCCACGCGGCGGGCTTGATCTGGTGCTGGGGATCGGCCCAAGTGTCGGAATAATGAATATCGAGGATGAAAACCGCACCGGAAGCCGTGATCCGCTTGGCCAGGGCGCGGGTGTAATCCAGGGTGTTGACGGTTCCGCCTCGGCCGTTGGGATTCACAAAAAGGCGCAGGCGAAAGCAGTTCCAGCCATGTTGGCGGAAGATGGCGATAGCGTCGTCGGGCTTGGAATGGTCGCTGAATACCCCGCCGCGCTGTTCCACCTGGGCCAGGGCGGAAATGTCCGCTCCCAGCAGAAATGGCGGGGCGGGGCCGGGCTGGGTGGAAGCGGCAGGGGAGGACTTGGGAACCATCAGCAGGAACCCCATCAGGACAAACAGCGGCAATCGGGACGATTTGCGAGGCATACTACCCCAGAGGAGAGTACAAAAAAATACTGCGTGCCCGAGATGGTAACTCGGACACGCAGTTTGTGCCCACCGTGCCGTTGGCGGCATGGGGCAGGAGGAGGGCGGCCAGCCGTGGTCATGAATCATCTAGCGCTGCGTCGCCGCAACATCAGCAATCCAGCGCTGCCGGCCAGTAGCCCCATCGAAGCCGGTTCGGGGACCGTGCTCAGCGTCGCGGTGAAATCGGCGTCGCCGGAATAGCTGAAGGCGGCGAAGTACCCACTATTGATGTAATTGCTGGTGGTGTACTGATACTGGGTTTCGGTGCCGTAGTTGGTCGCCGGATGATAGTTGCCATCGGACTCCAGCACATAATTCGCCGTCAACGCGGAAACCAGGACCGGCGTCAAGCTGCCGCCGGCGCCGACATTGACAAACATCGCGGCGTAATCGTCGCCATAGGTCAGCGGCAGGTTGGGGAAGAAGAATTGCTCCGGAGCGCCGGTGGCAATTGATGCCGTGCTAGCGATGGTGTTGCTCGACAGCCCGACGACCGCGCTGTTGGCGGTTGTCAGACCCGTGAGGTCGGTGTAGATGTTGTTGAGGATCGCCAACTGGATGTTCGACGCGCTGTCGCCGGTGCCGGATTTATAGAAATCGAATTCGCTCAAGGTTACCGGGTCACCGACGTTAGGGGTCGGAGAAGGGGCAATCCCTTCATCTATCAACGAAGTCGAAAATCCTTGGACATAGACGGTGTTCCAAGTTCCACCGTCGGTATACGCCACCGTATACACTGGCGCCGCCGATGCCTTGCCGGGCACAAGCAACAACCCAGCCGCCAAAGCCATGCAGCCCGCGATAAGAAATGCCGATCTTCGCATATTCCCTCCGAAATGAGTTTAGACGTTAAGTCACCGAACGCTTAACACGACCCCAATGTATCCCAAGAAACGGCCGCGTCTCTGGAGAATTGCGAATTAAAGCTCCGATTTTGCGACAGGAGCGGCTGGAGCGTCGGGGAGCGGGGGGTTGGGCGGGTTATTCTGACCGCTCCTATGCCCGGTGATGGGGCCGAGAGGGGATGATGGCGAGCGGGGCAATTCCAATCGAGTGAATCCATCCTTCATCTTTGCGACAAGCCGGGGAAATGGATAGACTCCCCGGCATTGGGAGAAGCGAGCCGGGCCAAATTCGTTCACGTTGCACTGGTGTTGCCGACGGAGTTCGC
The DNA here is from genome assembly GCA_050010915.1 of Tepidisphaeraceae bacterium. Lineage (GTDB taxonomy): Bacteria > Planctomycetota > Phycisphaerae > Tepidisphaerales > Tepidisphaeraceae > PALSA-1353. Next base: position 2,503 of record JBEKKC010000189.1, on the reverse strand, counting down.
GTACGCGCGGGGCGTGTTGCGCGGGATCATCGCGGCGACGCGCGAGCGGAACATGTACGCCGCGGGAATGCCCCGGCAAAAGCGCTTGGATTTACCGTGGCTGTTCCGGGTTTACCGGGGCATCTACGGGCACTCGAGTAAATTCCTGGCGCGATGGTTCAAGGACTGGAACCCCGAGGGGATCATCTGCCAGATCTATAGCGATCGGCTGGCGAAGGTTTACCGTGACACGGGCAAGCCGGTGGTGGAACTCTTTGAAAGCCGCGCCAAGTCGGAGTTTCCGCGTATTTTGCCGGACGACGTGGCGACGGGAGAACTAGCGGCGCGGCATTTTCTGGAGCGAGGGTTTCGTCATTTCGCGTATTTCGGCGCGCCGTGGATGCTGTGGTCGCGGGAGCGCGAGGCGGGATTCCGCGGGGAGATAGAAAAGGCGTTCCGGTTGCGCGCCGAATCGGGCCGGGCGAACGACTCCGGGCCGTTCACATTCAAGAGCTATGGGTCGGTGGGGGACTCGGTCGCGGCCTTCGCCGGGCCCAACGAGCGCCGCGCGGCGGCGATGGGGGACTGGCTTCGGTCGCTCCCCCGGCAGGTGGCGCTCTTTTCGGCAAACGATTCCTGGGGTTTCGAGTTGCTCCAGGCCGCCCGCGAAGCGGGGCTTCAGGTTCCGGAAGACGTGGCCATCCTGGGCGTGGACGATGAAGCGCTGCTGTGCGAGATCGCGCATCCGCCGCTGTCCAGCATCCGCATCGGCGCCGAACAGATCGGACGAATCTCGGTATCGCTGCTGGATCAGTTGCTTCGGAAAAAGCGCCCGCCGGCCCACATCCCGCGGGTGGCGCCGATCGAAGTGGTGACGCGGCAATCGACGGACGTGCTGGCGGTGGACGACGCGGACGTGGCGGCGGCGCTGCGGCATATTCGCCAGCATGCGGTGGAGGGATTGTCGGTGAAGCAACTGCTCGACGAGGTGGCGGTCAACCGGCGAACGCTCGAGCGGCGCTTCGTGAGCGTGCTCGGCCACACGCCGCTCGAGGAAATCCGCCGAATCCGATTGGAGCGGGCCAAAGTGCTGCTCCAGACCGATCTGCCGATTTATGAGGTCGCCGAACGCTGCGGCTTCGCAACCCCCGAATACATGGCCACCAGCTTTCTGCAATCGACCGGCATGACGCCGACCGCGTATCGCCGGCAGTTCACCCCGCGCCCGCGCTGGCAACAGTTGCCGCCGAATTGAGGGAAGGGGATTGAACCGGCGGCAATCGCGGCGGCGCCGGCGGCGAACCGCTGGCAGGCACCTACCTTCCTGCGGTAGTTCGGTAGAGCCAGGTAGCGCCGGTGATAAGCAGCGCGTTGCGCATCAAGTCAAGCTGCAACGATACCCGGATTGCAACGGGATCATGTGCGGCGACGAATGCATCGCCGAAACAACCGCAAGGCCGAGGATGGTCGCGGCCGAATTCGGCCACAATGAGACCGCTGAAAACCGAGAGCAGAACGACAACCACGGCCGCTGAGGTGCGGCTCCAACGGCCCCAGAGCAGCCAGATGCCGGTGGCCGCTTCGCAGGCCATGATTGCGTAGCGAACCTGAGCTTTCTGCGACCATCCGTCGTAGATTGTCACGGGAGTGCCTTCATTTCGCCCGGCGCGAAATTTGCCCCAGGCGGCGAGCAGAAACACCCCCGCAATCACGATGCGGATTAAACGCTGCACATTTGTGCGCATCCCATTGCTGACCGAGCCCCCGGATTCAACCGGAGGTGTTCTTGTTCCGCCGACTCCAGAGAAACAGGAGGTAAAAGGCGCCTCCAAATCCGGCCGCCCAAATGGCGAGGTGCGGCGGCAGGAACTTTGCGATGCCCGAATCGACTACCGCGTGCGGATAAGCGGAGGAACTGCCTGACGCTACGGGGCCGCCAGCGCGCGATTGTTCCGATGGCAAAAATCGATCCGAATCTTGCGTCGCTGGCGGTGGAGCTCCCAAATCGAACCCGGACTTGGGTGGTTCTAGGCCGAATGCCTGCAACGTGAAGTCCTGCGCCGTAGCGTAGCATCGCTGGGGTTTCGAGAAATCCATCGTGGAGGTTCCAATTTTGTCGCCGACCAAATCTAATTCCTCCTCGACGATTCGTTTCGGAAATGCGATGTCGGTAATTTCAGGCTGATATTCTACGGTTGCCCTAAAGATAATGGCCTCGTCCTGCTGCTCGTATTGTGTAATGGCCCAATGAAAGTGGGGATCTACGATTGCCCAGCAGGGGTACAACTTGTGCGTATACGAAAACTGGCGATCAAAACTCAGCCGTACGTATTGTTTCCCATTTACCTCGACGGCGGCCAATGATTTAAGCCATCCCGACGGACCGTTTATAAGGTCCCGCATTTTCGCACTGCAAAGAGTTTCCGCGACATATACGGAAAACAAAAGCGACTCGTTTCGCCCCTTTATGAGTTCCTCGGCATGACGATTATTGGCCGACACGGGAACAAAGTCTGATAAATAA
>JBEKKC010000188.1:0-8050 GCA_050010915.1 Tepidisphaeraceae bacterium | reverse complement strand
TTGTGGTGGAGATGACTCGATGCACAACCAAACGATTCGATCGACCGCGGGGAATCGGAGGCCCTGCGCACGCTCCCGCCGCCATCTTTGCTCGCGGGGGATACGCTTGTTTAAGGACTGTCGAAGCCGTTGACGCGCCTGCCGGAGCGGCGGGCGCGGCAAGGGCTGCGGCCGACAATGCCACCGCCGCGCCACTGACGCCCTGGTTGAAGTTGGCTGCCAGTTGGTTGAAATCGGCCGCGTTCACCAGGCCGTTGTAGTTGAAGTCGCCCTGGTCCCAGCCGGTGACGCTCTGGTTAAAGTTGGCAGCCAGGATGTTGAAGTCCGAGCCGTTGACCAAGCCGTCGAGATTGGCGTCGCCGAGGAGCGTGTATTTGATTTCGATCTGGCCGGATGACAGGCCGGCGACGACGCCGTCGGTCCCGTCTGCATAGCCCAGCCCATAGTTCAGGCCGTTGGTTGGCGTTTGTGCCGCGGTGGAGATTAGCCCTTGGCCATTCCATCCGCCGCCGTTGTAGCCGCTCTTGATGTAGCCGGCGATGGTCGAGATAGGGTCGGGATTTGAGCCGTAGTTGATGAGCAATTCATTATTAGCAAGGTCGACCGTTCCAGTCCCGGAGATAGTCAGATTCGATACCGTGGAAATTCCAAGGCCTGATGCCAACCGCAACGTGCCGCCGCTAACGGTCAGATTCGCGATAGTAAAAGGAGAACTTGCGGTAACGGTTCCACTATTAATCACCACATTGGTCGGGCCGACCGGCACCGCTCCGGCACTCCAATTATTGGGATTGCTCCAATCACTCGATTGACTTCCGGTCCAGGTATCAAGGACGGGGCCTGTTGGACTCAACTCAAAGACAGTGCCATCGCCGTCGCCGTCGCCGGTGTTGTAAGCACCCCCTCCGCCTGTCGTGCCATACAGGTTGCCGCCGCTGTCAATCGTAATGTATTGTGGCGAATCCGCAGTGAAGTAACAAAGCGTGTTGACCGTACTGCTGTATGAGGCGCCGTCTTTGGCCAGTTCCCACGCGGTGCCGTTACCGTCAACTTCGCCGTCATAAGTCGTGCCATAAATGTTGCCGCTGCTGTCGATGGTGATTCCCCAGGGATGAGCCCCGTCGGTTCCTCCCGTAAAGGAGTAGAGCGGGATCAGCGTGCTGCCGTATTGGGTGCCATTTTTGGCCAGTTCCCACACAGCGCCCTGGTCGTAAGCACCGCCGTATCGGGTAGTAACATATAGGTTTCCGCTGCTGTCGACGGTGATTCCGTACGATTGAGCCCCGTCCGTGAAGGTGTAGAGGATGATCGGCGTACTACTATATGAGCCGTTGTTCTTGGCCAGTTACCACACAGCGTCCGGGCCGTAAGGGTTGCCGTACCAAGTCGTGCCATATAGGTTTCCAGCGCTGTCTATCGTGATTCCATATGGAAGCAGTGGTCCTGCGCCCCCGCCAGGACCGTAGCCACCGGAATAGAGTATCTTGGGAGTAGTACTTCCGTTAGGCAGTTCACACACGTCGCCTTGGAAGTAGCCGGAGACGATTACCGCGGCCGTGAAATAGAGGTTGTCGCCGTTGTCTATGGTGATTCCGTATGCCTCCTGCACTTCGTTACCGACACCCGCAGTACAGAGCACGGCGGTCGAATTGCTGTATGAGGCGCGTTTTTGGCCAGTTCCCAAACGGTACCATCGTCGTTTGCGGCGCCGTCGAGGGTCGTGCCATAAAGGTTGCCGCTGCCGTCTATGGTGATTCCAGTTGCAGTTGCCCCGTCCGTATCGCCATTGAAGGAATGGAGCGTGATGAGGGTGTACCCGGACAACAGCATCCGGCGTTCCAGCTCCTCCGCCACGAAATGCTGGCTGTCGGCGCATGCAAGCCTTCGCCGCACTTTCAAATCATCGCGTTCCGCCATTTGGTCCGCGCCCCGCCGATGCTTCATTCGCCGCGAAAAACGTTTCCCGATTGACACGTTTCCTCCCATTCGTCGCTTTGCGCCTGAACCGGCTCTTACTTCGGTCCTGCGGTGCAGCAGTGTTGCCTGATTGCCCTAAGTGAGGCGGAAATGAAATGCTTTAGGGAACAACCTGGTCAACAGCCCGCCATCTCAATCCACTTCGCGCCGGACTCAATCGCCCCACGCGTAAGATTGAAACTGCCATGCTCCAGCACCCCCTCGATTTTTCAATAGGGGAATTACCTATTTTTGCCGCGAATGAGGTGGCAAATTTTCGCGGGGGGGATCGCCAAATACACACGTTTGGACGATTGGCTATTGCACTGTCAGTGATTCACGGGACACCGCCCCGAAACTTGGTTGGCCAGCGGTTCCGCGCCTCAATGTTGGCCGAACCTCTGGATATTTCGCAGCCACCCGGCGAGCTCGCAACCAGTAATTAACATTCAAAATGCGTTGAATGTTCGATGCTGTCCAGCTTCGTTCAGTTGCCGTCTGGCGCAAGGCGAAATGATCAGCGTTGGTCGGCAAACAGTTCGGCGTCGGGGTTGGGATCGCCTTCGGCGAACACGCGGGCGGCCTGGGCTCGGATTGACGCGACGTTCAAAAATCGGCCGGGACATTGCGTCACCTTGGTTTCGCCGTGGCCCAGAACGCGATCGGAGGGAATGTCGTAGGTGCGCATGAGATAGACCACCAGGCGAACCAGAGAATGAAGCTGACTGGGAGTCGGACGGGTGTTGTTGAAATTGCCGACGAGGCAGATTCCGATGCCGTTGGTGTTGTAACGATTGTCCAGGGCGTTGTCGTGAGCGCCCCATTTCTGCTTGGTCCAGCGTGGTCCGACTTCGATCTGGCCGTCGCCGCTGTTGGTGCCGTTGCCGATGACGAAGTGATATCCCAATTCGTCGAACCCGCGGTCGCGATGCCATTTGTCGATGATGGCGGCGGAGCCGTAGGCACTATCGCTGTGGTGAACGATGATCCAGGTCCAGTGGTTGAGGGGCACGCGCGGGATCCAGGCCGCGGGGACGCCGGCGGAGGCGGGGGGAGGCGGGGTGTATCGGCCGGCCGCGGGCACAGGCGCGGGCAAAACCGGGATCGGGGCGGCGGCAACCGGCACCGGGCTGGGCGCGGCCGCGACGGACGGCGGAGCGAGCCGAACGGCCGGAAGATCCGCGTCGGCGGCGTCCATCTGGCAGCCGGCAAGCAGCGCGACGCCGAGAACCAGCAATAAATGCCCGTAGAGGTGGAAGCGCGTGCGTTGGAGCATTGGCAATTTTCCCTTTGGGATAGTTCGTCTGACCGGATTATCGGCAGATGCGGGGTAAATAATAGAAGGGTTTCCAGCCATCCTTGGCCGCTCCGGTCAAATCCACCGGACTATGTAACCCGACTGGAACGGATTTTCCAGTCCGCCCAGGCAAAAAATGGATTATTTGGCTTACATGAAGGTCGCGGAAGTTCCGTGATCGCCTGCTATGCTTATTGAATGATCCGACGGCAGACGGGCAAAGAACTGATCCTGATCAATCAGCACGACCACTCGCGGCTTGCCGGGGAATTGGCCCGGCGGATCGGCAATGGGACGTTCGCCCCGCCGGGGCCGTTTGAATCGGTCGTTTTTGCGATCGCCGAGCATGATTGCGGATGGACCGCGGAAGACTCCCGGCCACAACTCAATGCCCAGGGACAACCGGAGCACGTTTTCGAGGCGGATGTCCTGACCTCGTTGGCGGCGTGGCAGGCATCGGTGGATCAAGTGATGGCGCGCGACCCCTATGCCGGGTTGCTGGTGAGTTTGCACACCATGGCGTTGGCGAACCGGGCGGCGGCGCGCGAGCCGGAGGCGTTGGACGAAACCGCCCGTCACAAAACGTTCCGGGTCAGGCGGTTCGTGCACCTGCAAATCGAGGTTCAGGAGACGCTGCGCCGGCGGCTGGAGATGCGGGCCGACCTGCCGTTGCGGGGCGGCCTCGCCGAGCAGGGGCGCGCGCCGGAGGAAGATTTGCTGCGGGCCAATTTCTTCCTGCTGGAATTGCTCGACCAATTGAGCCTGGACCTGTGTTTCGACGAGCTGATATTTCGGCGGATCGAGACGATCTATCCCCGCCAGAGCGAGGGTCCGATGAGCGCGCGGATCAGCAGCGATGGGGATGGGACCATGAAATTAAATCCCTGGCCGTTCAATTGCCCGAGCGTGGAGTTGGACGTTCCGGGGCGCCAGATCGCCGCCGGCCCGTATCGCAATGCCGAGACATTGCTGATGGCCTGCGACGCGGGGGCGGCGTGCAGCGTCCGCGTGGTGCTGCGGCCCGCCGCCAGTTAAGATCAATCTACATGAGACGACACGCATTTTTCCCGGCGATGATTTTTATTGGGCTGATGGGCGTTGGCTGCGCGAGCAGGCAGACGTTCGACGTAACGGTGACGAATCGGCTCGGCGAGCCGATCACGGTGTGGATGACCAAAGTGAAGCCGCAAGCCCCCGGCGATTATGAACAGGGCTGGATTCCGCCGGAGGTGCTGGCGGTGGGAACGACGCAATCGCAGCGTTTGGGCGGCGTGGCCATCGAGCCGGGCGAGACGGGCCACACGGTCTTGAAGGGAACCATCGCCAACGATGACGTGGCCGTGCTGCGCGTGTATCGCGCGGTCGATCTGAACGTGATTTTGACGTTGCATTATGGAAATCCCGACCGCCTGGACATTCCGCTGGACCCGGGGGCGACGGACATCGACATCGTGAAACACAACGGGCAGATGACGGAAATTCCCCACGGCGCGAAGACGACGCCGTAGGCGGCGAATTTTTCGGGGCGAATCATGTCGTATCAGCAGCATCAAACCAGCGCCAAGTCGATCAGCGCGCGATGCGCGATCGTGACTCTGAGCGATACCCGAACCATCGAGACCGATGCCAGCGGCAAACGGATCGGCGAACTGCTGCGGAGCGATGGGCACGTGGTGGCGGAACATCGGGTGATTCCGGACGATGCCGAGGGCTTTGGCCGAGTGCTCGAGGAATTGCTGGGCCGGGCGGACGTGGATGCGATCCTGAGCACGGGAGGCACGGGAATAAGCCGGCGGGACCAGGCGATCGGAGTGATCGAACGGGCAATCGAATCCCCCCTGCCGGGGTTTGGGGAATTGTTCCGTATGCTGAGCTGGCAGCAGATCGGGAGCGGCGCGATGCTGAGCCGGGCCAGCGGCGGCATCGCCCGCGGCAAGCTGCTGCTGGCCATGCCGGGCAGCACGGCCGCGGTCGAGTTGGCGATGACGAAGTTGATCCTGCCTGAATTGCGGCATGTTTTGTTCGAGATTCGCAAGTGAGAAGATGAATTGAACCGCCGAGACGCCAAGAACGCCAAGGGGAAAAGTTGCGATTTTGGCTGCTTTTTGGGGGCGGTGACACAGTCGCGGTTTTTGATAGCGCCAGGGCCGACATTGTCACTGTCACCGACCCAAATCGACAATTTTTCACCTCTCGCCAGATCGCCTGACCGCAGGTGAAAAGGCGCATGCAATCGGCGGTATAGACCTGGTTGCGTGGCAAAACAGCGCCCTCTACATTTATAGCGGGGAGGTGAAAGTTTAGTGCGTGTTTTTGGTGGGGAGGAATATTATTTTTTGAAAACGCGCGGAATTGGACCGCGGATGACACGGATTACACGGTACGCATCGCCTCCGCGGCGGATAAATCCGAATCTTATCCGCATTAACCGCCCATTTGAACGCTTGGGGGCAAGAGTTCACTTCCGCATCCCGGGCGTATGTGTTACGCCCACCAGCAGACCTTCCGGTCCCAGCAGCCGCGTGACGATCTGGCCCCAAAGTTCCTTTCGCATCGCAACCAGCAGCTTATAGCCCTGCGACTTCAGTTCCTCGGTGGCTTTTTCGATATTCGCCACGTCAAATTCGATCCACGCTTGCGGCACGGGAACATTGCCAGGCCATTGATCCGTACCAAAGCAGGACTCGGCCGCCTGCGCCAACGGCCACAGGGCAAAATGCTTCACGCCATCCAGCCCGCCCGTGTGCAGATAGCCGTTGGTGTCTTCTTTGAACGGGAGTCCCAATGCCTCGGAATAAAACTTGCGGCTTGCGGCCGGGTCGCGAACGATCGGGCCAAAACCGGCGACGAACAGCACATCGATGTTTTTCGGCGTTTTCATAGGCGGATTTTCCGTAACTTATCTTAGGCCGCGCGCACGCGTATCCGCGTCATCCGCGGTTGGATTGGCTGGTTTCTTGACGGGCAGAATAGGTCGCGTAGGATTAGCGCGCTCTGGGCAGAGCGAATAGTGAATGATAGACGCCCCTATCGTCTAGTGGCCCAGGATATCTGGTTCTCAGCCAGAGGACAGGGGTTCGACTCCCCTTAGGGGTATCAGAAAGCCCGGTTTTTCCGGGCTTTTTTAATGCGCCAAAATAATTTCGTCCACCATTTCGTCCACTTTTTGCCTAGATAAAATAAGGAGTTATGGCAGTTGCGGACACTGAAATAGCGCAATGCGGTCAAACTACCTGAAATCACCCTAACGCCGCGCCGTCTGGCCCTTCCCGCCGCGCCACCTTTTAATCTCCCCCGTCTAACCGAAAGGAAACGATGTTTCGTACTCGCGTTCAACCGACTTGCCAACTGTGCGGGGGTCCGATGAAGAAAAAAAGAATCAGCAAGGGAAACTGCGGGGGCATTGCACTTGCCTTGATCGTCCTAACGGTTGGAATTGTTATCACCATCCTCATCCCGGTCATCGGGTGGGTGATAGGTCCGATCTTGATCCTATTGTCACTCGGCATGGGCGGTAAGCGGACGAAAGTTTGGCGGTGCGTCAACTGCCGAAGCATCATGCCGAGGGCGTAGGGGTCAGGAAACAAAAAAACCCCCGATGGATTGGTAACACCGGGGGCAGCGGATAAGGCAGCCGGTCAAGCTGCGGTAGGATCATCAAGTCGAAAAGTTCTGCTGCGGAAGACTTGTACCCGGCGCGAACGTGCTAAAGGCAAATCCCCCATTTGGTCCGGAGTTGTCGCGGTGGTCGTGGGGTGGTACGCCGATAGGGGCTGGCTGACACGCATACGAAAAGACGTAGAACGGCACAGATCCATCGGCCCCCGCGACTTGAGCGGGAGTACCACCGGCCAGCGTCACGGTGCCTGTGATAATCGTTCCGTCAAAGGGCTGGGCAATCCCGTAGCCGACGAATTGCATCAAGACAACTGTACCCGGATTGAAACCCACGTTGCGATTTGCTTCGCGGGCATTGCCGAAGCCGTAGACGTAAGGATCGGCAAACTGCCATGTACCTGTAGTGATACCGTTGATGGAAGCGCTTGACGAAAGATTTGGAAGGCATGGTGATACGGCGGTCCAATCCCAAAACGTACCGGAAATATCGCATCCCATGAGCGCGGCCCAAAACGTCATGCCGGGGGTCAATGACGGGTTGCTTGCGCCGTTCAAACTGCTCGGCGTCTGCTCAACCTTGCGCACCACCGCTGCGATCCGCTTGGCCGCGTCAAGGGTAAAGTTTACGCCGCTCATGCGAACGCCAGTGCGGTCCAGTCCGCAGTTTTGTAGGGTTTGAAATCGAGCACGAATGGGGTATCGGTTGCATTTGGTTTTTTGTTCCCCGATCCGTCCAACGGCCACGGCTTCGTCACGGGGTTGCCGTTGGCGTCGATGATCCTGCGGAGTGATTGCGTGTTCGTGGTGGTATTGCCGACCAAAGAATTGAATCCAACGTCAAGCGGTTTATCGTCCCACCCCGCCGTCTTGCACTTAAAGACGTAGGTTTTCGCGTAGTACGTCAGTGCCGTTCCATCGCGCAGAGTCTTAAACGATTTCACCGCACCGATGGGCGATAGCTTCAGGATGCCGACGCCGAATGAAGTGCCATCAAGACTCACAGCCCCCTGGTTGATCGTATGGGAATAGGCGTCATTGGCCGCCGCGTTATTCGTGGCTTCGTTGCGGGTCATCGTGATCGTGAGCATCCCGTTTTCACGCTGAAGGAATTGTTCAAATGCTTCGCCCGCTGAATTCGTCACTTGATACGGCCCCGGGGGAGTAGCGCTTACGGGGGTA
>JBEKKC010000187.1:0-8119 GCA_050010915.1 Tepidisphaeraceae bacterium | reverse complement strand
GGCCATAGCCGCGGTTTTCGGCCCGGCGGATAAGGCGGATGTCGGAGCGCGCGGCGAGGATTTGGCCCGTTCCGTCGGTGCTGCCGTCGTCAACGACCAGCACGTCCGGCCAGAACTGGCGGACCTTGTTCAGGACGCGGTCAACGTACTTCAACTCGTTAAAGACGGGGATGGCTATGAGTAATCGCAATGTTCTGCTCCTTGAAAAGGTGCGCTCCTTGAAAAGGGCTGCTCCTTGAAAAGCACCCGCCATGCCGGTGATAGTAGAACCGCCGAAAATCAACGTCAACCGGAGATTTGCGATCCGCCAGCCCGAATTAGCGATTTTGTTTGAAGACGACCGCCTGGTAGCGGTGGCCAAGCCGGCACATTTGGCGACGATCCCCGGCCGGGGCGCAACGGACAGCGTCTTGGAGATGCTGTCGCGGCAAACCGGCCTTCCATGCATGGGGACGGCCGATCCGCGGCTGCGGGTGGTTCATCGGCTGGATAAGGAGACCAGCGGGACGCTGCTGCTGGCCAAGGACCTGGGGGCCCAACGGCATCTTTCCGAACAGTTTCAGAACAACCGGGTGCAAAAGGAGTATCTGGCGCTGGTATTGGGCCGGCCGGAAAAGGACGAGGGGGAAATCGACGCGCCGATTGCACCGCATCCCACAAGCCGGGACCGGATGGCGGTGACAAAACACGGGCGGGCGGCGCGCACGGCCTGGAAGGTGGAGCGGCGGATGCGGCGATTTACGCTGCTGCGCTGCTATCCGAAAACCGGAAGAACGCACCAAATCCGGGTGCATTTGAAGTACGTCGGCCTACCGCTGGCCATTGACCCGCTGTACAACCCAGGGCCGCCGGGGGGAAGAATCGGAATCTTCCTGAGCGACTACAAGCGTGATTACCGCCCCACCGCCGGCGAGGAGGAACGCGCGCTTATTGCCCGATTGACCCTTCACGCGGAGAAGCTGGCATTTGTACATCCGGATGGTCGCCAGGTGACGATTGACTGTCCGCCACCGAAGGATTTTCGGGCCGTGATTGCACAGCTTTCAAAGCTCTAAAGCGCTGCCGCAAACCTCGGCAATTCAAAGGCCTCGTGACGCCGTTGCATCGTTTTTAGGCGGGAGAGACACATGGCGCACGATCGATGGCTTGGAACGTGTATTACATCAAAATCGGCTGATTTTTCCGACATTTTTTGCAAATTGTGATCGGCGGCAAAATGCCGTCGGCCGCCGGTTGGCATCGGAATTGTATGGATGCGGAGGGATGGTGGTTATGCACCGGCATTCCGTGTAAACTTGGGGTCGAATCGGCACGTCCGCGAAAACGTTCGACGGGCCGGGTGAGACTCGAGTTTGATACGGAGGAAAGTCCGATGCAGATGATTGAAGCGGTCATTAAGCCGCACAAGATTGACGCGGTGAAGACAGCCCTGGCGAAGATGGGAATCCTGGGAGTGACGGCGGTCGAATGCAAGGGATTCGGCCGGCAAATGGGTCATACGGAGCGATATCGCGGCGCGAAAATGGACGTCGGGTTCGTCCCGAAGGTGTTGATCAAGGTTTGCGTAAAGTCGGAAGACCTGGAAAAGGCCACGGCTGCGATCATCGAGGCGGCGCGGACGGGGGAAGTGGGCGACGGGAAGATTTTCATCCACCCGATCGCCCAGGTCATTCGCATCCGAACGGGCGAGACCAACGAGCAGGCGCTGTAGCCGCCGGGAGGTCGGCCGCGGGGGATTTGGAACGTCCATGAACGGCGAGCATCATTCCGCGAACGGCGAGCATCATTCCGCGGGGCACAACGGCCGGCGCTTGCGGATCGGGAAAGTGGGGATTCGCATCGACTGGCCGCGTTGGCTGAGGCTGATTCAGCGAAAGCGTCGGCTGGCGGCGCGGCCGGAAACGCCCCATGCGCCGGAGCTTGGGGCCGAGTATTTCGCCGCCGCCACTTTGAGCAGCTTCCAACTCGATGGCATTGAAGTCAATCCATCGGAAGTGACGGCGGCAATGACGCAGGGATGGTCGGAGAGGGTATTTCGCTCGCGCACCAGCCAGCGCATCCGCAATCACGTGGCCATTCTTCGCCGGATTGAATCCTCGCTCCGCGCCGGTGCCGCGATCACGTCGCAGACGGTGGTCCGATGGTACACGTCGATCAGTTGCGGGCTGTCGCTGGCGTCATTGGAGGAGACGAACATGGTCCGGCTGGACAACGTGGTGCGGCGAATGAATTCGCCGCAATTTCGGCTTCAGCCTGCGATCACGGAAATCGCCCACGTACACGTGCAACTCAACGCCGATCCGCTGGTGCCGAGCTTCAACGGAATCCTCAACCGCCTGCTGTTGGAATACCATCTCGGCCGATGCGGCCTGCCGCGCGTGACGTTCAACCCCGCGGTCGATTCAAGTCTGCTCAAGGACGAGCCGCGATTGCTCAGGAGGATTCTCGAATTGGTGGACTCGGCGTACGAGATGATGGTGGGCTGATCCGTGACGGAAACGCGATCGGCATTTCTTTCGCCGCGGTAATTGGGGGCTATTCGCGTCCAAACGGATTCAGAAGGTGCGGTGTCGGTTCAAATCCCGTCACCACGATTTGTCCAAAGACATCTAAAAAAAGGAGTCGCGAGCGTGTCGAAAGTCAGGACATGCGTTGCGCGATACTTTGCTGATCTGCAACAAGAGGAACCAATCCGCTTGGCCTTGTCACGGTATGCGACGCTCAGGCGGTAGATGCGGCTGCGAAGTCGCGAACCGTATTGAGCGCCGGAGAGTAGCCGTCGAGCGTCGAGACCTCGATTGTTGGGAGATCAAACGCAGGGGGTTCATAATCGCCCGCGGACATTAAGATGCCCTGCTCACGGTACACCGCCACCCGCTTATCGCCGTGGTAGAACTCTCTATTGGGATCGTTCAAACCGCGGTGCAGGTGGCGACGGGCAGCGATGTCACTGTCGACGGAGCAAATGACAAAGCAGACTTTTGCCGAGGTGGTAAGAGGGTCCATCCAGGGTTGCCATACGCGATGCTGGAAAGCGGCCTCGACGATCAGCGATATCTTACGTGCGAGCAGGAACGAGACAGTATCGAAGAAGGTTTCGGTGGCGACCCTGTTGGAATCGGGCGGAAGCTCATCGTGGCGAACGCCGAAGGTATTGACGTAGCCTTCCTTAATCTCGTCCCGGCTGATGACGGGCATGTAGAGGAGCTTGGCCAGCTCTTTAGAGAGCGTGGATTTGCCCGCGCCCGGCCTTCCAGTAACGATGATACATTTGGGCTTGTCAGGCATTTGACGAGTTCTCCGCGTAATATTGGACCGCATTATACGGGATGATTAAAAATCGTTGATTCCCGCACAAAAACGCAGAAAAGTTCAACTGGTGTCTGGTCACTCCGATTCTTTGTGTACGTACCGATTTGGCGAAAAGCGAATTACAACCGCGCAATGAGCTTGTCGTAATCCGTGTGAGATCCTACGAAAAACCAGAGTATCACGTCGCCGTGAATTCGACCGATCGCGCGATAGTGATTGTTAATCCTGACGGACCAGAGATCCTCATGCGGTGGGAGCTTCTTGAATTTCAGGCCGGGGTGATGGGGGTTCTGCAAGTCACAGATGGTTCGGGTCCAGTTCCTGGCTTCCGCCGGACTCATGTTCGGCCCTATCTCGATTAGCCAGCTTCCGCAACTTTTCTGGGGATTTGGCGAGCAATTCGTCCCATCGCCGCTCCGATTCGATCTCGTCGATAACGATTTGCGCAATTGCGTTCTGCTCGGCCTCTGGAAGTTCCCGCGCCTTGGCAACCGCCTTTTCAAGTAGTTCTGTCATGCCCTGTTTTCCTATCATTTCGCCTTTTCCTTCGCCAGGCATTCATCCTTGGCTTTTTCCAACTGGCTTTGGAAATCGGGATTCTGCACCATTTTCTGGAAGATGGCCTTGCCGAGGATTCGGCCGGCGGCCACGTCGCTGGGGAAATGTTGGCCGGCCAGGGCACGGTCGTCGCCGACCAACTTGGCGCGGGCGATCAGCGCGCCCTTTTGATCGGGGAATATCTCCGCGAGGGTGAGGGCCAGGACCATCGACCGTAACGAGTGGCTGCTGGGGTAAGAAAAGGTCTTCTCTTTTTCAACGCAGGGCTTGATGCGCGGATCGACTTTGAACGGGCGGTCGCGATGAAATACTTCCTTGGCGGCACTGCATACCGCGCCCGATTCTTTCATGACGTTTGCCAGAAAAACGGCGGAGGCGGGTAGATCGTCCGGATTGAACCAGGAGCCGAGGACCTCGGAAAAGAGGAAAGGCGTCATCTTCGTTTCCGCCGCGATGCGCTTGACGTCCTGGGGGGTTCGCTGGTCCTGAAGCTTCAGCAATTGGTCGATTTCCTGTCGGCCCTGATCGGAATCGGGGGCCGGCGGAGGAGCCAAAAGAGTCTTGAAGTCGAAATCGGCCGACTGTACGAACGCCGTGTCGGCACGAGCGACCGATACGAGCATCGTCATGGCCAATATGCCGGGAATCCACCGAAACGCTTGCCTTGCCATAATCTTCTCCCTTAGTTTTTCAAAGCCTGGTGAGCGATGTCCTTGCGGTAGTGCATGCCGTCGAAATGGATTTTGCCGATCGCAGCGTATGCCCTGCGGCGGGCATCGGCAATGGTGTTGCCCAAAGCCGTGGCTCCCAGCACGCGGCCGCCGTCGGTGACCAACGTCTTGCCCAGTAATTTGGTTCCGCTGTGGAAGACCTTGACGTCGGGCATGGCATCCGCCTGTTCGATGCCGGTGATGGGGATGCCGGTGGGATATTCGCCGGGATAACCTTTGCTGGTGGCCACGACGCAGATCGCCGGCCGGGGGTCCCAGTTCAGCTCGATCTGATCGAGCCGGCCCTCGGACATGGCGAGCATCACCTCGACCAGATCGGTGCGCAAGCGCATCATGAGCGGCTGGGTTTCGGGATCGCCGAAGCGGCAATTGAATTCCAGGACTTTTGGCCCGCTGGGGGTAAGCATGAGGCCGGCATAGAGGCAGCCCTGGTATTCGATTCCCTCGCGGAGCATGCCGTCGACGACGGGGACGAAGATGTCGCGCTCGATCTGGGTCAGAAGCTCGGAGGAAACAACGGGGGTGGGGGAATAGGCGCCCATGCCGCCGGTCATCGGGCCGGTGTCGCCATCGTCCACCGGCTTGTGGTCCTGGGCGGTCTCCAGCATGTAGATCGTACGTTTCTGCACCAGTGCCAAGACGGAACATTCTGGACCGGAGAGCATTTCCTCGATGACGATGCGTTTGCCGGCATCGCCAAAACGCTTGTGACGCATGACGGCATCGATCATTTCCAGGGCATCGGAAGTGCGGTAGCACAGGGAGACGCCCTTGCCCTTGGCCAAGCCGGCGGCCTTGATGACAACCGGCGCATCGCGAACCCTGACGTATTCCTCGGCGGCGAGAGGATCGGTGAAGCTGCGCGCCTCGGCCGTGGGAATGGCCTGATGCCGCATGATTTCCTTGGCGAACCATTTATCGGATTCGATCTGGGCCGCGGCCTTGCCGGGGCCAAATACCAAAACGCCCTTTTCGCGAAGCCGATCGGCCAGTCCCAACGCCAGCGGATCCTCCGGGCCGATGACGACCAGTTCGACCGCGTTGGCGCGGACGAATTTCTCGATGGCGGGAAAATCGGTGACGGAGATGGCAACCAGGTCGGCCAGTTCGGCAATGCCGGGATTGCCCGGAGCGCAAAAGAGATCGGTGACCCGCGTGGAGCCGGCCAGTTTCCAGGCCAACGCATGTTCGCGTCCGCCGCCGCCAATGATCAATACCGTCATTCCCTGTTCCCGCGTAAAGGCAAAAGGCCGGGCGAGGCGTAAGTTATCAGGGATGATTCTCAAGGCAAGCGGGCGAGAACCCAAGGGCCCAAATCCGGGGCATGGTTGACGGGGTTGGCGGGGGGAAGTAGGTTGATCGAGAGCGGAAAAGACCGGGGCGTGGCGCAGTTTGGTTTAGCGCGCTTGACTGGGGGTCAAGAGGTCGCTGGTTCGAATCCAGTCGCCCCGATTTTCGGCCCGGAAGGGCCGAAAATAGAGCGGGAGAGAGTAGTGAGTAGAATGTAGAGCGGAGACAAGAAGACGCCAGCGCACGAACGGGACGCGCCAGGCGGACTTTCCCGCGGTCTACTCTCTGCTTTTTTCAGCTATGATCGGGGAACGGGAGGATCGGGTCATGGGCGTTCTGGATCAATTCAAGTTGGATGGGAAAGTGGCGATCGTGACCGGGGCCGCACGGGGGCTGGGCCAGGGCCTGGCGCTGGCAATGGCCGAGGCGGGAGCGGATGTCGCCACCGTCGACGTCATCGAGCAGGACGAAACGCAATCGAAAATCGAGGCATTGCGCCGCCGGTGCACGACGATCCAGACCGATCTGGCGACGACCGCCAGCATTCCCAAGATCATCGAGTCGACGATCAAATCACTAGGGCGGATTGACATTCTTTTCAACAACGCCGGGATCATTCGCCGCGCCGACCTTGTCGACTTCACGGAAAAAGACTGGGACGACGTGATGAACATCAACCTTCGGGCGGTCTTTTTCCTGTCGCAAGCGGCGGCGCGGGTGATGATCAAGCAGGGCCATGGGGGGCGGATCATCAACACCGCGTCGATGCTGAGCTTCCAAGGGGGGATTCGGGTTCCATCGTACACGGCTTCCAAGTCGGGCATCATGGGAATTACCCGTCTGTTCGCCAACGAACTGGCCCCCGACCGGATCAACGTCAACGCGATCGCTCCGGGTTACATGGCGACGGACAACACGGCACCGCTACGGGCGGATGAAAAGCGTTCGGCGGCAATCCTGGAGCGCATTCCGGCGGGACGATGGGGCACACCCGACGACCTCAAGGGGGTGGCGGTGTTCCTGGCGTCGGCGGCGTCGGATTACGTGAACGGATACACCATAGCCGTGGACGGCGGTTGGCTGGCCCGGTAGTGGCGGGGGTTCGGGATTACAATATCGGGCGATATGACTCTTGAGCAACAACTCGAATCCGGTTTGTTGCATCATCAGGCCGGTCGGTTAGCCGAGGCCGAAGCGATCTATCGTCAGATTCTGTCCGTCGATCCGAATGATGCGGACGTGCTTCATCTGCTGGGTGTGATCGCCAATCAAAGGGGCCGCCATGACGAGGCGATCGATCTCATCGGTCGAGCGATCGCGTTGGACCCCGACTATGCCGAGGGGCACTTCAACCTGGGCCATGCGCTTTCGGACCGCGGCCGATTGGACGAGGCCATTGCTTCCTACGGGAAAGCGATCCAACTCACGCCGGGTTACGTCGAGGCCCATTTCAACCTCGGAGACGTGCTGTTGAAAGCCGGCCGGTTTGACGAGGCAATCGCCTCGTTCCAACGAGCGGTTCAGTTGAAGCCGGATTATGCAAAAGCATACAACAATCTGGGTACCGCGCTGGCGGTAAAGGGCCGGCACGGCGAAGCGATCGCCGCATATCGCCGCGCCGTTGAACTCAAGCCCGATTTCGCCGAAGCGCATAACAACATCGGCAAGCCGCTGAGAGAGGTGGGTCGTCTCGACGACGCCGTGACCGCATACCGGCGAGCCGTTCAAGTCAAACCGGATTTTGCCGAGGCGCACAACAATCTGGGCGACGCTTTAAGGGACAACGGGCAACTCGATGAGGCCATTGCTTCCTATCGGCAGGCCGTTCGCGTCAAACCTGATTTTGCCGATGCGCAAAACAATCTGGGCATCGTCTTCATAGCCAAGGGGCAACTTGACGAGGCGGTCAATTCCTTTCGGCAGGCCATTCAGTGCAAGCCCGATTTCGCGGGTGCGCACAACAACCTCGGCAACGCGCTGAGGAACAGGGGGCAACTTGACGAGGCGGTCACTTGCTTTCAGCAGGCCATTCGGCTCAAGCCTGATTACGCCTTGGCGCAGAACAATCTCGGCAGCGCGTTGACGGACATGGGGCAACTTGACGAGGCAATCGCCTGCTATCGGCAGGCCATTCGGCTCAGGCCTGAGTTGGTCGAAGCGCACAGCAATTTGGTCAACACTTTTCTTTATCATCCCGGCTACGACGCCAGGATGATCCATGAGGAGGT
>JBEKKC010000186.1:0-8140 GCA_050010915.1 Tepidisphaeraceae bacterium | reverse complement strand
GGAATGAGCTTGGTGGCCGCGGAGATTTTTTCCTCGTAGACGAGGACGAAGACCTTTTCCAGCTCGACGGTCATTTCGTCGGCATTGGTGATGAAGTTGGGGGAGAGGTATCCGCGGTCGAACTGCATGCCTTCGACCACGTCGACGTAGGTTTCCAGGCCCTTGCCTTCCTCGACGGTGATGACGCCGTCCTTGCCGACGCGCTCGAAGGCGTCGGCCATGATGTTGCCGACCTCGCGGTCGTTGTTGGCGGAGATAGAAGCGACGTTGGCGATGTCGGCCTTGCCGCTGATGGGTTTGGATTGTTTTTTGAGGGATTCGACGACGGCATCGACGGCGCGGCGGATGCCGCGGGCCAGGGCCATGGCGTCGGCGCCGGCGGCGAGATTGCGATAGCCTTCCTTGATAATCGCCTCGGCAAGAACGGTGGCCGTGGTGGTTCCATCACCGGCGACATCGCTGGTCTTGCTGGCGGCCTCCTTGACGAGCTTGGCGCCGATGTTCTGGTATTTGTCGGAGAGTTCAATTTCCTCGGCGACGGTGACGCCGTCCTTGGTAATGGTGGGAGCGCCCCAGCCTTTGTCGAGGACCGCGTTTCTGCCTCGCGGTCCGAGCGTGGCTTTGACCGCCCTGGACAATTTGATCACCCCTTCAAGCAGGCTCTTTCTCGCTTCCGCATCAAAGGACAGCATCTTCACGGCCATTGCGATCTCCTTGGTTTCGTTGTGTTGCCATTGGGACAGGCGAGGAATCCGCGCCTGCCGATCGCCCTGCAATAAACAAAATCAATGCCGATCAGAGGAGGACGATGGAATGAACATAACATCAATACCTTATGTTAGTTACGCTCCGCTTCCGCACGCGCCAGCGCGCGGCGCGCCCTGTCAGCGTGGCAGGCCGTGAGTTTGGATCGAAAACATAGTTGCCAAGATGGCAGATGCCTCAACGGACTGGTGTTCCGCGGCGGGGAGAGAGTGTTACAATGGATCGAGTGCCACAAACCGTTTGGAAACGTGGGTTTCGCAGGGCGATCCGCATCGTGCTGGTGATCGGAGGGCTTTGGGGCGGCTGGCTGGCGGCCAGCGCCCTGAACGACCGCCGCGGCGATGTCCCGCGGCGGGTCGTCCCGGCAACTCAACCGTCTCCCGGCATGCCAAAGGGGTGACGCTTCTTAGAGCCTCTTAGGGAGCGGTGGTTGGCGCTTCGTGCGATTTGGGACTGGCATCCAGCCGAGGATCGAAGCTGTCGTCGATCCAGCGGACCAGTTGAAAATCCTTCTTGTAATCAATTGGAATGAAGTGCATTTGCGGATTTTTCACGGAACTGTCGGGCGATTCCGAGGATTCTGAATCCGCCGCGGGAATTGCCGTGGCAACCGTCGGCTTGAAGCCGAGAATCGCTTGCTGAACCTTCTCGGCCAAGTCCGGCTTGAGATTGTAAAACCATCCGATGGTCGTCCGGGGAATTACTTCCGACTCGTAAATCACCTTGAATTGCGACTTCTCGATGGTGCCATCGTCCACCATACTTTGCACCTTGTCGTTGGAGACGGCAGCCGAGTCGTATTGGGCTTTGACAACGCCCATGATCGATCGCTTCTGGCCCATTGACCAGGCGATGAAGTAATCGACGTTGGGGCGCATTTGCTCGTTCTGCATCAGCAGAGCGACGGCGGCGCGATAGCCGGTAATGGAGGCCGGGACGGTGCAGAGAAGAGAGTGCCCCTTCAAATCGGCGGGCGCGGCGACTGCGCTGGCGGCCGGAACGATGATGTCGAGATGATTTCCGTTGACGCCGCTGTTGTCGCCCAGGACCGCGGCGGGCTGGAAACCATACTCGTTGACGAGAAACGGGGTGTCGGCCGCGTGCAGGGCGAGGACGTGGATGTTCCCCTTGCTGATGTCCGCAAGCTGATCGGCGCTGTTATCGAATAGGCGATCGGTCACTTTCTTGCCGGTGATTTGCGAGAGATATTTCTCGAATTGCGCCCAATTCGTGCCCGGGCTTTCGGAATCGCCCGTGATGTGCGCGACCACTAACACATCGGGATCAATCAGTTGATCGGGTTGAGCCGGCGGATCGGCAAGCAATCGGCCCCGGCTGTCGGTGAACCGCGCCGCCAATCCCTTGGCCGCGGGCGCGATCAATCCCGCGCTTTGCACGGTTTTCTCTTCCGTCTGTTTTTCCGAATTCCGCGCCTGGATCGTCCGCACGGCCTCGTTTCCGACGTACAGAACGGCGGCGATCAGACATAAAAACAAAATGACCAGCGCCCACGTTCCCGTCAGTCCCCCGCCTGACGGCGGATTGTCGGTGGATTGCAAATTCCCTGATCCATCGCTCATAAATGATTTCCTTCCGCAGTCGACGGTATTCCCAAGGTCAGAGCGATCTCGCCAAGCCCTGCGCCGCCGCGGGCGTTGGGAGAACTCCGTAAATTTTGAACTAAGTCTTCTCGAAGCGCGGAAGCTTCGCCGAGAATTGTTAAATTAGCGCGTGAATTGGATAAAGATTCGATTCACGTGTGCTGGAGCTTGTTCATTCCGTTCAAGGCGGCGACAGTGAATTTGTCGGATGATCGGTCATCATAAAGCTACTGTTGCAGAATTGACATTAGGGTGGTGGTTACAAAACCCTCGATTTCGATAGCGTGGCGCGAGCTTTCGTTACCGTTACCAGGGGACCATAGTTGAAAAAGCACCCCTCGGCCATTTTGTCGCGGCTCGGGTTGGGCCGGGATGACGGCCGGACCGGCGACGAAAAACCACCGCCCTCTATATCTTATAGCCGGAAGGTGAAAGTTTAAGGCATGTTTCCCGCAAATCGAACAATTTTTTTGTTTCGAACGGGAATTTTTAACCGCGGAGAACGCTGAGACCGCGGAGAAGATAAAACCGCAGATTACGCGGATAGCTCGGATGAATTCGTCTCTTATCCGCGCCCATCCGCGAACTCCGCGGTTCTGCTTATGCAAATCCCGACCAGCGCCGATCTTGCGGAAAATCAACGGCATGCCCTTGAATGGCGTAAAGAGAGCGAATGAAACTTTCTTGCCGTCCGTTCTTCGAGCGCGTTAACATACGCGACGTTTTGGGCGGCATAGTTTCGGGCCCCAAACGGTCAGGGGCGGTCCCCGACCCTCTGGTGCATCGAGGAGTTGGCCCTTACTGGTTTGCGTCACTTTTACTTCACTTCAAAGGAGGGCACGACCTATGGATATTCCCACGCAGCCACTCGAAAACGTCCTAGACCTCCATGCTTTCTTTGAGAAATACCGCGGCCAAAGGACTGGTTATTGGTTGTTCCGAGGCCACGCGGATAAATCATGGAAATTGATCCCGAAAGCGGGACGTCCGGAGTTTGATTTGTCATCTTCCGATGATATCCAAAAACAAGATATCTATAGGTTCGAAATGTGGCGCAGGCAGGCTGTCGCCTATGTTGATCAGTTGCCATCAGATAATTTTGAGTGCCTCGCAATCGCACAGCATCATGGATTCGCGACTCGCTTACTTGACTGGACGCAGAATCCCCTCGTTGCGGTTTTCTTCGCTTGTTGCAAAGTACCGGGAGAGGAGTGGGATACAAAAGACAAAAAAGACGGATGCGTCTATTGCTCCACTTGCGGTAGTTTTGTGCGGGATGTTGTGAAGCTTGCTAACGTCGATGTTTCGAAGGACAAATACAGCGATATCCTTTGTGTCAAAGAGACTGGACCGTATATGTATCCCGTGCGATTTCCCAAAGGATACTAAACCAGCGAGGCGCATTTACAGTTCATAACCCGCCAACAGAAGCCATAGAACGAAACGAGGGGAATCTGTTGGCAAGACTGGTAATACCAGGGAGTATGAAATGGGACATATTGCGGCACCTGAACGACTACGGCATAAATAGAGCGACGCTATTTCCCGACATGGACGGCTTAAGTGAATACGCAAACTTTCTGATAACAGACAGGCTGCAATATAGAGTGTCCGCTTTATAAACCGCATCCTACGCTGACGGGGCGGGATTCCGGCGCCGCCACTGATCAGGTAGCCATTGGCCGATCTGGCTGATCGGGGTGGCCGGCAGGTTGGTCAACAATTGCGTCAAGTAATGTTGCGGGTCGATGCCGTGGCGGCGGCAGGTGCTGGTCATGCTGCTTAGGATCGCGGCCGTTTGACCGCCGCGCTCGTTGCCCACGAACAGGCTGTTCTTGCGGTTCAGCACAATCCGTTTCATTTCGCGTTCGCTGACGTTGTTGTCGATGGGGACGGCGCCGTCGGTGGTGAAGACGTTCAATTCATTCCACTGGTTCAGGGCGTAGCCCACTGCCTCGGCCATCGGGTGCTTGGGCAACAACTGATCGCGCCAGGCGAAGAGTTTGTCTTTCAGCGCCGACAGGATCGGAACCGATTCGCGCTGGCGCAGTGCCAGGCGTTGTCCGACGTCCAGTCCCTTGCCGTGATCCTCGACGGCGTACAGGCGTTTGATGATCCCCACCGCCTCGGCGGCGATTGCCGGGTGCGTCTTCTCGGCATCGACGAACTTCCGCCGCGCGTGTGCCCAACATCCGGCGCGGGTGATCTCGTTGCCCACCACCACGCCGTCGTATCCGCCATAGGCATCCGCGAGCAGGGTTTGCTTGTAGTCTTTGAGGAACGTTGCCGGTCCGTCGCGGCTGCGGCCCAGGGTAAAATCGAACACGTTGTACGGATTGTGCTCATCCCCGACGTAGACCCACATCCTGGCCTGCTTGGTCTTGCCGGGCCACAACATCGGCATCACCGTGTCGTCCGTGCAAACGACGTGGGATTGCAGGACCCGCCGAACCATCAGGTCGAACAGGGGTTTGACGATCTCCGCCACGTCCCGGCACCACAGGCCCTGGGTTCCCCGGCTGATCTCCAGGCCGTTGCGCTGGAAGATCGATTCCAACCGGTACAGCGGGAGATAATCGGCGTATTTGCTGGTGACGACGTACGCCAGCAGACCCGGACCGGCCATCCCCTTGTCGATCGGCTGTTGGGGTTTGTCCGCCAGTTCGATGTTGGGGTTCTCGGCATTCTGCTCGCACTTGTTGCAGGCGTACTTGAAGCGGACGTGCTCGATCCGCTCGAAGTGGCCGGGAATGAACTCGACTTGCCAACTGGTCTCCGAACCGATTCTTTGGCGCATCTCACCGCAGCAGGGGCAGGGCTTCTGGTCTTCGGGCAGATCGTGTTCCTGGCGGACCACCGGCAGGTTTTCAAACGCCGCCAGGTTCCGCCGGCCGCGACGAACCCGGCGGACGGTTTCGGCCGGGGACGGCGGCTCGTCGGAAGGCAAATCCTCCGGATTCACCGGCCGCGTTTCCAAATCGGTGGCGAACCCCAGCAGCATCTGGGCCACGTCGCCCGGCGTCTGCAGCCGGTCGGCCTTGGGGCCGTAATACCACTTCTTCAGCCGAAGCAGTTCCATCTCCAGACGAAGCTTCTCGATCTCGACGTTTTGGAACTTCACGTGCCACTCGTCACGCTCGCGCGTCCGCTCGTCCCGCTGGCGGGAGAGATCGAGAACGATTTGCTTCAGCGCTTGCGGATCATCCGGCAAAGAGCGGCAGGCTTCGCCTCCGCAGAAGGTGTTGACTGCATCTTCCATGACGACGATATAACATACGCGCTGTCCAGTGAATTGTTTCAGGCGGTTTGCTTTTTCCGCGAAAATCTTTTCACCCGCCGGATGCTCCGCAGGTCGATTCCATCCAGCATCATCGCCAACTCGCTGGCCCGCAGTTCCACCGACTGTTGTTCCGGCTCGATCCGCGGCAGCTTGAACACGCCCTCCTCCAACCGCTTGTACCATACGGCCCAGCCGTCCTTGTCCCAATAGAGAATCTTGAGCCGATCCCCGCCGCGGCCGCGGAATAAAAACAAATGCCCGTCCATCGGATTCCGGCTCGTCACCGCCTGGGCCAACTCCGCCAGGCGATCAAATCCGCACCGCATGTCCGCCGGCGCCACCGCCAGCCAAATACGGGCGGATGAGAGGTGATCCAGCGATGCCAGGGAGGGCAGGCCGATCATGCGATCCCTTCCAGAACTCGCACCACCTCCATCAACAAGCCGCGATCAAATCCCCTTCGCAGCAGAAGCCGACGCCCACGGCGCAGGCGAACTTCGATCCCGGCGGCAGGGGCCGATGCCCAAGCCTTCACCTCGATGAACGGCGGCGCAGCCACTGCGGATTGGTCCAGCCGACGCTGCGGAAGGCAAAGCCTCCGCCTCCATGCAAAAAAAGAGGGTTGGGAGATTCCAAGCCCGCGGCAATAGGCCGCGATGCTCGTTCCACTGCCAGGCTGCGCCGAAACGATCTGGCGCCATTGATTCATGCTCCGTCGCCGCTGCGATTTGTTCATGCCGCGACAGTCTGCCCGGCTACCAACAAATAAAAAAGATGGGGTTCAGATAGCGCTCACAAAGATGGGGTTCAGATAGCGCTCACAATATAGAAATTGAAAGTCGTGCGAAAAGCGATAATAAAAAGACACCGGCCACCGATGGATCGGCTACCATTTAGATATCGCCCATTATTTTGCCGCCTTTTGACGGTCAAACACCCCCAAGCCTTTGACCATTTGCATGCACAATTTGGGTTGATCCCAAACCCGGTCTAGCTATTGGCCAGCAAGGGGAAGCTTTCGCCGGGTTGCAGATCAACGGCTCGTGCCAGCCGCTCGCTTTCGGCCTACCGATCAATCCATTAAGTCCTCCTCCCCCGTAGCGGATGTGGGGAACTGAAGGGGACACGACCCTTAATATTAAGGGTCGTGTCCCCTTCACTTCCTTCATTACAATCGCCTCCCGCACACGCCGCATTGGCGGGCAGTTGCACCCAACTGCGATTGACACGTCGGGCAAGTGCGGATTTGACGCGAGGCGGAGGACTCCAGTGCCTCAGTTTGACCCACCAATGGCGAGGAGTAACCAGGAGCGAAGTCCTGTGTCATGCTCAATCTATATAGGATATAGATGGGATGCTTCGTCCCTTCCTCAACCAGCCCTATTGCATCCTCAAGGCGTGCTAGCCAGTAGTAGGGGTCCTTATAGTACGGCGCTTTCTCCTTACTGGCGTAGACACATATGTCCAGGTCGCCATTAAAGGTCTCTATCTGCAGATTCATCAGCGGCGGCTGAGTCAGAACGTCGCCACCTTTCCACCACACCCTTGAGAACCGTGTGAGCTTTGTGATATTATCGAGTTGAATCATTTTCTGCGCGCCCTCAAGCTTTTTGGATAACCAGCCTGTCCTGACCTTGCATATGAGGAGACGTTGCGTAGTAACAACGTACCACGCGTTGGGACCATAGGTGTCTGCCAAGACCATCTCGTCGGCATGAAATGCGGTTGATATTTCGGGGATAAAACTCCGTCGGTACTTGTCTTGCGAAAACCTTGCCTTCTGCGCCCTCCGTATTAGTGTCTGGGACGCATCGAAGACAGTTGCGCACTGGGCGCAGAACTGCGTTCCCTCAAATACGGCGTTTCCACAGGTGGGGCATTTCCTAGGGTTCGATCCGCTTGCACGGGTGCCATCAGAAGAAAGCGTCACCTCGGTCCCACAATATTCACAAGTCAGGGAAGTTCGATCTACGCCCCCTCCACAGCATGGGCATTTCAGCGCTACCAGCATCTCCTAGCTCCTATCGGTCAAAGATGGGATCCGAAGGGCCAATGCGTCACCACGCATTCAGTTGTCTGCGACATCATCATACTGGCTGGTAGGGTGTTGCGGAAGGTTTGTCATCTTTGGGTTTGCTTCAGTCGAAATTGCCGATTTAAGGCGAATTGCCCATCAGTGTACCCACAGAGACGACTAAAGAAGTGAAACCGGGACGCAGCTAGTTATCCATCAATGCCTACATATCTGGTTCAATGTGGTGATGCCTGTTTGCAGGTTAAAGGGCACACTCCGACCGTGCCGACCGGCGACATAAATCCGCCTCGAATTTTCTCCTTGCAAACCAGCGACAGTTAGGTTGTTGTTTGGTACAGTGTCGGGTAATGGTATACTCTCATATCCTGGCCTTTTTGGATGCAGCGGGCTTGTAATCCGTCAACCGTCCGCCCAAAAGCCGCTCTCCCCGTTCCAGCAATTCCACGAAATCCGTCATCG
>JBEKKC010000185.1:0-8639 GCA_050010915.1 Tepidisphaeraceae bacterium | reverse complement strand
TTCGACGGCGTGGTCTGCATCCCCAACTGCGACAAGATCGTGCCGGGGATGATGATGGCCGCGGCTCGCGTGAATATTCCCGCGATCTTCGTCAGCGGCGGACCAATGAAAGCCGGCGTCACGCCGTCGGGAAAGGTGATCGATCTCATCAGCGTCTTTGAAGGCGTCGGGCAGGTGTCGGCCGGCAAAATGAGCGTGGCGCAACTGACCGAAATCGAGCAATACGCCTGCCCAACCTGCGGCTCCTGCTCCGGCATGTTCACCGCCAACAGCATGAACTGCCTGTGCGAGGCGCTCGGTCTGGCGCTGCCGGGCAACGGCAGCATTCTGGCGACCGATCCGCGCCGCGACGAGTTGTTCAAACTCGCCGGGCAACACGTCGTCCAACTGGTTCAAAAGAACATCCGTCCTCGCGACATCCTGACTCCCAAGTCGTTTGACAACGCCTTTGCCCTGGACATGGCGATGGGCGGAAGCACCAATACGGTGCTGCACACGTTGGCCGTGGCCATTGAGGCCGGCACCCCGTTTGACCTCAAGCATCTCAACGAAGTCAGCGCCCGCGTGCCGTACCTGTGCAAAGTGGCCCCGGCCGGCAAGTACCACCTGGAGGACGTCGATCGCGCCGGCGGAATCAGCGCCATCCTCAAGACGCTTTCCGGCAAGGCCGGCGCGCTCCATCTCGATTGCATGACCGTCACGGGCAGGACGCTCGGCGAAAACATCGCCAACGCCGCCGTGTTGGACGCCGACGTCATCCGGCCTCTGGACAACCCCTACAGCGAGCGCGGCGGACTGGCGGTGCTGTTCGGCAATCTCGCTCCCAACGGCTCGGTCTTGAAAGCCGGCGCGGTCACCCCGGGCATGCACAAATTCCGCGGCCCCGCCGTCATCTTTGAAAGCGAGGAATCGGCCGCCCAGGGAATTTTGGAAGGCAAGGTCAAAGCGGGCGATGTGGTGGTGATCCGCTACGAAGGCCCGCGCGGCGGGCCGGGGATGCAGGAAATGCTCGCCCCGACCGCCAACATCATGGGCCGCGGCCTCGGCGAAAGCGTCGCCTTGGTCACCGACGGCCGATTCAGCGGCGGCACGCGCGGCGCGTGCATCGGGCACGTCTCTCCCGAAGCCGCCGCCGGCGGCCCCATCGCCCTTGTCCACCCGGGCGACGTCATCCACATCGACATCAACAACCGCCGTCTCGATTTGGAAGTCCCCGAGGCCGAACTCGCCCGGCGAAAAGCCGCCTGGAAGCGCCCGCCGCCGAAAATCAATCACGGCTATCTCGCCCGCTATGCGGCCCAGGTCACCAGCGCGGACACCGGCGCGGTACTGCAACAACCACACTAACCATGAATACGGCGATTTCCCCTCTCGCGGGCAAACCGGCGCCCAAGGAAATGCTGGTCGATTTGACCCGCCTCGAACGTGAGTATTACCAGCGGCGGCCCGATCTGGCCGACCCGAACCAACTGGTCAGCTTCGGCACCAGCGGGCATCGCGGCACGTCGCTGCGCGGGACGTTTACCGAGGCGCACGTTCTGGCCATTTCGCAGGCCATTTGCGACTACCGCCGCGGCCAGAACGTCACCGGCCCGCTTTACATGGGCAAGGACACGCACGCGCTATCCGCTCCGGCCCAGCGAACCGCGCTGGAAGTTCTCGCCGCCAACAACGTGGAGACTTTCATCCAGCCCAACGACGGCGTGACGCCGACGCCGGTCATTTCGCGCGCGATCATCGTTTACAATCGCGGGCGCACGGCCGGTCTGGCCGACGGCATCGTCATCACGCCTTCGCACAATCCGCCGGAGGACGGCGGCTTCAAGTACAATCCGACCAACGGCGGCCCGGCCGACACCGATGTAACGGACTGGGTGCAGGATCGCGCCAACGAATTATTGCGCCAGAACAATGTCGCCGTGAAGCGCGTGCCGTTTGCCGCCGCGCTCAAGGCGCCGACCACGCACGCCCAGGATTTCATTCTGCCCTACGTGAATGACCTGCGGAACGTCGTGGACATGGACGCCATTCGCGGGGCCGGTTTGAAGCTTGGCGTGGACCCGCTCGGCGGCGCGGCGTTGCCTTATTGGGAGCCGATCAATTCCATTTACAAGCTGAACGTCACGGTCGTAAATCCGAAACTCGACCCGCAATTCGCGTTCATGACGGTTGACCACGACGGGAAAATTCGCATGGATTGCTCCAGCCCCTATGCGATGGCCAGGCTCGTCGGCCTCAAGGATCAATTCCGCGTCGCCTTCGCCAACGATCCCGACTCGGACCGGCACGGAATCGTCACGCCATCCGCAGGCTTGATGAACCCCAACCATTATCTCGAGGTGGCCATCGGCTATTTGCTCACGCATCGTCCGCAATGGCCGGCGACGGTGGCGGTTGGCAAGACGCTGGTCAGCAGCGGCATGATCGATCGCGTCGTGAACCAACTCGGCCGGAAACTGTGCGAAGTGCCGGTCGGCTTCAAATGGTTTGCGCCCGGGCTGTTCGACGGCTCGCTGTGTTTCGGCGGCGAGGAAAGTGCCGGAGCCAGTTTCCTGCGGCTCGACGGCACGGTGTGGACGACCGACAAGGACGGCCCGATCATGGACCTGCTCGCGGCCGAAATTACCGCGCGCACCGGCAAAGATCCCGGCGAACGTTATCGCGACCTGACGGGGCAGTTCGGCACGCCCTATTACACGCGCATCGACGCCCCCGCGACGCCGCAGCAGAAAGCCAGCCTCGCCAGGCTGTCACCCGAGGCCGTGAAGGAATCGAAGCTGGCCGGCGATCCGATCACCGCCAAGCTGACGCGCGCCCCCGGCAACGGCGCCGCCATCGGCGGATTGAAAGTGGTGGCCGCCAGCGGCTGGTTCGCCGCCCGCCCCTCCGGCACGGAAAACATCTACAAAATTTACGCCGAGAGTTTCCGCGACGAGCGGCATCTGCAAGCCATCGTCAACGAGGCGCAGCAGATCGTGAACAACGCGCTGGCCGGAGCCGGGAAGTCTTGATTCGGAGTTGTCCAACATCGCTTTAATTAGCCCGTTCTTCCGAAGCCCACCAGTGCAATGTCATCATTCTGGCTGCGACCGGTAGTGAATTGCTTGACGACCTTGACCACCTGCTCCACCAGCAGCCGGGGGGAGTAGGTCCCCCCTTGCACGGCGGCATACACCCCTTTCGTTTGCAGTTGGAGCTCTTGGACGTTCATGGCCTCAGTAACGCCGTCGGTGAACGCCAGGATGCTGTCGCCCGGCTCCAGGTGAACCTGGCACGAGGGGTACTTGAAGCCATCGCAGACGCCGAGCGGGAGGCCGGCCACCTTGCTGCTGATCGCCTCTCCCACGGTGCGCGTGGTACGGTGGTAAATCAGGGGAGGCGGATGGCCGGCGTTGACCAGCGTCACGGTATGGCTCTCTGGATCAAGGATGGCCGCCACCAGGGTGACGAACCGGCCAGCGAGCCCCAACTGGTTCATCAAAGAGTTGAGCCTGGTGAAGGCGACGGCGGGATCGGGCTCCGTCAGCATGCAGAACCGGGCATCGGCGCTGAGTTTGGCCATTAGAAGCGCCGCCGCCACCCCCTTGCCAGCCACATCCCCA
Source organism: Tepidisphaeraceae bacterium (assembly GCA_050010915.1). Lineage (GTDB taxonomy): Bacteria > Planctomycetota > Phycisphaerae > Tepidisphaerales > Tepidisphaeraceae > PALSA-1353. The sequence goes on along the minus strand of JBEKKC010000185.1, from coordinate 5,037 downwards.
ACCAGGACGGCCACGCGTTGTCGCGGCAACGGGATGAAGTCGTAATAATCGCCGCCGATCTCGTAGGCCGGCTCGTAGTGGGCAAAAAACTCGTAGCCCGGGACTTCGGGGAGCTTCAGCGGCAGGAAGCCGCGCTGCACTCCGCGTGCCATCTCCAAGTCGAACTTAAGCCGCTCACGTGCCAATTCCAGGTGGCGGCTGTATTCCTCCAGCTCGACTTGCAAGCGGCGGAGTTTCAGGTGTGTTTCGACGCGGGCGTGCAATTCTTCCATCTGAAACGGCTTGGTGAGGTAATCCACCCCGCCGAGGGCAAAGGCCTTTACCTTGTCCAGCGGCTCGGTGAGAGCGCTGATGAAGATGACGGGTATCCCCTTGAGCTTGTCGTCGGCTTTGAGTTGTTGGCACACTTCGTAGCCGTTCATGTCCGGCATGTTGATGTCCAGCAGAATCAAGTCCGGGGGATCGTGTCGCGCCGCCTGTAGCGCCAGCTTGCCGCTGGGAACGGGGCGGACTTTATACCCGCGGTCCTTGAGCATGCCGGCCAGCACCTGGAGATTGGCTGGGGTGTCATCCACTACCAAGATGCTGGCGGATTGTCCGGCGCTACAATCAGGCTTCTGGGGATTCAATGGAGGTCCCGCGTGCTGAATAAATCGAGAAGCTTCTGATATTGGAAACCTTCGGCCAGACGGCGCAGCCCCTGAGCAATGCGGGGATCGTGGGCTTCAACCTCGTGAATCTTTGCCAGCAACTGGTCCAGGTCTGCCGTGATGACCGCTTCACGCATCGAATGGATAAGGTCTTGCGGCCAGCCCGCCAGGGACTCCGCCGTGACCTCGACCGCTTCCTCCTGGGCCGCGGCCGTGGGATCCTCGGCATAAACGAATTCCACTCCCACATGGGCGTGAATCTTCTGGAATAGCTCTGCGTCCCTGAACGGCTTACTGATAAAATCGTCGGCGCCGATCCCCAACAACTCCTGGCGGTTTTCATCCATCGCACTGGCCGTCACCGCGATAATCTTGGGCTTTTCGCCGCCGGCCATCGCCCGGATCCGGCGGATCGCCTCATGGCCGTCCATCACCGGCATGCGGAAATCCATCAGGATCAGATGGGGACGCCATTGCTCAAACTCATGGATCGCTTCCACTCCGTTGGCCGCCAGCCGAATCTCGAAACCGACGGGGGCCAGGAGCTGCTCCAGCAGTTGGCGGTTATCCAAAGTGTCGTCGGCAATCAGCACCCGGCACGCCGCCTGCCCGGGCTGGAGTCTCAGGACATGCCGCGGCTTGTCTTTTGCCTGAACCGCCTGGGCCGCCCCCTCCTTCAAAGGCAGACGAATTGCGAAAACGCTCCCTTTGCCAACCTGGCTGTTTACCGTGATCGCTCCCCCCATCAGGCGAACAAACTCCTGGCTGATGGCCAAGCCCAGCCCAGTCCCGCTCCCGGCCTCTCGCCCGGTCTTGGTCTGCTCGAAATGCCGGAACAACTTGTCCAGTTCGTCCGGCGAAATGCCCGGGCCCGTGTCCTCGATTTCGATCCGGAGAAAAGGCCCCTTCACGTCCTCGCGGTCCGCGCGCACGCGCAAGCCGATCCCGCCCTGCTCGGTAAACTTGACGGCATTGCCCAGCAGGTTGATGAAGACCTGGCGCAGCTTGTTGATGTCGGTCACGATGTATTGGGGGACATCGCCGATCATCTCCACGGAAAATGATAACTTTTTCTCGTCCGTGCGGATGCGGAACATCATCTCCAGGTCTTTGAGCAGGACGGGCAGGTCGAACGTGGAGACGTTCAGGGTCGTGCGGCCCGCTTCGATCTTGGACATCTCCAGAATGTCGTTGATCAGGGCAAGCAGGTGCTCGCCGCTCCGGTTGATCGTTCCCAGATACTGGCATTGACGGGCAGTGAGGTCCTGGTCGCGGAGCATCAACTGGGAGAACCCGAGGATGGCGTTCATGGGCGTGCGGATTTCGTGCGACATGTTGGCCAGGAAGACGCTCTTGGCGCGGTTGGCTTGCTGCAACGACTGCTCGTAGCGTTTGCGTTCGGTGATGTCGCGGGCGGCGGCAATCACCCCCTGGAGCTTCCGGTCGCGGTCATAGAACGTGGTCGCGTTGTAGGACACCACGGTTTCCTTGCCGTCCCGGGCGCGCGCGGTGAGCTCATAGTCGGTGAGTTTGCCTTCGCCAAGCGCCCGCTTGATGCCGGCGTCGGCTCGCTCCGGGTCGGTGAAGTAACCCTTAAACGGCGCGCCGATGAGCTCGTCGCGCGTGCATCCGGTGAGCGCCTCCATCTGCTTGTTTACGTCGGTAATGATGCCGCGCGGATCCGTCGCGATCAGGGCATCAATGTTGGATTCGATCAGCGAGCGCGTGTAAAATTGCTGATCGCGCACGCGCTGATCGAGCAGCATTCGCTCGGCTTCCACCTGCTTGCGCGCGGTATTGTCGGTGCCGATCAACAAATAACCGATGATTCCCTCTTGTGCGTCGCGCAGCGCCGTGACCGACACGATGGCCGGGAATCGGCTGCCGTCCTTGCGGATGTACGTCAATTCGTAGATGTCCTCTATCCCACGCGAGGCCTTGAAAACCAATGCTTCAAAGCCCGGAGTGATCGTCGTCCCAAGCTCGGCGCTCAAGGCTTTGGCGCGCGTAATCACTTCCTGCGGATCGGAAATGTCGGCCGGGGTGATCTTGTTCATCACTTCGGCGGCCGTATAGCCCAGCATGCGCTCGGCGCCGACGTTGAAGATTTGAATGACGCCCTTCTCGTCGGTGGCGATGCTCGAGAAGTTGGCGCTGTTGAAGATCGCGCTCTGCAACGCCCCGGCTTTGAGCACCGCTTCTTCCGCGCGCTTGCGCGGGGTCAGGTCTTCGGCGGCTGGAGCCGGCAACTCGACGTCTTGGCCTGGAGCAAGTGATTTGATCATAGGACGCCTCGGCGGCTCAGTTGCCAGAGGGTAAAGTTCATCGCCACCGCAATGCTCACCCATGCCAGGATCGGGTAGGCGATTGATTTCCTACTCTCGCGGATGCCGCCACGCGCCAGGATCAATCTTTCACCAGCGTCCAGCTATCGTCGGGGTTGTATTCCGTCATCTTCCGCGCAATCTCTTTGGCGTCCGGGCCCAGGTCCTTTTGATAGAGCTTGCCCTGGTGGCTGATGATGAAGGTCATGATTCCCGATGATCCATACTCCGCGGGGAAAGCGACCAGCGCAAAGCCGGCGATCATGTTCCCGTTGATCACGTAGTTGTACTTGCCTCCCGCCGCCGCCGGACCTTGTTCCTTCAGCACGCGAAAGTGATACCCGTGATAAGGCTGGTGAGGATGGCCCGTGGTCTGTTGGTAGCCTTCCATTTCGGCTTCCCCCATCAAGGGGCCGAACGGGCTTTGCTCCTGTCCGGGGTTGACGCTCCAGTACAATCCGTCCATTTTGCCTGGCGTGCTTACGATTCTCTCGGCATATTTCAGCACGCCGCTGCCGTCGCGGTCCTTGGCCGCGTATTGCCGCTGCGCCTGCACGTACGCCCGGCATACCTCGATGGTGTCCAACTCGTTGGCGCCGATCCGGCGAGCCAGGATCTCCGACTTGCCCGCCTCCGTGTCAAAGAACCATTTCCCATCGGGCGTTTGGGCGATTGGAATGGGGAACGGCCATTCGTCGTTGCCAACGTAGATGATCGACGTCGTGGCGTCCTTCTTTTCCAGCCGCGTGTGCTCGGCCGCATGCTGGGCAAATTCCTTGAAGGCGTTGGAGTCTTCGACCTTGTCCCCGGAGACCAGTTCCTTCCACGCCGGGCCGAGAATCTGGTGCACCTGGTCATGATCCTGAGCCTTGACGGCGGCCATCAGGGCGTTGAGCGCTTCGTCATCGCTGGTGAAGACCAACTGCCCCTCGCCCGGCGCGCCCGGCGCCTGCGCAATCGTCTGCGCAGGCGTCTGTGCGGTCGGTTCGGCCGGCGGTGAATTCGTGGTGTTTGCGCACCCGCCCGCGCCCACCAAAACCGCGCCCGCCAGAACCGTTGCCATAAACCAGCCCATGCCTGTACGCCTTTCGTTTTTCATAGATTGCTCCTCGGGATCGCCTGTGCCATTGTATTCGGTTCGACGTTCATCATCGGTGGCCCCCTCCGCCTTTGCCGCCGCCTCCTCCGCCTCCGCCGCCCCCTCCGCCTCCACCTCCGCTGCCGCCTCCGCTGCTACCTCGGGATTCATTTCCTCGCGCACTTTGGGCGGCCACGGTCTTGCCGTCGCCACCGGCGTGAAACGCCTGTACCGGCGCGGCGGGGGCCGCGGGCCGGGCCGGGGCAGCGGGTCTGGCCGGAGGCGCAGGTCTGGCCGGGGCCGCAGGTCTGGCCGGGGGCGCGGCGGGACGACTCTGCCGGCCACGGTCTGCTTGCCGCTGCACGTCGTTCCGGTTCTGATATCCCTGAAAGGCCGGCGCGGGGGCCTGCACTTTGGGATTCTCATACCCCGGCCGAACGTCGTGCCCCCCTTCCTGGATGCGAGGCGGGGCACGCACCGGCAGCGTCTGCCTTTCATCGCGCGCCCAGGGCCTGGTAACGCGCGGACCACCAACGGGTTTACCCCACCCATGATGCCACCCGTCGCCGCCCGCAACCCAGCGATTCTGCCAATCAACGTCGTTATCGAGCCATACGCCTTGCGGATATCCGTCGCCGAAGGTGAGATACAAACCGCTTCGGCCATCTCCCACGTACACCGTCTGCGGGTCATATTCCGGCACGTAAACGAGATTCGGATCGACCGGAAGGATCTCGATCTCGTCGCCGTCCATGACCACCTGCTGCTGCGGAGTGCTTTGCAGGGTTCCCGCGCTCTGGGCTTGCTGCCGCAATTCCTGGATGGCGTTCATAACGTCCGCCTGCTGATTCAAGAAGGCAACGCCCAGCGATTGCGTCCAATCGAGTTGGTCGTTCATCATCGCCAGGACCGTGGGATAGTGCAGCATGGCCTTGATGGAAGGTTCCATGTCCTGCGCGTCGATCAAGGCTTCGGTGGGGTTGGG
>JBEKKC010000184.1:0-8706 GCA_050010915.1 Tepidisphaeraceae bacterium | reverse complement strand
CCTGGGACGCCAACGAACGCCCGCCATGTCGGCGGGCTTGGCCGACCATGTATGGCCTTTACACGAATGGATCACATTTCCGGCCGTTCAATCGGAATAGGCCACTAGGGAAATTCGAAATTCGAATCAAATTCGAAATTCGAACGTCCAAACAGGCTCAGGTTCGAATTTCGAGTTTCGAATTTGATTCGAATTTCGGATTTCGAGTTTCGAATTTTCCACTACAATCTCTCCATGCGTGATCCACGGCTTGCGAAATTGGCGGACGTGTTGGTGAACTACAGCGTGGGGGTGAAGCGGGGCCAACTCGTGCGAATTGCCGGGCCGAGCGTCGCCGAGCCGCTGGTGACGGAGATTTACCGGCAGGTGCTCGCCGCGGGGGGACATCCGATGGTGCGCCTAGCGGCGGAGGAATTGGAGGAAATCTTATTCAAGTCGGCTGGGGAGAAACAACTGGAGTATCTGAATCCCGTCGCCAAGCATGAAATCGAGACGATCGACTGCTCGATCGGAATCTGGGCGGATGAGAACACGAAGGCGCTGACGAATTGCGATCCGAAGCGGATGGCGAGGCATGCGGCGGCGCGGCGGCCGATCTCGGAAATCTTCCTGCGGCGGGCGGCGGAGGGAAAGCTGAAATGGACCGGCACGCAGTATCCCTGCCAGGCCAGCGCGCAGGATGCGGAGATGTCTCTGGCGGAATACGAGGAGTTTGTGTTCGGGGCGGGGCTGCTGAATGAGCCGGACCCGGTGGGGGCATGGAAGAAGGTTTCGCGGCGGCAACAAAACCTGGCGGATTTCCTGAACGGGAAGTCGGATTATCACGTCGTGGCGGAAAACGGGACGGATATCCGCATGTCGGTGGCGGGGAAAAAATGGATCAATTGCGACGGGCATGAGAATTTCCCGGATGGAGAGGTGTTTACCGGGCCGGTCATCGACAGCGCCGAGGGAGTCGTGCATTTCAGCTTTCCGGCGGTTCACGGCGGGCGGGAGGTGCAGGACGTGCGGCTGAAATTCAAGAAGGGGAAAGTGGTTCAGGCCTCGGCCGCCAAGGGGCAGGAGTTCTTGATTTCCATGCTGGACATGGATGCGGGCAGCCGATTTTTGGGGGAGTGCGCCATCGGGACGAATTACAACGTGACGAGGTACACGAAGAACACGCTGTTCGACGAGAAGATCGGCGGGACGGTGCATTTCGCGCTGGGGGCGGGATATCCGGAAACCGGCAATTCCAATCAGAGCGGATTGCATTGGGACATGGTGGTGGACTTGCGCAACGGCGGATACGTCGAGATCGACGGGAAGAAAATCAGCAAAGACGGACGTTTCACCCGGAAAGAGTTCGGTGGATGATGCAGTCGGGCGATGCGGCGTCACAGGGCCGCCGGGCCGAGATTCGATTGGCCACCGCGGACGATCTGCCGGCCATCAATGAGATTTACAATCATTGCGTGTTGCATTCGAGCTGTACGTATCAGGAGGCGCCGGAGCCGATGGAGGGGCGGCGGCAATGGTTCGCCCGGCACGACGCGGCGCATCCGGTGACGGTGGCGGAAATGGGCGGGCGCGTGGTGGGGTGGGGAGCGTTGTCGGCATATCATGCGCGAGCGGCTTACCGCAATACGGTTGAAAATTCCGTGTACGTCGATCACGAGTTTTACCGGCAAGGCATTGGGTCGTTGATTTTGCGGGACCTGATAAGCCGGGGGCGCGCGATCGGATATCATGCGATTATCGCATCGATCGATGCCGAGCAGACGGCGAGCATCGCATTGCACGGCAAGTTTGGATTTGAGGAAGTGGGACATTTCAAGCAGGTGGGATTCAAATTCGGGCGGTGGCTGGATGTGATTTACTTGGAACTGTTGTTGTGAGGCGCCACAGCCGCCACCACCTTCTTTGCCGCATCCGCCAGACCCGCCACCGGTTCCGGCGGTGGCGGACGATGTGGCGGCGGCGGGCTCATGTTCATCGCTCCAAGCCAAGACTGATCAAGATTGCTTGATCGACGGCGCTCATCGTCTTATCAGATACGGTCCCCAGCCGGCGAACGAGGCGGTGGCGGTCGATTGAGCGAATGTGATTCAACGTAACGACCGAGTCAACGTCCAAGCCGCCTTCGCCCATCGGTAGATAGACCTGAAAGGGATAGGGGCGCTTCAGCGTCGAAGTGATTGCCGCAACGATGGTAATCGGCGAAACGCGATTGCCGATATCGTTTTGAATAATGAGGGCGGGGCGGGTCTTCTTGATTTCTGCGCCGACGGTTGGGTCAAAGTCCACAAGCCAGACGTCGCCACGGAGGGGATAATTTATTCTTCCGGCCATGCTTCAGGAAGTTGCGCCCACTGGCGAGCGAGCTTATGGTCGAGAACGGCGGTCGCCCTATAGGCACTGGCCAATCGTCGTTGAAGTTGCTCGCGAGAACGACATTTTGCCGGCTGGCTACGTTCAAAGAGCAATCGCAAGCCATCGCGAACGACTTCGCTGGCCGATTCGTAGTGGCCAGACTTGACCCGCTGGCGCACCAAGACCAACTCCTGGGGCGAAAGTGAGATATTTATCGTTGCGGCACGGGCCATTCGGCAGAATTCTAGCATTTCGCGCGGTGGATTGACAACTTCCGGACGGCCGCTTTCACGCCACGGCCGCCACGACCTTTTTAGCCGCATCCGTCAAATCCGTCGCCGTTTGCAGGGTCGGAATCTGCGACTGGGCCTCAGCCAGGATTTTGCGGGCCTTTTCGACGTTCGTGCCTTCGAGGCGAACCACCACGGGAATTTTGAATCCGACTTCGCGGGCGGCTTTTACCAGGGCCTCGGCGATGACGTCGCACTTGGCGATGCCGCCGAAGATGTTGACCAGAATCCCCTTCACGGTCGGTTCCGAGAGAATGATGCGGAAGGCTTCGATGGCGCCCTCGGCGGTGACGGAGCCGCCGACGTCGAGGAAGTTGGCGGGCTCGGCGCCGTGGAGTTTGATGAGGTCCATGGTGGCCATGGCGAGCCCGGCGCCGTTGACGAGGCAGCCGATGTTTCCGTCCAGGGCGATGTAATTGAGGCTGGCCTTTTTGGCCCGAACGTCGAGGGGGCGTTCCTGGGAATCATCGACGAGTGCGGCCAGGTCGGGATGGCGGAAGGCGGCGTTGTCGTCAATGTTGAACTTGGCGTCGATGGCCAGGAGTTTACCGTCCTTGGTGAGAACCAAGGGATTCACTTCGGCCAGCGACGCGTCCATTTTGAGGAAGGCCTTGCCAAGATTCAGCATGAGCCTGGCGGCTTCGGAGGCCAGCTTGTCCTTGAAGCCGAGTTTGTAGGCAAGCTCGCGGGCCTGGAAAGGTTGAACGCCCAGAAGCGGGTGGATCGGCGACTTGAAAACCTTTCCGGGAGATTTTTGGGCGACCTGTTCGATCTCCATTCCGCCTTCGGCGGAAGCGATCAGGGCGGCGGCCCCGCGGGCGCGGTCGATGGTGATGCCGAGATAATACTCCCTGGCGATCTGCACGGCCGGGGCGACGAGCAGGACGGAAACGGGGACTCCCTCCGGGCCGGTCTGGTTGTTGATCATGCGATGGGAAAGCATGAACTTGGCGGCGTTCCAGGCCTCGTCGGCGGAGTTGACCAGCTTGACGAACCCGGCCTTTCCGCGTCCACCGGCGTAAACCTGGGCCTTGACGACGCAGGCGTCGGCGTGAATTTTCTTGAAGGCGTCGGCGGCGGCTTCGGGCGAGCGGACGACCTCACCGGCGGGGACGGGGATGCCGTGGTCGGCAAGGATCTGGCGGGCCTGGTATTCGTGAATTTTCATGGGGGGTCATTTGTCATTGGTCATTGGTCATTTGTCAATCGCATTTAGAAATGCGCTCTTTGCGGTGCGGAGCGTCAACGCGAATTGTGCAGATCGAGTTCGCGCAAGAGCCGTAGCAGCAATTCCTCGACGTTCAGCTCTTTCGCCCATTGTTGGAGATAAGGTCGATCCAGCGCCTTGGAATTCAGCAACGCAACGCCGAGTGCGTCGTGGTACTGCCGCTCTGAGCTGGATTCGCGTGACCATTCCAGCTTGGAGAGGATGGAATCTTCGGGGGAAACCACCGCCACTTCGACTCCGAAGATCGTGGCGGGCACTTTGCGGGAAAACTCTCGAACGCTGAAAGGCCGGTTTTTGCGAATGATCAGGTCGGCCTTCCAGCCAGCACCCGCATCGACCACGTTGAACATGGATTGTTGACTGAGGGCGGCTTGGGCTGCATCTTTGCTGGCATACCAATCGGCGGGTAAGGACGTGACAAATCGGTTGAGCGAAACGATATCCGGATCGATCACAAGGTCGAAATCGTTGGTCGCCCGGGGGTCTCCGTGAAAACTGCTGGCAAGTGATCCGCTCACCATGAATGGGATTCCGGCGCGTTCCAGCAACGTTGTGAGTTGGCGGAAGAAGGGCTCTTGATCGCTCACGGCTCCACATCCTCGCCGGGATAGACGAGCTTGAATAGATCGGCGCCAATCGACAGTTTAATGGCCGCCAGCCGGACACGGCGCTCGTCATATTCCGGATGGCGGTGGCGGATGCCGGCTTCGGATATGGATCGTAAGGATTTATTCAGCTCGAAAGTCATGCGCACGCGACCCTCGAAGCCTATGTTTCGCAGGATTTGCCACCCAACTGCATCGCGTTCATGGGAGCCGGTTGCGTTCATCAACTGCGATGTTAAGACAGCACCAGCAAGGATACAATCCCGGAAATGATTCGCAGTGAAAGTCCGGCCATCGTTCTGAGCAGCGGGGGACTCGACAGCACGACGTGCCTGGCGATCGCGCGGGCCGAGGGGTTTGGGCCGATTTATTCGCTGTCGTTCGACTATGGCCAACGGCATCGGTATGAACTGAAAGCGGCGGCGGCGGTGGCCAAGGCGATGGGGGCGGCGGAACATCGGATCATTCGAATCGACCTGCGGCAGTTTGGGAAAAGCGCCCTGACCGATGCGATCGACGTGCCGAAGGATCGACGGCAGTCGGAAATGAGCGAGGGGATTCCGATCACCTACGTGCCGGCGAGGAACACCATCTTTCTCAGCTACGCACTGGCGTGGGCGGAAGTGTTGGGGGTGCGGGACGTGTTCCTCGGCGTGAACGCGGTGGATTACAGCGGATATCCGGATTGCCGGCCGGAATATATCGCGGCATTTGAAAAGATGGCCAACCTTGCGACGCGCATGACGACAACGGGCGGGCGGGCGTTTGAAATCCACGTGCCGCTGATTCATCTGAGCAAGGCCCAGATCATCCGCCGCGGGGTGGAACTGGGTGTGGATTATGGGCTGACGTTCAGTTGTTACGATCCGGACGATGAGGGGCGAGCTTGCGGAAGATGCGACAGTTGCCTGCTGCGAAAAAAGGGATTCGCCGAGGCGGGCGTGACGGATCCGACGCGTTACGCCGCCAACGCTTGACCGGATCGAAGCCGGCGCGGTTGGGAAAATGCGGCCTACAGGTTGTTTCCTCGTTTTCCGGGTCACCGTCAGGGGTCAATTCCTTGTTAGTCCGTTGCATTCCGCAAGATCAATTCCAACCGGCCGACCGGTAAATCCGGCACACTATGTTGACAAACGGAAAAAATTTGTAGGCGCGGGTTAAGTAAATCGATGGCGGCTTAGCAGGACGCGGGGCATTGACGATTCATTACGTTGGAGGGGATGCACCCAATGATTGAAACACTGCAAAAGCGAATCCTATTTTCGGGCGAAACGGGCCTGCGGGCAGATTACTTCAATGCTCCCACCGATCTGTTCAACGCGGAGAGTGCGGCCGTCGCGGCGCTGCCGACGGTCACCCACACTGACCCGACGGTGAATTTCGATTGGGGGACATCCGCGCCCGCGGCGGGCGTGAACAGCGCGGGGTTTGAAGTTCGCTGGAGCGGCCAGGTCCAATCGCAAGCGGCCGGAACCTACGTCTTTTACGTCGAATCCAGCGCAGCCGTTCGCCTATGGGTGAACGGGCAGGAGATCATCAACGAATGGTCGCCGCATCAGCAGGGAAATAACGTCAGCATTCCCATTACACTGGCGGCGGACACCCAGTACGACATCCGGCTTGATTTCTACCAGCCCTCCGCGTCGAGCGACGATTCAGTTTCGCTTCAGTGGAAGCCTCCGGGCGGCAACCAGCAGGTCATTCCTCAGGCCAATTTGTATCCGTTCAGTCAACCAACGGCGATCACCTCGGGCGGCATCTACGTCGGCAGTTGGGAAAGCACCGACCCATCCGTCGTCACCATCGAAGACAGCACCACTCAACCCGTTACGATCGCCAATTCCATTATCCGCGGCAGCGGCATTCTGATCAGCGATACGCTGGCAGGGGTTCAGCTCTCGGTGCAGAACTCAGCCGGCTACGGCCTGAACCCCGAGGAAGCCGGAGTGGAAAAGGGAGATTTTCTCTATCTGATGAGCCCCGCAAGCGTCGATGTCGAGCACAATAGCATTATTGGCGTTGGGGGATTAGGCGTGAAGGTTTACGGTTTCGTGGGCACCGGCAGTCAGACGATCAAAATCGATTACAACGACATCACCAACAGCGACGGCCGTTTCTCCAACGGCGATGGCGGATACGAAGACGCCGGCATCATGACCCACTCGATTCAGATTGCCAACGTGAATAACCTCGCCGGCATCGATATCGGCTGGAATTGCATCATCAACAACCCGGGCCAAAGCTACGTGAACGACGTGATCAATCTGTTCGACACCAGCGGCACCGCTGCCAGCCCGGTCAACGTGCACGACAATTACATCCAAGGGCTGTATGCCCTCGATCCGGCGACGGTTTGGGACAGCGGCTCGGGCATTACCACCGACGGCGACTCCAACCTGTCCGACGAGCCGGCGTATATCAATATCCACGACAACACGCTGGTCAGCACGGGCAGCGCGGGTATCGGCGTGCCGGCGGGTCACAATATACTGGTGTACAACAACACGCTGGTCTGCTCGGGTTACCTGCCCGACGGCACCGAGTTCTTCGCCAGCGGCACCGGAATCTATATCAATGATCTGTCCGGCGGGAACAGCTCGACCTTTTTTGACAACGGCGCCTATGACAACGTCGTGGGTTGGATTCAGCCGCCGCACAGCCAGCAAAATGGCTTGGATCAAGCCCGCCCAAGCGACTATTCGCTGCCCGATGCGGACCCGGCGTTGACCTATGGGAACGTCGATCTCTCCGGCGTTATCGATAACGCCGCCGAGGCGGCGGCACAGGCCGGCTGGATCGCCAAAGTGGGTACGGACGGTATCACGGTGGGCCCCGTGAACGTGCTTCAATACGTCCCTGCCGGCCAGTCGGGCAGTTCGAGTCCCAATGGCGACTTGGGCGGCGCCGCGGTTCCGGCGGCGCCCGTCGCTTCAACCACTCCGACGGAGACACCTCCCATCACCGAGACGACCCCTGCGGCGCCAAAAGCGCCGAAGTCCAAGCCAGTCAGCCTTTCCAAGGCGGTGACCAGTGATACAACGCACAGGAAATGGAAGGCTTGGGCCGTGACCACTTACGCGGCCAGCGTTGCGACGATCCCCTCGGCGGGACCGACGGCGACTGGCCGGCATTTCGACAATAAGGACGCGAAGTTTCTCGCGGATCGATAACGGCCGGCGACGCGGAAGGATTTGAACGCCCCCGGCGCTTGGGGCAAGATCAAGACGTGGGTTGCCGAAATACGACTGGCAGCGCATGAGCAAGGCAATCGACAGACATGTCACCTCGCGGCGGATTGTCGCGCCCCGATGCGGCCGGATGCGTTCGGTTGATCGCAATGGTTGAAGATTCAGGATCAATCGGTAATATGCCGCCAAACGCTGAATCTCCGAGTGATTCGGCGCCATCAGGGCAGATAGCTCAGCTGGTAGAGCAATGGACTGAAAATCCATGTGTCGCCGGTTCAATTCCGGCTCTGCCCATTATTCAGAATCACTCGGAAAATCCGATCATTTCTTGACTTTCCCCAAAACGTAGTCGATATTGAATTTCATGCGTAGAACAACCGCTGGAACAACCGTTAGGGTATCCAAACCGCATTCTTGCCCTAAAAAACCGCATCCCGATTTTCCCCTCACGCCGCATCCGGGCGGTCAATGGGTGAAGAAGTGTCAGGGACGCCTGTATTACTTCGGCGAGTGGCGTACCGATCCACGGGGAGATTCGGCCCTGAAGGATTGGATTGCCCGCAAGGATTCAATTCTGGCCGGGCTGGACGGCCTACGGGCGGCACCTGTTGATGATGGAATGACCGTTGGCGAGTTGGCCACACGGTTTCTGGCGGATCGCAGAACGAAGATGGTAGCCGGCGACTTGGCAAAACAGACTTACGGCGGTTACTGCCGAGAAATCCCCCTGTTTGTCGCCGAAGTTGGATCGGATGGCATTGTGGCCAGCTTGCGTCCACAGCACTTCCAAGCCTACGCGGATCGGCTCATCAAACAGAAAACCGGGCGTCATTCCCGCAAGCGGATTTTCGCCTACATCAAGGCGATGGTTCGGTGGGGCATCGTCAACGGTTTCTCGGTCGGGACGGTCTTTGACGACAATGCTACCCGCAACATCGCCGACATCAACCCGTTCACGGGTGCCCGGGGAGCCGCTCCCCCTGGGCATCGGCGACATGACGTTCCGGCAGCTTCGGGCCGAACTGGCGCGGCAGGAACGCGGC
>JBEKKC010000183.1:0-8820 GCA_050010915.1 Tepidisphaeraceae bacterium | reverse complement strand
CAAGCCGCGCGGTGATGCGGCCGGCAATCCATACGGCCAGGGCAAGTGCCACGGCCAGCGCGATCAATCCCGACCAGAGAGTCTCATGACCGAGCAAGAAGCCGCTCCTGGCGGCAGGATCTTCCAATACTTTCCGCGCGATAAAGGGTAGGACGACAAATTCCATCCCCGCTGCCTGGAAGACCAGCAGCAGTATGGCCACATATCTCCAGGGGCGGCTGTTCCTGATCAGCACGGAGACCGAGCCCGCGATCAAGATCGCAAGAAAGATGTAGACGGGCAGAATGTGGCGAATGCCCACGTCGACGTTGGAAGCCATCGCGGCCAGCAAGTAGATCGCGGGCATGAGGACAATGGCGAGGATGGGCCAGGGTTCGGGCGCGGGGCGGCGGCGAAGCCGCGCGATAGAGGCGGCGCCCGCGGCGGCCAATCCCAGCAGCGTCGCCACCGGCGTTTTGAAAAGCATCGCCAGCGGGAAGTAATACCACCATCCCGTAACCGAGAACTTGCCGCACAAAAATGTCGCGCGGGCCTGGGAAACCGCGTCCACGCGCAACAGGCCCGTCAGACAACTCTGCGGAAGGAGATGATGCGCGTTGCCAAACTCGATGAGCTTGACTCCAAGCGGCGGCTGCCAGCGACGAACGAACTCGTCAATTGCGGCGGGCGGAACGTGGAACGGATCGAAACTTTGGGCACGCGCCTCATGCCTGGCGAAATATTGCAGCGTATCGTCAAAAGCAAATTGATCGGGCGAATGCGGCGAGGGAAGAAAGCGGAAGCCGTAGCAAGCCCACGTGAAGAGCCAGAGCAACAGCAGGCAGGCCGCGAAAATTCCGGCCGAAAGGGCCAGGCGACGGGCGACTGTGGAGGCGGCGAATGGGCCTGCGGGCCATGGCCGCGGGATGAGGGATCGCCCGATCAGCGCGGCGGCCAGGATGGGGACCGCCAGAACGCCCGAGAATTTCACCATGAACGAAACGCCCATGCCCAGGCCGACCAGAAGAATTCGCCCAAGGGTGGCGCGCTCGCCGAGCAGCCAGACGGCGGCCATGAAAAGCACTAGAGCCAGCGCCAGAGGCACGTCATTTTTGATCAGCGGCGAATGGCCGAGGAAATTCGGATCGAGGCAAAATGCCGCCAGGGCGACGACGGCGGCGACGTGCCCGGCGAGCCGCCATGCCCACCACCCGATCACCATTCCCAGCAACACTCCAAAGCAGACCATCCTCGCGCGCGCCGATCGCACCAGCGTGTCCGCGTCAACCCCGGGCGTGCCATACAGCGCCTGCACCGCGATGGGCGCCGTCGCGTTGGCGTTATGCAAAAGCGATTCCCATTGCGGCGACGGGCGGTTGATTGAAAACAGCTTGGCGGGCGCGCCGGCGGTAATCACGTATTTCCACAACGGCGGATTTTCGCAGTCCATGCGGAAATCACCATGCTGGTTTTGAACCCACGACGCCATCAGGCTTGCCGGCTCGTCCACCGTGGCGCATTTGCCCAGCGATGCCAGCCATGCGGTGGCCGCGAAGGCGATCAGCAGGATCGCACACAGAGCCATCGCGGCGAAGGTTCTCTTCATCCGCCCATCCTCCACCGAGTTAAGCCAAAGATAAGTGATTTCCCTGCTGAAGGAAAATTCGCAACTTTCCCGCCCTTTGACCTCCGCCGACCCGGCGTCGGCGATTTGTTCTTGAGCGGTCGGCGCCCGCAAATACAATTTCAGGACAAGGTGCTGCACAACAAGAGGGTAATCGTCCAAAACGGTACAGAGGACTTACCGGGACCTGCCGCTTGACGTGGTGGATGAGGTGCTGCTGGTGGACGACGCCGGCGGCGACGAGACCGTCGAGATCGCCAACGGGGCTTCGGCAAGCCGAAAATCTTCGCCGACAATCCCGCGTCGAGAATCAATTCAAGGGACGCCGCAACGCGGCAGGTCGAGAATGTGCTGGAGTTAGAATGACCGCGTCCCGGCATTAAATGAACGCCCGCGCGTTAAATATTCGCAATCCGTGCAGTATTTGAATGGGGGCAAAAGCGGAATGGAAACTCGGCCGATGTTCTCAAAATGGACGCAAATCCGGCTGCCGAGACATTTGCGAAGGTGGGATTTGGCCTGGCTCGAGTCGTGGGGACCTTTGAGGATTGGCTCAGCCTTGTTTTCGCCGCGACGGTGACGTTATCGGGAACATTCGGCCTGGTGGCGCGCGCCTCCGAGTGGGAAGGTGAAACACCGCCCGAGCGCGCGATCATCGTCATTTGGGCGATTGGCTGGATAACCCTGGACTGCTGGTATACCGCGAGGCTAATTCTTATCGCCGTCCGCCGCCGCCGGCCTTTTGCCCTGACGGCAGCGTGCGAACGGTGGATGTGGCCGCTCCTGCTCCGGCCAGTCGTCGTCCTATGGTGGCTGGGTCATTTCATCGTCGGCGCGCTGAGCGCGGCCACCCTGCACTTCCTCGCATTCAGGAATACCGCGCAGAACACGCGGGTCCTGGATGTATTGATGGCAGCCGGGTTCGGGTTTGCCGCCAACGGCTTTCTCATGCTGGCCGTCTGCGCCGCGACCCGATCAGCACGCGTCCGCCTCATCGTCTGGCGGTTCAGGGCGGCAATCGATATCGCGCTGGCATTCATCGGCGTTCTGCTTTCTCAACTGGTCCGGTCGCAGATGCCGTAAGGTATCGAATTTCAATTCCCCAGCTTCGCCGTCGCGTTCTGGAGCTTTTGCTTCTCATCGTTCAGCATCTGCTTGAAATCCGCGTTGTTCTGGTCCGGACTGCTTTTGCCCAGGAATCGCTGGAGCAGATCAATCTTCGCCTGCGAAACTGCGGCCTGCTCATGCGTCGCGACCATCTGGGCCTGCGACGGAAACTTCACGCCGATCCAGATTCCCAAGCCAATCCCGACCGCGAAAATGAACAGATGATAGACGTGTTTCATGAGGGTTCTCCGCGGAACATTATATCAGTCTTTCACAGATGGGGTTACAAGGAACCGATGGAGCGGCGCAGGTCCTCCAACAATCTTCGCGTTCCGTGTTCATCGCACCAGCGCTCGACGTATGCCCAATCCAGTTGAGGGCCGGAGACCGCAATGACATCGCGGGCATCGCTCAAATCCTTTTGGCGGTTGCCATGTCGAGACCAGCGAAGCTTGGTGATGACAACGTCCTCCGGCGACGGAAGATACGCCGGGCCTCCGAGGACCTCCAACCGTCGTCGCCGCTCGAACCGCGCACGGTCGTGCGGGTCATCGCTCAAAAGGAAAAGTTCCACCTTGAAATCTTCGGTTGGCGCCACCAAGACGTACCGCGCCGTGGCGGTAATCGTTTCGAAGCTCATCTGCGGATCGAGCTGAAATTCCGGCCCAAGCTTGGCCGCCAGTTGGCTGATGCCAATTCGGTCCAACTGCACCACGAAATCGGCATCCTGAGTGTTTCGTGCGACGCCGTAGGTGTTGCTGGAGAATGACCCGACAAGCATGTACGGCACGCCGAGTTGTTCCAGTGCATCGACCACTCTCCGAACGATTTCTTGCGTGGTCATGTGGCTTTCCCCGATTGTGGCAGCGGAATGTCCTCCAATTTGCGAGCCAGGTTAAATCGATATCGCATCTCCAGGCGAATTTCCTGCTCCGTTGCCGCTGGATTCTGTCTAAGTATCGCCTCGCGCATCATCTGCCGGCCCAGGTCCGACAGTTCGGCGCCCACTTCTATCCGCCTCTGGGGCGTCATCCGCCGGGCGCGCAAAACTTTCTCGCGATAGAGGGCTTCAACAAGTTCAGGAGTTGGTTCCACGAGGCGCCATCCCAACGCCGAGTTCAGCTCACCACCGGCAAAGAGCGTCGATCCTTCTCCACCTTTTCCCAGCCGCTGCCGAGTTCTCCGATCGGGTCGGGCGGGAGGATGTCCACCTTCTTCTCGCCGAGCTTCGCCTCGCCGCGCTTCACCCTCTGCTCGAACTGCCGGCATTCGATCAGCAATCGTTCGAGGATTTGTTCTTCGGGAACGTTGGCGACGCGCTGGCCTTGCACGTAGATGATTCCTTTCCGGTCGCCGGCGAAGATGGCGATGTCGGCCCCTTCGCATTCGCCGGGGCCGTTCACCACGCAGCCCATCACCGCCACCTTGATCGGCAGCTTGATCTCCTTGGCCAATTGCTTGCGAACGTCCTGGACGAGTTTGAACAAATCGACCTGGATTCGCCCGCAGGTGGGGCAGGCGATCAACTCCGCTCCCACGCGCGTTCGCAGGCCCAGCACGTATAGCAATTCCAAACCGTCCTCGACTTCGTAGATGGGATCGTTGGCATAGCTGATGCGGATGGTGTCGCCGATGCCGCTGCACAGCAGGTGTCCCAGCGGCACCACCGAGCGGATCGTCCCCGTTTCCTTCGGGCCGGCGTGCGTCACGCCCAGGTGCAGCGGGTAATCGAATCGCTGGCTGATTTCCTTGTACGCGTCGATCACCAATTCAGGGTCGATGCTCTTGGCGCTGATGACAACGTCGTGGAAATCCTCCTCCTGGAAGATTTCGAGATATTCCTCGAGCTTGGCGATCATGATGGCCAGGAAGTGGCCGTGCTTGTTGTTGGAGAAGACCCCACCGAGTTCCTTCATGCGTCTCTGTTTGTCTTTCCGTTCGACGATGGAGCCTTCGTTGACGCCGACGCGGATGGGGATTTTGCGCGCCTTGCAGGCCTGGATCACGTCTTTCACCTGATTGCGGTCGCTGATGTTGCCGGGGTTGAGGCGGATCTTATGGATGCCGGCCTCGACGGCCTCCAACGCCCGCTGAAAATGGAAATGCACGTCGGCGACGATCGGCACGCTCACCCGCGGCAGGATTTCCTTCAGCGCCAGCGTGTCTTTCTTCTCGGGCACGGCCACGCGCACGATGTCCGCCCCGCCCGCCGCCAGCTTGTGAATCTCCGCCACGCATTTATCGATCTCCCAGGTATATCCCGAAGTCATGGTCTGCACCGCGATCGGGGCGTCCCCGCCGATGCCGACGAAACCGTGGGATTGATCGCCAATGACAACTTTGCGCGTCTTGCGTCGAGGAAACATCAAGGCTCCGATAAAAGCGAATCCAGTTCCGTGAGGCGTTCGTTAAATGTTAAGAGACGCCCGCAAAGCCGTCAACGTCGGGAAGAATCAAGCCCCCGGTTCAGGGCATAACCAGCGGGTATCCCTGGCGGGCCTCGGGCCGAAAGGGGCTTCGCCGCTTGTTTTTTCGCGGGATTCGTTTACCTTTCCCGCCAGCCGGAGAGGTGGCCGAGCGGCTGAAGGCGACGGTTTGCTAAACCGTTATACGGGGTCAAACTCGTATCCCGGGTTCGAATCCCGGCCTCTCCGCTAGTTGAAGACCAGGGGATTTTTCCCCTAACAACGCCGCGTCGTCGCAGGACGGCGCGGCGTTGTGTTGGGCAAAAGAACCTTGATCTACAACAAGTTGCCACGGTTTCCGTGGCTCGACGGAGAGGTGACGATTCGAAATCGTTAGGTTCGAACCGACTTTTCTCAAAAAATCACGCCGTTGTTCGTCAGAACCGTTTTCTGTCAAGAAAAGGGCTTGTTTAGTGGCTTTTACGAATCGGATGGCCGGTTCGAACCAGTTGCCTCGGTTTGCCTCTGTGGCCGTCAGTTTCTCTTTCAATTCCTGCTTTCGCTCGATGAGTTCATTCTTTCCCTGCCGGTATTCGTCGAGGGAAAGCACCTTGTCGAGGTACGCCTGCATCAAGCGTTCAAGCTTCGTATCATTCGCCGCAATCTGTGACCGGAAGGATTGCAGGCAGTCCTGGCGGCAGTCCGTGTCCTTATCCTGTTCGGCTTCGATCTCCTGAATCATCCAGTCCGCCCATTCGGGCGGTAGAGCGATGAGGCGGAGGTAGTCCCTCACCTGAGCCGAAATGCTCTCCTCCCGCACATAGGGCTGCGAGCAATCCTTCTTTACCCGCTTGGTGCAGCGGAGATAGTTGTTGCCTTTTTGGGTTTCGGTCGTGATGAAGCAGCCGCACTCACCGCAACGGAACACACCTCGATAGATGAATGGCTTGTATTTCGGGGCCTTGGGCCGACTTCGGCGGCTCATTGTTTCCTGGACGGCATCAAAGAGCTGTTTCGTGATGATTGGCTCATGCTTTCCTTCATACTGCTCGCCGCTGTAGCGGATGATGCCGCAATAGATCGGGTGCTGGAGGATGCGGTGGTAGTGAGCACGAGACAGGTACTCGCCTTTGCGGCCGACCAGTCCCAAGGCATTGACGGTCTCGACAAGCCGATCAATGGTGTATTCGCCGGTGGCATAGAGTTCAAACGCTTTGCGGATAAGCGGGCCTCGGTTCGGATCAGGATAGATCGTCCGGGTGGTGCGATCGTTGAGGTAGCCGACGGGAGCGAGCAGAGGCCAAATGCCGTTACGGAGCTTCTGCCGCTGGCCGCGTTTGATGTTCTCCGAGAGATTGTCGACGTAATACTTCGACTGGCCGAACATGATCGAGAGCATGAACTTGCCCGAGGGCGAGGGATCGAAGGTAAACGTCGGGAACTTCAAGGCAGCGATCTTGCCGGTATCGACGAGATAGATGATCCGGCCGCCGTCCAAGGAATTGCGGGCCAGGCGGTCGGGATGCCACGCAAGTATGCCGGACGCTTCGCCGTTTTCTATGCGGCTCAGCATTGAATTGAAGACCGGGCGGCCGGGCGCTTTGGCCGTCTGCTTCTCGATGAGAACGTCAATGGTTGACAGCTTTTCCCTCTTTGCCAATTCGCGAAGCTCGGCGATCTGGTCGTCGATGGAACGGACCTGACGGGAAAGGTCGTCGGTGGATTTCCTGGCGTAGATGATGAATTTGGTGGTGGTGTCGTCCATGCCGACACTCTAGCGCGAAACAACCTCGGCGCGAAGGGTACAATTATTCACACCCTTCGCGCGGGGTTGCGCGTGACGATTCTCCAAGGCGAATCATTGAGAAAAAGGGTGAAGGCCTATAGCGGTCAATCGTTCGACTGCGTGGCGGCCTGGACAGACACACGGCGCTCTACGCCGATGTTAAATGCATCTCTATCCCGAACGGCAATTCGTCTCGGATCATCGGTCATTGTCGACTCCGTCGTCTAGGTCTTGCTCAACCAGTTTCGTAGGACCGGAAAGAGAACGATCGCTATTGCCATAAAATAAAGAAGGACGAAAATCACAAGGACCTTGACGATGATGTCGTAGAATTGGCTGCTCGGTGTTCCGACTGAACGGATCGCACGTTGGACCACCAGTAACAGGATGATCGCAAATACCATGCAGATAAACGCAAGAATCGCGATTCGTTTGTCTGCATATAATCCGTAGATCGTGGCTGCACCGGTCGAGACCGCGACAACTCCTGCCACCCATCTTGCGATGGATTTAGGCGGCTGCGCATCACCATCTCTTTGCTTGCCAGGTGACATATCGCCATCCTTTTTTGTCGGAAGCGGATTGTTAAACCCGTATTTGGGCAGCGCGTGTTTTTCGTACAATGCCAACAATTCGGCGGTTTTTTCCTTCGGAAGATACGAGACCACCATCCGTTGCATACCGGCAAAAGCCGTGTCTTCCGGGGGGCTGTACAATACGCCTAATTTTGCACTCCACGCCTTCATCGCATCGTTGTGCCCGATAAGGGCTTTAAGAAGGCTATAGCAGTCTTCCGCGAGATTCGTAGCCCATGCCTCATTCACATGGGCACCGAGGAGATTGCTGTTGGCAACGAACTGCTCGCAGTGGTTGAAATAGCGAGAACCCTCGTCTCTAACCGCCTGTAATTTCTTTCGAAGTTCTTGGGCTGGTGTCTTTTGCTTATCCAGGTCGCGATAGGTGGTTAAAGCCGCTTTGTACGCATCGTGGATTTTACTCTGTTCGGATTGAAGCTTTAAGACCTGTTCCTTGTTGGTTGCCATCACTAACCCCTTATTGGGCTTGGTCGAGTATTTCCTTCAGCAAGTCGTTCAGGTCGGATCTGTCTATTGAGGCGTAGATGTTTTTGCCGAAGCTGGGGCAGATTGCTTTAACGGCGTCTTGCCAGTCGGCATTGGTCGGTATGCGCGACCGCGTGATACCGCGAATAATATCAATGATCTGAGTGAGCTGGCGATCACTGGGTTCGGTGGACGAAGTCCCAAAGCGTAGGCGGATGGCTTGCGCCAAAGTCTGTCGTGACATCCAATATCCTCCCAAAAGGGTTTTGGGATATTTTACTGATCGGAATGTCCAATTGCCAACAACGGTGGACTCCACGGGCGGGTCGCGTGGGGCACAAACTACAATAACGCGGCACAGGCATCACACGACTCGGCAGTTTCTCCATTATCCTATCCCGGGAATAGGAATTTCATGGTCTGCGGGCATCACTGGGTGAGTTGAGGTGAGACTTGCGGCATTGCGAGGATTTGCGGGTCTGTTCGGTATGAAGCAGCGCCTCGGACGAGCCTCTTGGTGGAATGGGCTGTCAATCAACCTGAAGCACTGCGAGCTATGATTCGCGATCTCCATCCGGAAAGTGCCGAGAAAGAAATTTCTTCACAGATTGCTCTCAGCATTGCCGCGATGGAGAAACGTTCGAAAATTGTATTTAATATGTTTGTTGTTTTAATTGGCATTTAAGTAGATCAAGGTTCTTTTGCCCAACACAACGCCGCGCCGTCCTGCGACGACGCGGCGTTGTTAGGGGAAAAATCCCCTGGTCTTCAACTAGCGGAGAACACGTTACCACGTTCGACCCCTGCGGCACTACTCTCCGCTGTCAGGGATTTTTTCAAGGACAATCCCGCCTGGGA
>JBEKKC010000182.1:0-8867 GCA_050010915.1 Tepidisphaeraceae bacterium | reverse complement strand
GCCAACGAACGCCCGCCATGTCGGCGGGCTTGGCCGACCATGTATGGCCTTTACACGAATGGATCACATTTCCGGCCGTTCAATCGGAATAGGCCACTAGGCGGATTTCGGATTTCGGGCTTTTCGTGCAGCTTTTCCAGCGCCGCCGGGTTCGCCGTCGCCTCCCTCAAAATATCCCTTTGCCGTTCGGTCCACCATCGTGGCCGACTCTCGTCCAGGCGCCTAATCCCCATCCGCTGATGAATCGCCATGCAAAGCTCGTCGATGCCCTGCCCGGTCTTGGCCGAAATTCGAATCGCATCCACCGACTGAAAATCCCAACCGGCCGGAAGATCGATCTTGTTGATAACCATAATCCCCGCTTGAGGAAACTGCGGGAAAGTGAGCGGGCGCGAAGCGCATGTCGCGTCCAAAACCTCGATCACCAGCTCGCTTTCCGAAATCTTTTCCCCGCTCGCCGAGATCGCCGCGCGCTCGATGGCGTCGTCGGTTTGGCGCAGGCCCGGCGTGTCGATCAGCACCGCCGGCATGCCCGCGACGTCCGCCATCTCCCCCACCCAATCCCGCGTCGTGCCCGGCACGTCGGCGGTGATCGACCGCTGCTGACCGAAGAGCCGGTTGGCCAGCGTGGATTTTCCCACGTTCGGCTCGCCGACGATCGCGATCTGGGCCGGATGCAGCAGCCGCCAAAGCGTCCGATCCTTCAAAACCGCCGCCGCATCTACCGTGGAGGCGAAGCCTTCCACCCCACTCTTCAGCGCCGCCCGCCAGGCATTCGGTTGATCCAGCAGCATTCGAATCGCCGCCTCATTTCTCGCCAGCGGCAGATACATCAGCATCTCCCGCTCCATCTCACCCCCCGCCTCGTCCAGGGCCTCGGCCGCCACCGGCAACTTCGCGTCCAGCACCTCAAACCCTTCGCGTTCGGCCAGCAATAGCACCGATTCGATCACCCACGCCCCGCCATGCAGACAGATGTCCGCCCAATTGCCGTCATCGCCGACGACAATAAGGCAATCGTCGATCTGCGACTTCCCATCGTGAAGATTGCCGTGGACGCACCTCCCGGCGGCAGGCGATTTGGAAAAAAAACGCTGGAGAAATCCGGCGACGCGGAGCCCGCGAATCCGCACCACCGCGATGGCCGACCCCTGCCCCCCCGCCCGCGGCGTCAGCAGCATCGCCGTGCTCTCATGTCCCGGTACTGCCATGTGATGGCGATCCCTCCAATACAGATTACCGCGAAGGCGCGAAGGACGCGAAGTTGCGCGAAGGAATCAATTTGATGTCTTCGCGCAACTTCGCGTCCTTCGCGCCTTCGCGGTAATCTTTTCGGAGACCCGCCGATCAGGATTCATGTCTGATGTGGTGATTCGTATACGCCAGCGCAATTCCGTACAGCCCAAGATCGGGGGAAATCGCGTGGATCAGTTCCCAGCCGTCGAAAAGCTGATGGGCATCTCCGCCGGTGGCGATGATTTCAGGCCATTGGCCAAGCTGCATCGCATAGTTCTCGGCGATTTCCCTGACAAGGCCGCGGATGGAGTGGTAAACGCCCTGCGACACGGCCGCGGACGTCGAATCGCCGACGGCGCCGCTGGGCGGTGAAAATGAAACCCGCCCAACCCCGGCAGTCCGTTGGCTCAGGGCGTCCACCATCATCGACAGCCCCGGCGCTATCGCCCCGCCCAGGAAATCGCCGTTGTCGTTGCAGCAATCGACCGTCACGGCCGTCCCGGCATCCACCACAATGCAGGCCTTGCCCATCTGCTCGTACGCGGCGGCAACGTTCAATACCCGGTCGATCCCCGTTTCGGCGGGATTCTGCGTGCAAACCTCGATGGGAAGCTCGATCTGCCGGCCAACCCATTGCACGCCTTGGCCCGCCAGCCGCCGCGCGATCTCTTCAACCAGGGAATTGAACTGCGGATTAACGCTGGCCGCGGCAACCGCCGGGGATTGGGCATCGGCGATGCGCGACCATGCGTGCTCAATCGCGCCCTCCCAAGCGCCGCGATCGGCAATGGGATGGCGAACGACCCGCTCAAGCTCACCTGCGGCAAACACGCCTGTCGCCAGGCGCGAATTGCCGAGCGCAATCACCAGCAGATTGATGTCCATCAACCCAGAAGGTTAAAATAGAAGTTCGCGGTCAGAATTTTGATGTTCGAGCCGTTCACCTCACCAGGCTGTCGTAGTTGAAATCGCCCTGGCCCCAGCCGGCGATGCTTTGGTTGAAGTTCGCGGCCAGAATGTTGAAGTCCGAGCTATTCACCACCCCGTTCAGGTTGGCGTCACCCAGCAGGGTGAAGTCCGCTCCGCTCAGGGCGCCGGGCGTACCGGTCGAAACGCTGGCTCCTACCGACGGTGACGCCGGGTCACTGGCCGCCGCAAACGCTGGCGTCGCGACCGAGCCAATCGGCGACTCCGCCAACAGGGCCGCCAACTGCTCGTCCCCGGCAAGCACTGCCATCGCTTCGGCATTGGACGGCGGCATCGCGTACGCGTTGGCAATTCGAATCTGCTGGAACAGCAACGTTTGCGAACTCAGTGGGATCTCACTGAACAGGGAGTTCTGCCGTACCGGAACCGGAACGACCGCGAAAGAGTTGGAAATCGCGGTCGAGTCGGGTACCGCGGCTCGGAGAGTATCGGTGCCGGCGTTGTTGATAACCAGCCCCGCGAAGATCGCCTCGCCATTGACGGTCCGAACGGTAACGGTACCCCAGGGGATAAGGTACGATCCGGGCGTGCCGGAGGCGATGCTGAGCGTGATCGGCGTGCTCACGTAACTGGTGGCGATGTTGTCGTTTTGATCTTCGACGGCCACGGTCACGGCCGTAATCATCGCGGCGTATTGCCATGTAGCCACCGGCTGTTCAATGAACGCCAGATGGGCCGCTCCAACCGCGAAGGAGGAACTTTGCGAACTGGTTGCTCCACTGGCCGTTGCGATGAGGGTATAGGTTCCTACCAGGTTGGCGGAAACCGAATTGAAGGCGGCAAAGCCGTTGACCGCCGTTGCGGTGGTTTGCCCCGACAACACGGCTCCGGCCGGACCGGTGTCGATCCTGAGGGTTACGACGGTGCCGCTGCTGTCGATTAGATTTCCGGACAGATCTTCCAACTCCACGACGACCGGGGCGGCCATTGAACTGCCTTGCAAGAAGGACGTCGGCTGGTCAACGAACGCCAACTGGGTCGTTTCCACCTGGAAGGAGGCACTGACCGGGCTGGTTACGGAATTGGTCGAAGCGATGAGGGTATAGGTTCCCAGCAGGTTGGCGGAAAGCCCGGAGAAGGTGGCCACGCCGTTGACTGTGTCCGCCAGCGTTTGCCCCGACAACACGGCTCCGGCAGGACCGCTGTTGATTCTCAGGGTTACGACGCTGCCGCTGCTGTCGACAAGGTTCCCGGACGGATCTTCCAACTCCACCTCGACCGGCGTCGCCATCGCACCGCCTAGCAACATGGAGGTCGGCTGTTGAAGGAACGCCAACTGGGGTGTTTCCACCGTGAACGCGGATGTGACCGGGCTGGTTATGGCGCCGGCCGTAGCGATGAGGGTATAGGTTCCCAGCAGGTCGGCGGAAACCCCGTTGAAGGTGGCTGCGCCATTGACTGTGTTTACGCTGATTTGTCCCGACAACACCGCTCCAACGGGTCCGGAGTTGATGCTGAGGACTACGGTGGTGCTCGCGTTGAGCACAATGTTGTTGTACTGATCTTCCACCGCCACGACGACCGGGGTCGCCATCGACGTCGTCTGCACGAACGACACGGGCTGCTCCTGAATGATCAATTTCGCCGGCGCCGCGGCAGTCACTGAGAATGACGTGGAGGTGCCGCCGATGGTGTTCGGGGCAGAGGCGTCGAACACGTAGGTGCCGGCTTGGTCGATGATTAAACCGCTTACATCGCTGAACTCTGCCTGACCATTGGTGACCGGTAGCGTCGCGGTGCCGGTGAAGGATCCACCGGGGGTGGAATTCGGATCGAAGCTGATTGTAATGTCTCCGCTGAATGCGGTATCGAGGGTTCCGGTGGACGTATCAACCGCTACGGTGAAAGCTCCAAGGGCTAGACCGGCGGTTTGGGAGGCGGGCTCGCTCGCGAACGTGAGGTGATCCAAGGCCGTGCCCGCTTGCGTAATGCTCCCGCCGACCATGTCGCTTGTAAGAGAGGGGCCATTTGGCGCGCCAAAGCCGGTGTTACCGTTGCTTGGCACCGCCGTTAAGGTCGGACCCCCGACGGACATTGGCCAGAGCGGATAGTTATTGGGATTCGCCGGCAGCGCGGCCGAAATGAAGTCGTCCGCCGTGTCCGAAGTTGGCGCCGGTGGAGTTCCCCGGGCAACCCCCGCGGAGTACTCCGCGAGATAAAGCAGTCCGCCTTGTGTGACGTCCGGCTTTGCCGTATTTGCGGTGTAGGTATAGCCGCCGCCAAGCGCCTCGCTCTCGTTTAGCGAAGCTACTCCCTGCAATCCGAGGCCCTGGTCGACGATTGACATATAGGCTGCCCATGCGGGAGTCGCCAGGCTTGTCCCGCCGACGACGTTCCAGCCGGCGGGCAAGCCGTCCACCGGGTCGGAAGTGGAATCATAGACCCAGACGCCGGTTTGCGGATCGGCATCCATCGCGAAAAGGGGCTCGTTATACTTGGGGCTGCTGTAGTTGGGATCGGAGCCACCCTGACTACCACTCCAAGGTGCGTGGAGGCCAGTCCATTCCCCGTTGACGTCGGTGGGCCACGTCATGCCCCCGATGGATATCACATTGATTGAAGCGGCCGGAAAATTGATTCCCGGCTGCTGCGGATCGCCGGAAGCCGCGAAGAACGTTACGCCGGCGCTTGTCCCGAGACTTGCATTGGAGTCCTCATGCCCGTTGGGGGTTACAAAATATCCGTCGTACGTGTCGGGTTCAGTGATGGCGGTGTCGTTAGTGGCCCAACTGTCGGAAACGGTGACGACGCCGGTCTGCTGGGCGGCATAGACGTTGGCGTCCAGCATGTCCAGAAGGGTGTCCGATGGCGCCTCGACCAGGAGGATGTGTGCCCCCGGAGCCACGGCGTGAGCCCACTCCACGTCCAGGGCTTGTTCCTCGTACCAACCCTCCAGGTCGGCAGTAGTGGGCGGCGTGGCCGGCGTGTTAACGGTGGCCGCCAATGGCTTGACGGTAAGGAAAAATTGGCCGGTTGAATCGGTATTGCTCAAGGGTATCGAGCTCTGGACACCCGTCTTACTTGTAAAGGTGAAATTATCGAAAGTAGTGACGTCGCTGACGATATTCGGATCGACGAACGGATCGACGATCGCGATAGTCTGACCGGCGCCATCGGCGGGCGTCACGGTTCCATTGACGTCAAAGTACAGGTCGCTAAAGCCAAACGAGCTATCAAACGCCTCCGGGGCCAGGCTGTTGGGCGTACTGGTGATGCCCTGAAGAGGCTCGGTTCCCACGGGAAGAATTGGCGTAGGCACGGTAATGACCGCCGGCGTAACACTGGTCAAGAGGATGCGCTGCTCCAGCATCTCCATCTTGACCTTGCTTGCCATTTGCAAAGCCCTGGACCGCCGCGAAGCCGCGCGCCGCATGTTTCGTTTCCTCAGCATTGAACACCTTTTTTCCGTAAAAACTGCCGCCCTGGACTACT
This sequence comes from Tepidisphaeraceae bacterium, assembly GCA_050010915.1. Lineage (GTDB taxonomy): Bacteria > Planctomycetota > Phycisphaerae > Tepidisphaerales > Tepidisphaeraceae > PALSA-1353. The sequence continues at coordinate 3,212 of JBEKKC010000182.1, read as the reverse complement.
CAACTCCTGGAAACAACGACTGAAGGTTGACCCCTTCGGGATTGGAGCACAAATGTTTGCCCCGCTGCACATATCCTCTCTACCGCGTACAACCTAAACGCCGGTGAATTGTACCTTCGGCGCGCCAATGCCGCCAACAAATTTACCTCCAAACCACCGGCACGCTCAGAACCTGAAATACACGTCTATCGCCGCCGTTACCTGACTGTATTTTGAGAAGTCCAGCACGGGCTTATCCACCCAATCGCATCGCACTTCCGGACGGACCGATAGACCGTCGAGCCATGGGCTGTCGGGGAACGGCGTTAACCCGGCTCCCACAGTGGCCTCCCAGTAATTGACGTCGCCTCCGCCGACTCCGGTCGTCGCGCCCCGACCATCATGGTAATACTCGATGCGGGTGCCCAGCGACAGGTGCGGATCCAGTTGGTATTTCAAGTACCCCGCCGCGCTGAACCATTGCACGGTGACCGCTTGCCCGACCCCGCCCAGCCCGGCGCCCGGAGCATCGCCATAAAGAAAATCGCCCGAAACGCTGAACTGATCGGCCACGTGCCAGGTTCCGATGATTTCCGGGATAATCCACCAATCGGCGTAGTCCGACGGGCCGTAGGGAAGCACGCCCTCGGGTCCAAACATCAGGTTCGCAGTGCAGTCAAACACGCCATTGGTTTCCTTGACCTGCATGATCGCGTCCGGATCCCCGTTGTTGTCGCGCAGCGATTGGTTCCATCCGCGCGTCACGCCGCCGGTAATCGACAGTTTGTTGGAGTTCGTCTCGTCGGAAAAGACGTAGTTGCCCAGGATGCCGGTCATCGTGTACGGCCTGCCGTAAGAGAACCCATAGCTGTGCGTGTAAAACAGGTTCTGGGTCGGATCGATCATTTCATAGCCCAGGAGCTGCACGAACTTGCCGCCTTCGATGATGATCCCCGTGCCCACGGGAATGCCGACCTGCACATAGGCCTGCAAGAGATCGAGCTGATCGTCCAATCCCGTGCCGCCCTGCTTGTTGTGCTGGTCGAGAATCCCGTCCGAGTGCGTGAAATAATCATCCCGGCCATAACCGGCCTCGATCTTGAATCCGGCGTCAAAGCTGCCCTTGGGCAGGAAGACCATATCGCGCTCGACCGTCAGGTCCACCTGATTCAGCATAAACGCGTTCTTGTACGGCCCTGCAAACAAGATGTCGTCGCCCGGCGCCGTCTTGGCCGGCGTCTGGTCTTTGGGAACGGTCATGTCGTACAGATAGCCGCCCTCGACGTAGCCATGAATGTTGAACCCCAGGCTCTCCATCGGTTTGCCGATGCCGATGGCTTCCAAGCTCTGCATCAGCGCGCCGTAGCTGGTAGTCGCGGGCGCCACCGGCGCGGCCGGCGCGGGAGGCGCCTCAACCTGATCCGAAGGCGGGTTTTGGTCGCCGCCCACCGTATTTGAATTGGTGTCATCCCCCAGCACGATCACCCCGGAACATCCAAGAACCACCGCCGCCGCCAGGCCCACGAACCCTTTCCAAACCCTCATGTTTACTCCGTCCCTCTCTTCAAGGGGATACGAACCAACGTTCTCGACGAAGGTACAACGGTACCGCCGAACGCCCTTTCAGATTACTCATCTATTAATCAAATTCAACTTTCGGCGGCATCTGTAACAGAGGAGAAGACCGATACTTCGGCAGAAAATGCGCCGATAAATCGCCTCATTGCCCTTAATTCCCATTCCCAAAGCCCGCGGATGGCCATCCGCGGGTTCTCCCAGCCGTCCAATACTCCAAATTGACCCCCTATCCCCATGCCAGCCCGGACTGCCGCCATATTCCCCATGGATTGTCGGAAATTTGCAGCATTCATTCGCAACTTTGCAGACCTGGGGGTGCGGCAGTGTGATACTCTTGCCCCTGACGCATAATCAAGTGCGGAGCACGGAAGGCGTTGTCGGCGATTGTATATGTGTGCCAAGCCAACCGCCAAGCGAGGGATCAACTCAATTCGTCTTGCGGCCGCCGCCGCGGCGCCGCTTTTCGTTGCCGGCGTTGCCCGCGCCGGACCCTTCTTCATGGGCTCGGACATCTCCCTCGAAACCTTCATGCAGCAGGAGCTAGGCTCCAGCTTCTTCAAGGACAACGGCGTCGCCGCTCCCGCCGATCAGATTCTCTACGACAACGGCAACAATCTCTTCCGCCTTCGCCTTTTCGTCAATCCGCAGACCACTTATATTAATTCGAATTACGGGGCGATCCAAACCACGGCTTACGACATCGCACTTGCCCAGCAGATCAAGGCCGACGATCCCAGCGCCAAATTCGAGTTGGATCTCCACTATTCCGATACCTGGGCCGATCCGGGCGATCAGACTGTTCCCGCCGCCTGGACCGGTGAGAACCTCTCCCAATTACAGACTTCCGTCTACAACTACACCCTGAACACACTCGGCTCCTTCAAATCCGCTGGCGTTCTGCCCGACATCGTCCAGATCGGCAACGAAACCAACGACGGCATGGATTGGACCACGGGCCAGATCAGTAAGTCCGGCTGGCCGGCGTATGGATCGCTTGTCAATTCCGCCATCTCCGCCGTGCGCGCCGCCCAGGGCGCGGGGCCGAAGATTCAGATCAGCCTCGTCGTCAGCAACGCCGAATGGACCGGCGGTTGGCCAACGTCTTGGTACACCAGCCTCACCAGTCCCACCCAGGGGAACGTTCCCGCCAGCAGCTTCGACATCATGGGCGTGGACTACTATCCTTCCGCGAACAACATGTCCACGGTGAGCAGCAATCTCACGACGTTGGCGAACACGTTCAACAAGAAAATAATGCTGATGGAAACCGATGCCCCGTGGGAAAACGGGCCTTCGCACGACCCCGCGTACGCCTCAACGCCGGCGGGCCAGGCATCGTACTTCAGCGCGCTGGCCAGCGTGGTTGAAAACCTCCCCAACGGCGACGGAATGGGCCTGTTGTATTGGTATCCCGAAGCCGTGAATCCCGTATCCCTGCAAAACGCCGGCTATCAAATCTACAACGGCGGAGCCACGGCGTTGTTCGACAGCAGCGGCAACGCCCTCCAGACCATCATCGGCACCGCCGGAGCCGGGGCCAGCGGCAACGGCGATTTCAGCATCACCCAACACCAGTGGAACACCTCCGCTTCCGGCTCCTGGAGCACCAGCGGCAATTGGACCAATTCCACGCCCAACGGCACCGACGTCGAGGC
>JBEKKC010000181.1:0-9043 GCA_050010915.1 Tepidisphaeraceae bacterium | reverse complement strand
ACCAACGAATCGCCCAAGCCGTTCGTCTGGACCGCCAAGGCGACCGATATCCTCGAAAAAGTGAAGATCGCGCGAGAATCGCTTCATAAGTCTGTCACTGGCTGACGAGGTACACTAGGACGGCAGCCGGGACGGTGGCCGTTAGGGGAAAACTGGCCTTTCTGGCCGCGCGAGTTCGATTGGGAGAAAGGCAATGACCTCGATAATGCTCGGCAACTTCTAGGGAACCTGATTGCGATGCTCGAGGCTGGCCGCGGCGACGAGATTCTCGTTGATCCTCTAACTAGCAAACCTTTTAGCCAGGGATTGAACAGGGACGAAGATTCAAACGGACATGCATAACTTCGGCCCGAAACTTCAATGTCCACCCAGCACATCCCGTAGCAAAAAGTTCAATAGCCGTCTTGTCGCCCCGACTATCGGCGCGCCGTTGTGCCATTCCCTGCATTGCAGGGCTCAAATCGGAAGGGGGGCGCGCTGGAGTCTGCGGCGTGCTTCGCGCGGCGTGATGCCGTATAATAAGGGCGGAATTTCGATGAGACGGTTCAAGTGGATCGAGTGGAACCTGCGGAAGATCGGCGACCATGGGCTCTCAGCCGCGGATGTGGAAGGCGCATTCGATCGCGTCTTGAGCCTGCATGAGCGCCGGGATGGATCGTTTGAGATGTTCGCCGCCACGCCGGCCGGTCGGCGAATCTGGGTCATTTGGCGATACGACCGGGCCGACGATGATATTCCCGACATCTTCTTTGACGTGGTGAGCGACGCGCCGGTTTTCGTGATCACCGCATATTGATCGAGAGGAATGATCCTATGGCAACCCCTGATGCTGACCGTCGCAGCCCTGAGCGTCGAGCCAAAGACGAGCACATTGCCACTGAGCCGCAGATGGCACCGCTCAAATTGCCGCCCGAGGCGCCCCCCTTGCCGGTGGAAACGCACCTCGGAAGAATCCGTCGGCAGCCTGTAGCTGTGGCGGGAGTGGTGGAAAATGGATTGGTGCGTCCCCTTGACCCCGCGGTTAAACTGCCGGAGCGTTCGCGGGTCATTATTGTGGCTTCTGGGGCAACGTGAACTGGATCGAGGACAAACTGGATCAGGGGCATGCTCAATTTGTCCGGGAACTTCAATCTCTAGCAAGCCAATCTCCGAACAAAAAGTTCAACAGCCGTCTGGTTGTCCCGATTGCGGCAAAGCCGCAATGGACCAGATGAGCGGAGAGCGGAAAAAGCGGAACAGAAAGAGGCTCCGCCGTAGCGGGTCCTGGCAAACGTTTTTTGTTTGACCGTTCGGCGAAAATGGGGCACATTAGAAAGATCGAATAGCTCTGTTTTGTCCGATGCCCGCGAATCCGCGACGCCGCCGATGGGCGCGGAGGGAGAATGGCGATGTCAGGCCTTAGTGAATGCGAGAATGAATCCCTGCCCCGCCGCCGCGTGGGGGATGTGGCCCGCGATCTGGGGCTCGACGCCGACGAAATCCTGCTTCATGGCCGGTATATCGCCAAGGTGCCCATCGGGGAACTGATCGCCCGCGCCGACAAGTCGGATGGAAATCTCATTCTCGTCAGCGCCATGACGCCCACGCCGCAGGGTGAAGGCAAGACGACAACGACGATCGGGCTGGGAGATGCGTTGCGCGGCTTGGGCCACAAAACGGCCATCTGCCTGCGCGAGCCGTCTTTGGGGCCATATTTCGGCATCAAAGGCGGCGGCACGGGCGCCGGAAGGGCACAGGTCGTTCCCGCGGAGGACATCAACCTGCATTTCGTCGGCGACATGTACGCCGTCGAAAAGGCCAACAACCTGTTGGCCGCCATGGTGGACAATCACTTGCAACATGGCAACCAATTGGGGATCGACGCGCGGCAGATCGTGCTGCGCCGCGTCATCGACCTCAACGATCGCGCCCTGCGCGACATCATCATCGGCCTGGGTGGCGTGAACAACGGGGTGCCGCGCCGTGACGGTTTCAACATCACGCCGGCCAGCGAGGTCATGGCCATCCTCTGCCTGGCTCGGGATTACGCCGATCTGGGCCAGCGCCTGGGGCGGATGGTGGTGGGCTTCACCCATGACGGCAAACCGATCACGGCACGACAGATCGAAGCGGATGGCGCGATGCAGATTCTGCTGCGCGACGCCGTCCATCCCAACCTGGTGCAGACCCTGGAAGGGACGCCGGCCTTTGTTCACGCCGGGCCGTTTGCCAACATCGCTCAGGGCACCAACACGGCCATCGCCACGCGAATGGCGTTGAAGCTGGCCGACTATGTCGTCACCGAGGCGGGGTTTGCCACCGAACTGGGCGCGGAGAAATTCTTCCACATCAAGTGCCGCAACGCCGGCCTCAACCCGCGCGCGGTGGTGATTGTGGCGACCTGCAAAGCGATCGAATATCACGGCGGCTACACGCGCGAGCATGGCCTGGGCAACCTCGCCAAGCACATCGAAAACATCCGTCTTTTTGGCTTGACGCCCGTGGTGGCCATCAATCATTTCAACGACGACCGGCGCGAGGATATCGGCAAGATCATCGCGTTTTGCGAAAGCCAGAGTGTCCAGGCGGCCGTTGCCGATCATTACAGCCAAGGCGGCAAGGGAACCACGGCGCTGGCCCACGCCGTGCTGCAAGTGCTCGACCAGAGCAAGGGCGGCCAACTCCGCTATCTTTACGAGATGGACGATTCCCTTCCAGTCAAGATTGGCAAGGTGGCCAAGCAACTCTATGGCGCGGCCGAAGTGGTTTTTGACAAGCACGCCGAAGCGGATTTAAAGCTGCTCCAGAGCAACGGCTACGGCAAATTACCGGTCTGCATTGCCAAGACGGCCCTGAGCCTGTCGGACGACGCCAGCTTGCGGGGGCGGCCGCGGGATTTCAAGGTGACCGTGAACGAGCTGCGCATTTCCGCAGGCGCGGGATTCGTGGTGGCGATTTGTGGAAGCATCCTGACGATGCCGGGCCTGCCGACAGTGCCCGCCGCCGCCCGCATGAAGGTCCTTCCCGACGGCCGCGCCATCGGGCTGACGTGAAGCCCCGGCGCTGCCGGCGCCGAGCATGATCGAATGAGAGGCAATGTAATAGTGCCGGATTAGGCGCAAAGAGTGCCGCGAGCTTTCATTTCTGACGCGTACCGACATATCGGCGTCGCCGCAGTTGGCGCAGCCCGGCGCGACGATCCAAAGGGAAGGCGTCTTGGCCGGAATCTAATCAAACAGGTCTTTCTGCAATTCTTCGCGATCCATGCCGAGGTGGGTGGCGACCATTAGCAGGATTCCCCGGAGCGTACCGATTCGCAGTGCATCGTGGCGCGGGATAGTGACGTGGTGCTCGCCGCTTCGTTGCGTTGTCAGCCTTATGTGCGAACCCTTCTGTCGCGTGATCTCGTAACCATACTGGCCAGTGCCTTGGCAAGATCGTCACCCGATAGGTCACGGGGGAGTTTCATGGGGGGATTTTACACGGTGAGGAGTTCGTCCCGGACGAAATGAAGGCGTACCAATCGCGGCAGAAGCGCATCGTCGAAGTGACATTCCACTGCTTCTCGCACGTTGGCTCTCAACTCGTTGAGTGTGTCGGCCTCCGTGACGATGTCGGCTCCGATTCCGCGGGCGACAAATCCGCCCTCCGCCGCTTCTTCGACAACAAACAGGATTTCCGTCTTGTCAGTCATACCGTGGCGCTTCTTATCACTCTTGCAAATTATCCCAGGGCTGCATGATGCGTCAAGGATTGTGCAAGAAAACCCGACCCGGACATCGGTGATGTATCCTCGACCGTGTTTAGTTGACGGCGGCGGCGTTACAATCAACTGATGGAGATTTTTCGAGGAAGAGCGAGGCCAAAAGGGCTGGTAAACCGCGGCATCGGAATTCGGTTGATGCGGCTCGCGCCGGCGGTTGCGGCGGGGGCGGTCTGCCTTTGGGCAGTCTCGGCGGCATTGGCGCGCGCCGGCGGCGGCGAGGGTTTTGGCGGCGGCGGGGGCGGCGGGGATGGCGGAGGCGGCGGAGGGAGCGGAAGCGGGATTGGCTGGCTGATCTATTTCTGGATCAGGTTCTGCATCGAATATCCCTATATTGGCCTTCCGGTCACCGGCGTCGCCCTGTTGATCCTGTACAAGAGCCACCAGGGCGGCCTGGCGGCATATCAGGGAAGCGTCATCCGGCGGGGAGCCGATGCCGCCGATGACAATCGCGTCGGCGAAGCCGCCGAGGCGATGATGCGGGTGGACCCGAGCTTCAACGCCGATCGCTTCGGCCAGCGCGCCCGGCTGGCGTTCATGAAGATTCAGCAATCGTGGTGCGCCCAGGACCTTGGCGCGGTCCGGCCATTCGTTTCCGACGGTGTTTACGAACGTTTTTCGCTCCAGATCGAGGAGCAGAAATCGTTGGGGTATCGCGACCACATGGAGCAGGTCGCGGTCGATGCGGTGACGCTCGTGGAACTTGCCGAGGGAGACGTTTTCGACGTCGTCACCGTCCGGATCGAGGCGCGGGCCGCGGATTACCGCATCTCGCTGCAAGATGGCAAACGGATCTCCGGTCCCGGCGCGGTTGAGCCGTTCGTGGAATTCTGGTCATGGGTTCGGCGGCATGGATTCAAGGGTGATTCATCCAAGCCCGGCCTGATCGAGGGAAATTGCCCCAACTGCGGGGCGCCGGTGGAGATTAACCAGTCGGCCAAGTGCAAAAATTGCCAGGCGATTCTTCGCAGCGGCGAATTTGACTGGGTGTTGACGGAGATCACTCAGCAAAGCGAATGGCGGCGAGGTCGTCACGGCCTGGCGCCCGGCATGGCGGAGTTTCAGGAGAACGATCCGGGGTTCAATCGGGCCGATGTTGAGGACCGGGCATCGGTGACGTTCTGGCGCAAGGCGATGGCCGATCGGGTCGGGAAGATCGATCCGCTGCGGAAGATGGCGACGGAGCAGTTCTGCGCGACTTACGCCGGCGGCCTTGGGCCGCAGCCGGATGGATCGCGGGCCTATTTCGGCGACTGCGCCGTGGGCGGCGCACACCTGCTCGGCGTGGTTCCCGGAACGGCGGAAGATTCCGCAATTGTGGAGATGGCGTGGGAAGGCGAGCGCATGATTGCCCATGCCGATCAACCGCCGCAAAAAACGGGTCAACGCATCCAAACCCACAGCCTCTATATCCTGGCGCGAAAAGCCGGAGTCAAAACCGATCCCGGTCATGGGGTTTCCTCGGCGCATTGCCCGAATTGCGGCGCGCCGATCACCAGCGACACGTCGCCCGGGTGTTCCTTCTGCGGCACGGTGCTGAACGACGGAACGCGCGGGTGGGTGCTGTCGGCGATCACGTCGGCGGCGTCCGACCTGGGCCGGCAATGGACCGCGCGAATTGGCGCTCCGGCGGAAGCGGCGGTGGCGCATGTGAAAACCATCTCCCGCGTGGGCGTGCTGGCGTGGACCGTGAAAATGGTGGCGGCCGATGGATCGGTGGACGTGAACGAACGGAATATCCTGCGATCCCTGGCCGCCAAGTGCCACGTTGAACCCATACGCCTCGATCAGATGATCGAGATGGCCCTGGCGGGCCGTCTGGACGTTCCCGATCCACCGGACAAGACGACGGCGCTGGTCTGGCTGACGACGATGGCCGCGACGGCGGTGGCCGAAGGCCGCCTGCGTCCGCAGGAGGCCAAAATCCTCTCGCGGGCGGCGCAGCGGTTTGGATTCACCGATTCGGATGCAACCCGGCTTCTGCGTCAGCAATATTCGGTGCGCTTGGCCAGGGCCAAGGCGGAACTGAGCGTGGCCCGCCAGCGGCAGGGGATTGAGCAATAATCGCACTGAATTTGCGGGCGAATCTTGCCAAAACGGTTTTGCAAAAGAAAGAGTTTTTTGCATTTTTGGCTGGTTTTCCGGGGCGCTGACAATGACGCGGTTTTTGATAGCGCCAGGGCCGTCATTGTCACTGTCACCGGGCGAATTTGAGTATTTTTGCGCCTTCCAAATGGAACCGCGGATTTCGCGGATAACGCGGATATTTACCGCCCGCTTCGCTAGAGATCGCGGAGTTGGCTTTGCGCACAACCTCGCTCCCAAAAGAAAAAGTTCGCGCGGAGGCGCGGAGGCGCGGAGAATTGAACAGGGCAATTTGGCCCATTTTTTCTCTTCTCCGCGCCACCGCGCCTCCGCGCGATATCTCTTTTTGGTTGCGGCTATGCCGCGCTGGGCAATCCGCGGTGAGTCTGAATTTTCTTGCTTGAATGGTCATCATCAAACTACGGTTGCAGAATTGGCCTTGTTGTGCCGTCTACGAAACCCCTGTTTTCGATAGCGCCGCGGGGGGTTTTGTTGACGTTGACGGGGGGACCCACTTGAAAAAGCAGCGCTCGGGCATTTTGGTGGTGTCGGAGATGACCGCATTCGGGCTGGGGTAACGGGCGTCGGATCGACAACAAAAAATGCGCCTCCCTCTATATATATGGCGCAGAGGTGAAGGTTTTAGACCTGTTTTTGGGAAATCGCGGATTTTTTGGATTTAATTTTTTTGACGGGAGTGGGAATGTGGGGGAATGGGCGGGGTTAATGGCTTATAAAACGCTCCAAATTACCTTGGACCGTTTGCTCCGGCCTGGGACATCCCTTCGCTGATTGAAACGCTTTGAGGCACTCGGAAGCATCGTAGCTGGTGCCCTATCTTTTGCAAAAGCTTTATCGATTCGCCTCAATGATTTGTTTCAATTTCAGAACGGACATTGTTTCTCCCGCGCGGGTGAGCATGCGATGACAGTTCGCGCAGACCATATCGAGGTCTTTGATCCTAATGCGATGCTTGTGTTTCGATGTCGCAATGGGCTTGCGATGATGAGCTTCGATGAAACCCTCGCCTAATTCCCCAAATACTTTCAAAAAGCTGAAGCCACAGACCTCGCAAGGTAATGATGGGTCGCGCACCGACGCCGACTTCTTTGCCCTCTCGACAACCGTGCGATTACGATCGCGGACTTCGATCGTCATTTTTCGTGGATCACCTTCTTCCATCAAATCGTTTTCGCGAGGCGGAAAGAAGGGCGGTTGTTCCTCCGGCTTATCCGGATTTGTGCCCTGCCAACATATTCCCGAAAAAGCCCACAACGGCTCTCCGCCTGGCCAATATTGGCGAAAGGTTTTTGTTCGGCAGACAGCCTGAGCAAACTGACCAGCGCGAATCATTTTCTCGCCCAAACTATCGGCGTTGGGCAATCGGTAACCGAGAGCGTTGGCCATGTCTGACCACCGGCGATTACGAAAGTCCACGAAGCGTTGTGGTTCCAGCGCGGTAAGCAGCACGCTCGCCAATAATGCGGCACCGGAGAAGTCATTTCCTTTGCTCGGAGTTTTGAAGCCAAGCGATACGGCTCGGCGCACAAAGGCGTCGATTCGGCCAGCCGCTTCCTTGTCGCGTCTTGGAAACGCTCGGACTAGCCGGGCAATCGCAGTGGCGGAACGTCTGTTGTCCAAGAATTTTCCCAACCGAATCGCGACGAACCGCTCTCCAAGTGCCCAACACTCGTTCAGGAGAGGACCGATTTCCTCCTTGTCGATCCGAGCATTTTTGATCTGTTCGGCGAGGTTGCGATAGGAATCAATGCGATTTCGAATTTCGTTGCGCCAAACCGGCGATTTCGCAACGTCGGCGACAGTAGAAAAATGCCAATTACGTCGCAGTCGCTCAAGCCATTTTGTGAATGCCGCGTCGAGTGGTCTCTCCGCTGCGACGTTGCTGCTTTGCTTGGCCATGAGTTTCCTCCAGCGCCTAACCCGCTATGATAAGAATGGCTAGGATTTTAATAGGTCGCGCCAGTTGGTTTTGTCGCCGGCACATAAGTATTCGCGCGCTGGTAAGCGCGTCGGGTTACAACGGGGGCCGTATAGGTACAGATTCAAATTGATTCCGAGGCGAAATTCCGTCGTCGAGCCAGAAATCCCATGCCTGAGATGCCAAGCACTAAAACACCACTGGGTTCGGGTACCGCCACAACAGCGAAGCCATCCAATTGAACATTACCATAAAGCCAATTATTTGGATCGTACGGGTTTGTTAGAGTCAGGTTCGACGTCGAGGAAGTTGCGACAAAATCGAACTGGAATAGGCTGTATAGGTGACCTACATTGTCTGCAGGAATGCTGGTTATGCTGCCGTACCCTGCCAGCAATTCATTGCTTAGATTCCCGACATTTAGCTGTAAAGACCCCGCTGGAACTGCATCCGCACCGCCACCGACAAAAAAGCTCAAGGAATATTCCTGACCTGCAAGCGACGAGAAGCTAGTCGACAGCGAGTCCCCATTATCCAGGGAGAGCAGATATTGGCCTTCAGCCGCATACACGATAACGCCACCGCCAGGACTGTGACCATCTCTCAAATAATACGACGGCTCCCCGATGCCATCGTATGTGACCGTCCATCCGGTAATCAGATTGGGTTGCGTATCAAGATACTGGTAATCCATGGAGGAGGGCAGCCCGGGCGATTCAAAACCGCCATTGCTCAAAAGATTTTGTGCGCGCCCATCTGCCGGGAAAAGCAGCCACGTCACCCACGCAAAAATCAGGATTTTTATCAAGAATACGTCGTCACCCCAACGTACTGCAGACTCAAATGTGTGGGGAGGCGCCGACAATTCTCCGAAGATAAATGAAGGTGGAATAGTTCTACGGATCATATTTCTGCCTCTCGTTTTGTGGTTGCAAATCGGTCCTGTCGCCAAAATCCAAGCCAAGCGCGAAACACTTTGCAGCCCGACGACTATCAAAATGACATGGAAAACTGCCGGTTCAAAGATATGAAGTCTCAACGAAAAGGCAATGTAATTGCGCTCAAAAATGCAAGTTATGGATTAATTTATTGACGCTCGGGATTCGCATTGCGAGACGTTACTGTCGTCAATTAAGAATTCTCGAACGCTGTTCTACGCCGGGAGCTTGGGAATTTATCGCTCATTCAGCCTCACCGTTCTCCCCTCGTCCGGTGAAAATGTTATTCGACGATTTGTCTCAGCGGAGTCGGGATTGCTGGATTGGCCTCACTTTCGT
>JBEKKC010000180.1:0-9056 GCA_050010915.1 Tepidisphaeraceae bacterium | reverse complement strand
GCTGCTTATAGTTGTCGTCGTTCTGATTTTCGGTTGGTTCGGGGGATGGCAGCAAAGCAATCCGGCGGACAAGCCGAAGAATTCGAAATAATTTCAAACTGTACCAGTACCCAATCTTGACGATCCGATCAACGGCCAGGACTTCACCCTCCTGGCGGCGAACTTCAACCAGGGCGTGAGCAGCGCGGCGTCGGCCGGCGACATGGCGGCATTGGACGCCTTCGCCGCGGCCAACGGATTGTCTTTGCCAACTTCCGGTGTGCCGGAACCGGCGAGTACAGGAACGATCGTGATGGCTGGATTGGGGATTGTCCGCCGACGGCGACGATCGTCGGCGGAGTGTCATATGGGAAATCCGGGATACTACGACTCGGGACGCAATATTCGCCCATCGCTTCGCACTGGCTCAACCGGTGCTGGCCCGCCCATTCCGCAGACACGCTGATCTCAAAAGTCATGAGTCAGGATCTCCATCGTCCGCCGACAGAGTTCGCGGCCGTAGTCGGTCCAGACGCCCGTGCCCCAATAACGGTAACAACTGGTCTGGGTCAAAAGAAGATGAAACAGGGCGTTGCGATATCGATGTTCCGCGGTGGACACATGTCGGCCCAGGACCTTCTCGTTGAACAGGGCACTGGCCGCTTCCATCGGTCCGAGCATCTGCTGGTAACCACGGACCCAAGAAATGTTGTTGGTCCAGCTTCCGCCTTCAACATGGAAGCGGCTGTCGCGGCGGCGCAGTTCGTCGATGGTCTTTTCCATGACTTCGGGGCCAGCGCCGGCGGGAAAAACATCCCAGATGCGTGTCTGAAGGATGGGCTCGATCGGGGACAAGTCGCGTTCCGTAATCCCGATTGATCCGAGGTACTCGAGATATTCACCAACGTTCACTGGCGGCGTGGCGGAGCCGGACGCTTCGGCCATGACCTGTATGTACTTGGGGGGAAACTCGTTCATCATCACCCCGCCGTTTTCACCATCCGAAATCTGCGTCGCCAGTTCCGGCGCTGGCTTTCCCGCCAGCGAGACGCGCGACAATCCTCTGGCCTCGTAGTAGGGCTGAAGCTGTCCGACGAGCTTGGTGTCACTTCCTTGGGTCTTGATAATCGCGATGATGCTGAGGGTCTGGCCGCGGGAGTTCCGGGCCACCAGACGATGCGGAATATGCGGCTGACGGACAGGCCCGCCATCGTCGATTTGCTCCACAGTGTGCTCCTGAACCAGAACCCAGCGGTAACCGCATTCCTTCAATGTCCGGATAAACTCGTAGCAGATGTCCGGGTGGTTCGGCAGGGCCATCTCGGCTGGCGAGAAACCCCGCACCCGGCTGAGTGCCTCAAGCCCGAAGAGGGCGGCAAAATAATGCTGCCAAGCCCGCACATGCAGCCGGTAGTCCTGCACCGGCGAGGAAGGCGCTACAGGATGTCCCCACGCCGAACCCAGCCACTCCACAGACCGGCGATACTCTGCGTTGCAGGTGATCGTCTTGAGGCTTTCAAAGACGTCGTCGAGCCCCATCTGCCGCAACCCGTAGAGCAGACACCCCGAATAGTCGAGCATTACCCGAGGCCGGCTCCCTGCTTGAACCAGTTGGGGAATGAACTGGCCCATACGCTTGTAGCACGACTGGAAAACGCCCGCGTTATAGCTGTCCCCCATATCGAACATGTGTTTGAGGTTGCTGATGATCCGGGCAGTTTTGATGTCTCCGCCTCCGGCGGGAATTAGGGGCTGATGCATGTGGAGGGCGATGGCAAAGGCGCTGTGCACATGGGCAAAGTCAATCCCGCTGTCAACGAGGTAGAGGGGCCCCGGCCGCGCCATTGCCTCGGCAACGGCAGCTTCATGGCCGCAGAGGGTGGGAAGGCCATCGGTTTGCTCAGGGGGGTTCACCGCTTGCATGCATTGCTCCTACTCAGATGCCACGAGGCAGTGCGCCGCGGCGTGCGGTCGGGGTCTGTCGCTCGATGTAATTTTCGACCGCGCATTACGGCGGCGATGACGGACGCTGACCATGTTTTGACCTGACTAAAGCAACACCTTCGGTAGCCGGGGCCACACCCCTGCAGCGTACGAAGCAATGTAATCGATTGGACGGACCGATCCATTGCGGAGGTTGGGGAGCTGGTTTTGGTTGTCGATGACGCTGAATCGGTCGTGGCGGCGGTCGGAGAAGCGCTGGCGTTGCCCCGAGTTTCCGCGCCCCTTACTCGTGGCCGCCATGCTGGCGCAGCAATTCCACGACGTCCTGGTGGCCCTTATCCGCCGCATAGTACAAAGGCGTATAGCCCTTGTTATCCTTGGCATTGACATCGGCTTTGTTGGCCAGCAGCAATTCCGCCATGCCCTTGTGGCCCTCTAACGCGGCCCAGTGCAAAGGTGTCCAGCCCGTGTCATCCTTGGCGTTGACATCGGCTTTGTCGGCCAACAGCAATTCCGCTACGTCCTTGTGGTCATTGCCGGCCACGTAGTGCAAAGGCGTAGCGCCGAGATCGTCTTTGCTAAAAGCCAGATCAGGATTGCCGTTAAGTAGCGCCTTGACCTTTTCCATGTCATCAACCGCAGCCGCCGCGAGAATCTGGCGTCGCATCAGGTGGGAGCTACTCGTTGAACAGCCTGCCAAGAAAATTGCCGCTACCGTTATGCTCAGGGCGAGCCAGTTTTTTTTGCCGAGCGTTACATTCATTCTGTTTTCCCGTGTCGGGAATTCCCGTTTGGCATTCGGCCCCCAACCGCGCGTGGGAGAATGCTCGTGATGGTACCAGAACGCAAAGGAAAAGCAGCCGCACTTTGAGTTGGGGCTTGCCAGAGGCCTGAGCATTCCCATGGCTGCGTCGATCCCTTCCAGCCTGACCAGTACCTGCCGCCGGCATGGGATCGACCCGCAGCACTATCTGACGTAACGTGGGGTGCGGTTCTCACAGTGCTCACAGAATGTCGATTTCGAGAAGATGACGACGTCGATACGGTTTACGTGGCCAGACGTGGATACATGCGCGCGCCAATCAAGACCAGGATGATCGTGGTTAGGAGGATGACGGCGTAATCCCAACCCAGGCCAAACGCGCTGACGCCGCCGGCAAGCATGGATGTCCGCAGGGCATCGACAACGTAGGTCAAGGGATTCAGATGGGCAACGGCTTGCAGCCAGCCGGGCATGATGGCGGTGGGGTAAATCGCGTTGCTGGCAAAGAACAGCGGCATGGTAAGCACTTGGCCGACGCCCATAAAGCGTTCGCGCGTCTTTACAATGCAGGCGATAATCAGCGAAAACGTCGAAAATAGCGTGGCGGCCAGGATCACCATGACCAGCATGTTAAGCAGCGCCGGCAAGTGCCAATTCAGCTTCACGCCCAGCAGCAGCGAAAGACTGTAAATGATAATAACCTGGGAGAGCGTGCGAATGCCGGCCGATAAGCCTTTACCCAGGACCAGTGCCGCGCGCGGCGCCGGGCTAACCAGGAATTTCTGCACGATGCCTAGGTCACGCTCCCAGATAACGTTGATGCCGTAAAAAATTGCCACAAAGAGTACGCTTTGCGCCAGGATGCCGGGGGCAATGAAATCCAGATAGGGGATATTGCCGGTGGGCATCGCCCTGGTGCGTGCGAACACCTGGCCGAAGATAAGCAGCCAAAGCGCCGGTTGGAGGGCGCGGGTGATTAGTTCAGTGAAATCGTGGCGCAGCTTGCGCAGCTCAAATTCGGCGATGACGAAAGTCTTGTCGATGAAACCGGTAACAGGATGGATGAACTGCGCGATCACAAGTTTAAGGTTAGCCAAGGCGTTGGGCGTTGGCGCGTTCGGCGGAAATGTTGTGCAAATTACCGCCGGCATCGAGATCGCTGCCGGCATAATGGCTGAAGACTTCACCCAAGGTATGGCTGCCGCCGCCCAGCGATGCTTCCAATTCGTTACAGGTGCCAATCGCAGCCACCTTGCCAAGGTGCATGATGGCCATGCGGTCGCAATAAGTTTGGGCTTCCTCCAAATAATGGGTGGTGAAGAAAAGCGTGGTGCCGTAGTTGGCGCGCAAATCGACCAGCAGTTTCCAAACCGCATCGCGGGCAATGGGGTCCAGGCCGACGGTGGGTTCATCAAGGAAAAGCACTTTGGGCCGATGCAGCGTGGCTAGGGCGATTTCCAGCCGCCGTACCATGCCGCCGGAGTATTGGCTCACCAGCCGGTCGGCTTCAGCGGTCAGGCCCATGAATGCCAAAGCCTCACGAATACGCACTTGCTGCTGGCGGTGCGGCAGATCATACAGCTTGGCGAAGATCAGCAGGTTCTCGTAGCCGGTTAGCGATCCATCCACGGAAACCGCCTGCGGCACATAACCAATGACGCGGCGAACGCCCACCGCTTGATTGATGATGGAAAATCCCCCCACGCTCGCCGCGCCCGATGTGGGTGGCAACAGCGTGGTGAGCATCTTGATGGTGGTGGTCTTGCCCGCCCCGTTGGACCCGAGCAAGCCAAAAACCTCACCGCGATTGACCGCTAGGCTTATCGCATCCACGGCGGTAAAGGCGCCGAACCGCCGCGTCAGATGGTTAATCTCAAGAACGATTTCGCTCATAGGCAAACCCAATTCACCGGGGATTTCCCATATGAACCGGGATTTCCCATATGAAACTCCGCTGACGAACGTCATCGTCCGCAATTTTCCGTAGTGTACCGAGGTTTGGAGCATGAACAAGCGATGTTCTTGGCTCGCGAGGCTTTTTGGACTGCACAGTTACGGAGATTGAAGTTCGAGGACGAAGCATGAATGTCCCCTCGTTGAGCCTTGCTATCCTCTGCCGCCTATTTCGATTCGTCGTGGCGTTCGAGCTGAATATGCTGGGTAATCAACCACCCCCCCCACATTCATTACTGTTTCCCCTAATTGATTAATGCCAAAGCTACCCGCCCGCGACCGGCTGCCGGAAGAGGGGGTTTGTTCAACGGACACGATGGAGCCGTGTGCGTTCAGTTGCCGGCATTGCATGACAGCTCCCGATGGGTGAATTTGATTTGGCACCATGCCGCGCGTCGCGATCCTGGCGGCGAACTTCAATCAGGGCGACAGAGGCGCTGATACGTCGGCCGGCGATGTCGCGGCCGTGGACGCCTTCGCGGCGCCCAATGGGTTGCCCTTGCCGGCGATTTCCAATGTTCCCGAGCCGGCGAGCGCGGCGATGATGGTGATGGCCGGATCGGGAATTCTCCGCCGGCGGCGACGCAGATCTTCGCGCCAGCCCGATCCGAAAGGCGAGCGGCTGGTGGCCACCGACGTACACCCTTGAGACGGTGAATGCGTGGCTGCGTTCAGCCGTGAAGTGCTTCTCGGTCTGTGAGATGCCGTGGTCCTCTGGCTCAAAATTGCAGGTCGAACTGCATCTTTGGCTAATCCTTTATAAACCACGGCAAGTCAATGACGATCACGCGAACGTCTCGCCGTGCCCTGAGCGCAGACCGGAGTCGGGAAGCGCGGCGGCTGTGCAGCAGCGCATACCACCAGCGCTTCTCCACGATCTCCGGAACGATGACCACAACGAGCCGGCGCGGATACCGGCCCTTGATCACGTCGATATGCTGCAACAGCGGCGTGATGAACTCGCGGTATGGCGTCCGCACCATTTCGAGCGTCGGCGAGAGCACGCCTGCGCCGCGAGTTGGCCCCTCTACCCGCTCGGCCCAAAGTTGCCGCATCTGCGATGCCTCGTCCTCGGCGGCGTCCCCTTCGAGGTTGCTCAGGTGAACGGCGATAATATCCGCCGACAGGAGCATCCCGAACCGTACGGCCTTGGCCACGAGCCGGTCCCAGCAATGGATCGGCACCAGCACGACCGGCGGCTCCTCGTGCGTCACGTCCATCGGGTCGGCGGACTCGATCTGCTTCTCGACTGAAAGGTAGTGGCGGTGAACGAGCTGGAACATCGTCAGCATCGTCGGGATCGCCAAGACAGTGATCCACGCCCCCTCGATGAACTTCGCAGCCAAGATGACGCTCAGCGCCGTGGCCGTGGCCACCGCACCCAAGCCGTTCACCCACAACTTCAGGTGTAAGCTGGCCCGTCCGCGTTTCGACTGGCCCTGATCGCCGTTGCTCGAACCCTCGCTGCACTTGGGTTCCGGCTTGGACGACTCCCGCATTCGCTTGTACCAGTGCATGACCATGCCGGACTGTGACAGCGTGAAGGCGAGAAACGCCCCGACCGCATACAGGGGGATAAGCCGATCGGTGATGCCCCGAAACGCCGCCAGAAGCAGACCGGAGGCGGTGGCAAGGAACAACACGCCCACCGCATAGACCAAGCGCCGGTCCACGGCGGCAAATATGCGCGGCAGAAAGTCGTCCTTTGCTATCAACCGGCATAAGCGTGGGAAATCCACGAAGCTGGTGTTGGCCGACAGGCAGAGCACCGCCAGCACGCTTCCCATCGTCGTGTAGTAAAACCATCCCTTCCCCACCACCGCTCTGACCAGTTGCGACAGCACGCTCTGGTAGTCGGATTGGTCCTGAATCGTCGCCCCAATCTGATAGGCGTGCGAAAGGTAGGCGATCCCGCCGAGCAGCATTGCCAGAATCACCACGATCAGCGTCAGCGTGCGATGCGCCCTCATGACTGTCGGTTCCTTGAAGGCGCTGACGCCATTGCTCACCGCCTCTACACCGGTCATGGCGGTGCAACCGCTGGCGAATGACTGGAACAAAAACCAGATCCCGACGCTTGCCGTAGCCGCGGGCATGGCAGGCGGAGCAGCAAGAGGATGAGGATGTCCACTACTGGAGACGGATTTAGCGACTCCGAGGCCCAACACGACGAACATGCTGGCGATGAACAGGTAAGTGGGTAGGGCAAAGGCCGCTCCCGCCTGTCCGGTACCCCGCAGGTTCAGGAGCGTGATCAGCGCGAGGATGCCGAGACACAGGGGTACCGTGTACTTGTGAAATTGGGGCGCGGCGGACACCAGTGCGGCCACCCCGGCCGAGATGCCTACCGCGACCGTCAGCACGTAGTCGATCATCAGGGCAGCGGCGGCGAACAGGCTGGCCCAAATCCCGAGGTTCTCCCTGGCGACGGTGTACGAGCCGCCGTTAACCGGATAGGCAGCGATGGTCTGGCGGTAGGAGACGTACAGCATCGCCAGCAAGGCGAGGATCACTCCGGTGATCGGCAGGATGTAATTCAGGCCGACCGCCCCGAGCGGCAGCATGATCGTCAGTGCCGCCTCAGGACCATACGCGGAAGAAGACAAGCCGTCGAGTCCGAGAGCGGGCAAGCCGGAGAGCACGCCGATCTTCTGGCCACTCTGCTCGTCGGAAGCCAGCCGACGACCGAAGCAAAAATCAACGACTGACATTGGCACCTTCCAGCACCGGGTTCCGCGGCAGCGACACCTAGCCAGCAAGCCGAACGTTTGGTATCTCAGTCGATTATCGTAGCGTGGGCACAGTCGATCTGATACGGAGTCCTAGGTGCGGAGATGACAACAACAACTTCTGCCGGATTCACCAGACGCTCTGCGTCACGCAAGCAATGCAGGTGGGGCTTGGGTTCGCCGCCCTGGATTCCTTCGCCGCCGCAAACGGTATCAGCCTAGCGAATGTTCCGGAGCCCGCGAGCGCTGGGATGACGGTGATGGCGGGGTTGGGAATTCTCCGACGGCGGCGACGCAGATAGTCCAACAGGGGCGGATGAGCATTAGACGTTGGCGGACACGATGTCCGCGGTCGCGCGTGATCTCAATAATGGAAATGGTGGCACTCGTGTCATCCGCCTGCGACGCCGGCCATGGGTACCTAGTGTTCATGGACGATTGCCCCTCGGCGGCTGTCGCCCAGCGTTGCCACGTGAACGTCAAGGTATCGCACTCGCGATGACCGCGACGCGCCATGATGAAAGCATATCCACGAGCGGAACCAACGATTCGATTTCCACATTGCCGAAGAGCAGCGTGGCGACGGTGGTACATAAATGTCTATCGCCGTGCGTAAAGCCGGCCGCTCGCAAAAGCTCGGTTGTGCGGCGGGCAGAGGGATCGGTCCAATCAACCCACTCGTCGCGATGCTTGTAATAGTTGGCCATGGTATCGCAGAGTTGCATTCGCGTTAACCCGGTATCCGCAACAATCGGACTGGCAAGCTCAAGCAGTTCGTGTTTATTGACACGCGAGCGTGTGCCTCGCAGGGCGTTGACATCGGCAACGACCGTGGTGATGTACGCTTGCGCGGTGACAAAGGCAATTCCGCAAAGGTCGTTCTGATATTCGAGTGCGTCGTCTACATCGCCACCATCGTTGACTCGCTGAGCATTAGCGTCGAGGCCCTGCGACAGGGCGAAGAGGATCTGCCGCACCGAGGATTGACGCGAGTCGATTTCACGCATGTTCATGGACTTTGCCGTTTTGCCACCGAACGGGTGAGGCTCTGTTACCGGCAACGCCAGGTGCGGTGCAGACGCCAACCGAATGAAAACTACGATACGACGCGACGCGGGCCGGTCCACGGCAGCGGCTAGGACCAGGCGGACTTCAACTACGACGGCCTGGTCAACGCCGCAGACTTCAACGAGTTGGC
The DNA here is from genome assembly GCA_050010915.1 of Tepidisphaeraceae bacterium. GTDB lineage: Bacteria > Planctomycetota > Phycisphaerae > Tepidisphaerales > Tepidisphaeraceae > PALSA-1353. The sequence continues at coordinate 490 of JBEKKC010000180.1, read as the reverse complement.
CGCGAACTTCAACCAGGGCGTGAGCGGCGGAGCATCGTCCGGCGACATTGCGGCATTAGACGCCTTCGCACAAGCCAATGGATTGATGGCGGACGTCCCCGAACCGGCTCTTGCCCGTACTGTCCCGCTGGCGGTTTTGCCGTTTTTGACGAGACATCGTCGCCGGGCAATTCAAACAATTTGCTTGTGAAAACTCCCAGCGCGTCGTAACATGACCGCTAGTGTGAGCGAGGAGAACCCCCATGATCTTGACGCCAGACGATTTGTTATAAATTGCGTGTTATCAGAATGTTACGCTTACAAGTCTTTCAGAGACATTAGGCTTCATCCACCCTTGGACCACGACTGGCTGATCCAAAGTGGATCTTTTTTGGGGCAGACCACAGAAAGCGTTTTCTGATTGAGGACCAAAAAATGCGCTTCAAGACAAAAAAACATCGCATCGCCGCTCTGACCCTCGCGGTCTCCGGCATCGTTTCGATTGATTCCC
>JBEKKC010000179.1:0-13717 GCA_050010915.1 Tepidisphaeraceae bacterium | reverse complement strand
TTTTTACGCCGCTTATCATCGGGTGGCCTGGTCGCTGGCCGCCGACTTTCGCCGTGCCCGCACTTGTTTGCTTCGCACGGTCTTTCGCATTCAGAAAGCCGGACTGCTTGTCAGGAGCATTCTCCATTTTCGCCGCTCACTTTCGTGCCCGACGACGCGACGAAATATATCCGCGGGCAATTGAAATCCCTCGTCTTTTCGAAACGAACAATCCGACGATCCGCCAAATTGCGCGCAACTGCTTGTGCGCAATTGCGAATCGCGGTGCATAAATCGGTGGATAATCTGACCGCGAAACAAAACCTGTTGGCCGCGGAGCTTGGCGGCAACGCACGCCGTTACGCGGCTTCGATTGTGATTTTTATCTTGGCTGGAGGATTGGTGCCCAGCGCCCATTTTTGGATGTACTGGGTCTTTAGCACCGGAGGCTTGCCGCCTTCGCCTAGTTCCTCCTCGTAGACGTAGGTGCCCTTTGTTTCTTTGCCCTTGGCCAGAATGACTTCGATCTTCTGCATGTTCGGCTCCTTGTGGATCAGGCGGAGATGGTCGCGATTCTACGCCCCGCAATGCCGCAACACCACGGTTATCGGAGGTGCTGGCAACCAACAGGATGACAGAGTTCGATGCGGTTGATTTCCAGCGCGATCACGGCGTCATATCGCCCGATCGCCGTTGCCGACCCGCGTAGTAATAAAGGGCCGTCAGCGCGCAAACCCATGGGCCAAGGGTGGGAACGATCAGGTGGAGCAGCACGGCGAATTTCGAGCCGCTTGGAATGAACAGCCAAAAGACCACCAAAAGAGCGAACACGGCCATAGCCATGCGGATACCCGCATCAGATGCACATGGGCGCGGTAGGATTCGAACCTACGAAGGCTTAAGCCATCAGATTTACAGTCTGACCCGTTTGTCCACTTCGGTACACGCCCGGCGGTCGCGGAGGATTATCCCTAACGCCATCCGAGCTTGCAACCGGCCAAGCCGATTTCCAAAAGGACCGGAAGCCATCATCAATTGTTGGGTCGATTTGAATATCCCAGCCCCCACCCGCCCGCGGTTAGCCGCACTGCGATACGAGCGGATAACCGCCCCACGCCCATGTCGCGTCAAACTCCAATCGCCCTGCTCAACGCCATTCAGCGATGCTCGATCGACGCGGCCACGGCCTCCGCCACGGAAACGGGGCCAGCAGAATGGAAGATCGGGCCATCCTCCACCTCCACTTGCTCCGGCAACAGCAGAGCACGCGTCTGGTAGTCATGTCCGATTTGGTGAAATTCGACCTCGTACGCAACAGATGGCGCAAACCAAGTGCTGCGGACAACGCCCACCTCACCTCGGCTTAGAGCTAATTCCGGGATGTCCGACATTAAGCGGACAAAATCGTCGATACGCGGCGACCTCATGGCATCCTCCATGCATGCTGGGCATTCTTCTCCCCACTTTCATTCTATGCCCTGGTCACATCCGATGTATCAGTTAAAATAAACTAATTTCCCGTGACTGCAACAAAAAATCAGAAAAATCATTCGGATTTAGCGACAGTGGAGGCGAGTGCTAACATCCCGCTCACAATCCGGCGGCCCAGTTTGGTTCGGGCATTGCTCGCCTGGTACGCCCGGAGTCGTCGCGATCTGCCGTGGCGTCCGACGCCGCCCCAGAACGGTCCCGTCGATCCTTATGCCGTGTTGGTGAGCGAGTTTATGCTCCAGCAAACGCAGGTCGCGACCGTTGTGCCGTATTTCTCCCGCTTCCTGGCCGCCTTCCCCAACGTAGTCGCCCTGGCCGCGTCTTCCGAGCGGAACGTCCTGCGGCTGTGGCAGGGATTGGGCTATTACTCCCGCGCCCGAAATCTTCACGCCGCCGCACGCAAAATCGTCGCCCGGTTCGATGGCCAAGTCCCTCGATCCGTGCAAGATTTGCAGACTCTTCCCGGCATCGGAAGGTACACCGCCGGGGCAATCGCCTCCATCGCCTTCGACGAGCGAGCCCCAATCCTCGACGGCAACGTGACACGGGTCCTGTGCCGACTGGAGAAAATCCAGGCCGACCCCAGCCAGCCCGCAACGGTCCGGCGGCTTTGGCAATTGGCCGAGGAAATCCTCCCCGTCCGTCGCTGCGGCCAATTCAATTCCGCCCTGATGGAGCTGGGCGCCACGATCTGCACGCCCCGGCAACCGAATTGTCCGATCTGTCCGCTACGGCGTCCCTGCCGGGCCGCCGCGGCAGGATTGCAGCACACCATCCCGCCGCCTCGGAAATCCCGCCCGGCGCCAATCCTGGCGCGATGGACCATTTGCGTCCATCGCCAAGATCGCTGGCTTCTGGAGCGCCGTCCCCGCACTGGCCGCTGGGCCGGACTTTGGCAATTCCCCACCATCGAAGCCCCGGACGCCCCACCAACCGCCGAATCAATCGGCCCCAACATCGGATTGCGCATCGCCGGCCTCCGCAAAATCGGCCAAATCCGCCACGCCCTGACTCATCGCCGATACGTCTTCACCGCATTTGCCGCGACCACTCGCAGCACCGCGCAGTTTCCCAATCGCCGCTGGATTCGCCTTGAAGATTTGGATCGATTCCCGCTGTCGCGCCCGCAATTGAAGATCGCCGAAATGCTCCAAGCTTCGCCCGCAACGGCCGAATAAGGACCAAATCGAATTTCGGGTTTACAATGCCCGGCCCAATGACCCTTCAGCAACAACTCGAATCCGCCCTGTCATATCACCAGGCCGGCCGCTTGGCGGAAGCGGAGAGCATTTACCGCCAAATCCTCGCGCAGCAGCCCGATCATGCCGAAGCCTTACATCTGTTGGGGGTGCTGGCCGCACAGGAGGGCCGGTTGGACGTGGCCGTGGAATTGATCCGGCGGGCGATCGCGATCTGTTCAACCGATGCATTTTATTATGGCAACCTGGGCAACACCTTGAAGATGGCGGGGCAACTGGATCAGGCGATTGCTTCGTATCGCCATGCGATTCGGATTAATCCGGATTACGCTGACGCGCACCACAACCTGGGTGTCGCCCTACGCCTCAAAGGACAACTTGACGAGGCGATCGCCGCGTCCCGGCAGGCCATCCGGCTCAAACCTGATTTCGCGGACGCGCACAGCAATCTCGGCAGCACGTTGAGGGACATGGGGCAACATGACCAGGCTATTGCTTCCCACAGGCGGGCGGTTCAGCTTAAGCCGGATGGCGCCAGAGTGCACGGTAATCTGATCTTCACCCTCCAATATAATCCTGGGTACGACGCCAGGATGATCTATGAGGAAGCCCGCCGCTGGAACCGGCAGCACGCCGAACCGCTCAAGAAACTCATTCAGCCGCACACCAACAATCGCGACCCCGATCGCCCAATGCGCATCGGGTATGTCTCAGCCGACTTTTATGAGCACGCCTCCGCCTTCTTCCTGTTGCCTCTCTTCCGCCACCACGATCGGCGGCAGGTTGAACTGTTCTGTTACTCCAACCGGACTAATTCCGACAAGGTGACGCGGCAAATGAAGGAACACGTTCCGCACTGGCGCACCGCCGTGGGGCTGAGCGATGCCAAGGTCGCGGCACAGGTCCGCCAGGACCAGATCGACATTCTGGTCGACCTGAAACTCCATACGGCCGGAAACCACCTCCTGATCTTCGCCCACAAGCCCGCGCCCGTGCAGGTGACCTGGCTGGGCTACCCAGGCACGACCGGAATGGACACCGTGGACTATCGGCTCACCGATCCATACCTGGACCCTGGCGGACTTGATGACGCCTATTATTCGGAGCGGTCGATCCGTTTGCCGGATACGTTCTGGTGTTACGATCCTCTGACCAACGAACCCGCGGTAAATGCGTCCCCGTGTCTGGAGCGGGGTTTCGTCACCTTCGGATGCCTGAATAACCTCTGCAAAGTCAACGAGCCGGTCCTGCGGCTCTGGGCGCAGGTTCTCAAGACTGTTGATCGATCGAGATTGATGATCCTCTGTCCGGAAGGGAGTCATCGTCAATCGCTGCTGGACCTGCTGCAACGGGAGGGAATCAGTCCCGATCGCATCGAGTTGATCGCCCGCCGTCCACGCCGGCAATACCTGGAACTTTACCATCGCTTCGACGTGGGACTGGATACTTTCCCGTACAACGGCCACACCACGAGCCTGGATTCATTTTGGATGGGTGTTCCCGTCATCACGCTGGTGGGTAAGACAGTGGTGGGACGAGCCGGATTGTCGCAATTGACCAATCTGGGCCTGACGGAACTGATTGCCCGGACGCCGGAACAATACGTTCAGATCGCCGCCGAGTTGGCGGGAGATTTGCCGCGATTGGCCGAGCTGCGCCGGACGCTGCGTGCGCGGATGCAGGCGTCGCCCCTGATGGACGGCCCGCGTTTCGCCCGAAATGTCGAAGCGGCCTACCGGCAGATGTGGCGGAATTGGTGCGAGCAAGGCGGAAGCTCGATCTCAGAATGACCGGACGAACACCACGTCGGATTTCGGAACCACCCGGCTCTTCAAACCGCACCGCTCAGCTGCTCCATCACGATCGCCAGGTTCACGTTGGCGTCGAGATATTTCTCCGCTCGTGCGATCGCGTCGATGGCAGAACAAGCGCGGTCCGTCACGTCCGCATCGTCCAGCCGCCGCCGGATTCGTTTCGAGGCGATTCCCAGGTACACTCCCAGCCCGCTGCGCGTGGCCGAATCCTTGCTCGCCAGTTCATCCCGCTCCAAAACCTTTTGCGCGTAGGCATCGGCACTCTTGCGCAGCAGATCGGCCAGATCGCTCGCCCTGCCCGAAAGCGCCGAATCGACGGATTCAGCCACGGCCGCGGCCGAGCCCAGCATGCCATCCTCGATCCACCGCAGCGCCACGCCCAGCGATCCATCCGCCAATTCCGCCGCCGTCGCCGCGGTCCCCGCATCCACGCCCCGACGCTGCAATTCCCTTTTGACCAATTCCGGCGCCAAGGGAGCGAAGCAAATCGTCTGACACCGGCTGCGGATCGTCGGCAAAAGCTCGCTCCCATGTGTCGTGAGCAACACGATCAGGGTTCTGCCGGCCGGCTCCTCCAGGGTTTTCAGCAGCGCGTTCTGGGCTGCGGCGGTCATCAACTCCGCCTGCTCCACAACAAACACCTTTCCACGTCCCAGGACCGTTTTCCGGCCCGCGGGTTCCGCCAGGTCGTGCCGAATCACGTTGATCGACAACTGTGTCGCCTTGCTGGTCCCGCTTTTGTCGTACAACCGCGCCAGTTCCTTCGTGATCACGTGATAATCCGGATGCATCCCCGCAGTCATGCCCCGGCAACTGGGGCATTTCCCGCACGCATCGTCCGATTGCGGCTTCTGGCAAAGAAAAAACCCCGCCAGCGCCGCCGCGCACGTGGCCTTCCCCACCCCTTCTGGCCCCGCGAAAATCAGCCCGTGCGCCAGCCGGTCCGCCGACATCGCCCCACGCAGGTTCGCGATCACCGCCTCCTGACCGAAAATGTCCTTGAGACGAATCATGGCCGCGACTTGAGCGAAGAAAGCAAACGCATCACCTCCGCATGGACTTGCTGAGGCTCTCGACTGGCATCAACCACTCGATAATTCCCGCGATGGATCTTCGATTGCCGGAGGTAATTCTCTCGCACCTTTTCGTGGTATTCCATCGATCGCAATTCAATGCGATCCTTTTCCGCCCCGGCAATCGGATCGTCGGGGAAAAGGGTGAACTTCGGGCGGGCGCGGGCGTTGCTCTCGGCGACAGGCAGATCGAGGATGATCGTCATGTCCGGCCAGCGCTTGTCGATGGCAATTTGCCCGACCGCCAGAATATCCGATTCCGTCAGCCCATCCCCGCCGAGTTGATACGCCAGCGTGCTGGAGATGAATCGATCGCTGATGACGGCACGACCCTGGTCCAGGGCGGGCTGGACGATTTCCTTCATCATCTGCGCCCGCGCCGCCATGTACAGCAGCATTTCGCACCGCATGGACATGTCCGTATTTTGGGGGTCCAGCAGGATTCTTCGGATAAGTTCTCCGATTCGCGTGGTGCCGGGATCGCGGACGAGGATCGTCGGAACGCCGGATTTCTCCAAGGCCTCCTGAAGCATCCGCGCCTGCGTGCTCTTCCCGCATCCTTCGTTGCCGTCAAAGACGATGAATTTGCCGCGAAGGGAGGTCATGGGAGAAAATTCGAAACTCGAAACTCGAATGACGAATCAAATTCGAAATTCGAAATTCGAATTTTGGACTTCGAGTTTGATTCGTCATTCGAATTTCGAGTTTCGAATTTCACCATTAGTTCTTCTCCTGCGCCGCGTCAAGCAATCCGCGCATCACCTTTTCCATCGCCGACGGCTGATCCGGGCGAATCGTCAAATCCCACGCCAGGTTCCATCGCGTGGACACCGGCGAAAATCCCATCGCTTCCAGGCGTTTGCTCATGTCGGTCATGTGGGCCGCGCCGTAAAAAATCGCGATCTTCTTCTTTCCCATCCCCAGCGTATCGGCAAGAACCTTCAGCGCGGCCTTGTTGCGTTCCGTGACCAGCACGCTTCCGCCCGGGCCGTCCAGCCCGATCGCCGATAGGTCCATCGTCCCGAGCTGCCGGGCGATCACCAGCTTGATTTGCCGCTCCATGTCCGGATGCGTGAGCATCGCGATCAGGTCGTCGCCGGCGTCCCCGGCATCCGCGCCCGCCGGGGCCGGCGGATCGGTCAGCGCCTTCATGATCGTGCGCAGGAATATCATCTCAAACGTCTCGCCGCGTTCTTCCTGCATCTTTTCGAATGTTTCCTTGTCCAGGTCCGCATGGACGAAATTGGCGGCCGTGTAATCGACGTCGTCCAGTTGAAAATCCAAATCCAGGGAATCCTTGAGGATTCGCTGGAACTGGCCGATGGCGCTATCGCTCTTGGCGCCCTCGCCGGGCCCCGGCGGCGGTACGTCCCTCGATTTGATCAGTTCGTACAACACCGCATCGTAACCGCGAAATTCACGATTGAGCGAATCGTAATAATCCTTCTCGCCGATGTGCACCGCCCCGATCAGTTGAACCACCACGCCGTTGGCGTTTTGGAACTCGACATCGGCGGTCTGAAGCGATCCACCGCCATGCCCGTCATCCACGAACCGCAGGAACGACTCCGGCGCCGCCGGCCGGGTTGTCGGTTCGGACCCCAGGACGCAGGATCCAAGCAGGAAGATCACCCATGGAACGAACCGCACAATCCGCCGTGGCATGCTTCGCTGCTCCTTTGGTCGATTCAGCAACCCCACCAGTATAGCCGCGAGAACCCCCAAATTCCCATCGCGCCGCCATGGCCGTCGCTCCGCCTCCTTGACCCCCATTGTCGATGGTTTTAGAGTCGCGGGTATGCAGCAGGATGAAATGCAGCAGCTCAAGGATCGATTCACCCAACTCTTCGGCCCCAGCCCCAAGATTCGCGTGCTCCGTGCCCCCGGACGCGTCAATCTCATCGGCGAACACACGGATTACAACGACGGCTTCGTTTTCCCCATGGCCATCGAGCCGGAAATCAAGGTCGTTTGCCGAAGCCGCAAGGATGAAATCGTCAAAATCGCCTCGACGATCTATTCCAACGAATTCGCCGAATTCTCCCTCCTGAAAAAGATCGAGCGCGGCAGGCCGGCGTGGGGCAATTACGCCCGCGGCGTCGCCGCTGAATTGATCGCCGCCGGAATCCCCCTTTCCGGCATGGACGCGCTGATCTGCAATTCCCTGCCGGTCGGCGGCGGACTTTCCAGCAGCGCGGCCCTCGAGGTTTCCATCGCCCGCGCCTTTCTCCTTCTGTCCGGGCTGGAAATCGAGCCCAACCGGCTGGCGCTCATCTGCCAGAAGGCCGAGCATGAATACGCCCAGGTTCCCTGCGGGATCATGGATCAGATGATCGTCACCGCCGCCCGCGCCGGGCATGCCATGATGCTTGATTGCCGCGACCTCCATAAGCAATTCGTCCCCTTGGAAGAGAAGGAATTGCGCGTCGTCATCGTCAACAGCATGGTCAGGCACGAACTGGGCGACAGTGAATATGCCATGCGGCGAAAGCAATGCGAGGAGGGCGTCGCCGTTCTCAAGCGCGATCATCCTGAAATTAAGGCCCTGCGCGACGTGACCCTGGAGCAGGTCGAGATCGCCAAGGACCGGATGAGCGAAGTGGTCTATCGCCGCTGCCGGCACGTCGTTTCCGAGAACCTCCGCACCATCCAGATGGCCCAGAAGCTCCTTTTGCAGCGCTACGACGACGCCGGGGAGTTGATGGTGAACAGCCACAAATCCCTCCGTGACGATTACGAAGTGAGCTGCGCCGAGTTGGATTTCCTTGTGGAAGAGGCGTTGAAAATCAAGGGCGTCTATGGCGCGAGGATGACGGGCGGCGGATTTGGTGGATCGATCGTCGCCCTCGTGCAGCCACGCTCCGTCGAAGCGCTCGGCGGGCATTTGCACAAGACCTACACCGCGAAATTCGACCGCCAGCCCAGTGTTTTCGTCACCACCGCCACCGCGGGCGCTTCCGTCCTTGAATGACGCCGGACGATTATGGCCTTCATCCGCGATATTCTCCTGAAACTCTGCCGGCGCGAAGACCTGACCCGTGACGAGGCTCGCCGGGCCTTTATCCACATCATGTCCGGCGAGGCGGCGGAGGCGCAAATCGGCGGGCTGCTGGTCGGCCTGGCCGCCAAGGGCACCACCGTCGAGGAGTTGGTCGGCGCTTCCACCGTCATGCGGGAAAAGGTGATCCCCATCGACTGCGACGGAATCGCCGTCGTCCTCGACACCTGCGGCACCGGCGGGGACATCCGCCACACCTTCAACATTTCCACCGCCGCCGCCCTCGTCGCCGCCGGCGCCGGAATCAAAGTCGTCAAGCACGGCAATCGCGCCGCCTCCGGCCATTCCGGCGCGGCCGACGTTCTGGAAAAACTCGGGCTCAGGCTGGAACTGCCGCCGGCCGATTTACGCCGATGCCTGGACCGCGCCAACATCTGCTTCGCTTTCGCCCGGTCCCATCATCCGGCCATGAAGCACGTCGCCGACGCTCGCAAGGCCCTGGGCATCCCCTCGATCTTCAACCTCCTGGGCCCGCTGACCAACCCCGGCCAAGCCAGGCACCAATTGCTCGGCGTCTTTGCCCCCGAACGGCGAGCCTGGGTCGTTCACGCCGAGGACGGCCTCGACGAAATCTCCACCCTCGGCCCCACCCGCATCAGCGAATTGCGCGACGGCCATATCCAAACCTGGACGCTCGATCCCAAGGATTTCGCAATCCCCTACGCCCGCCTGTCGGATTTGCAAATCTCAACCGTCGAGGAGGCCGCCGACGCATTGACCTCCGTTTTGAATCGCCAGCCCGGCCCGAAGCGCGACATCGCCCTGCTCAACGCCGCCGCCGCAATGGTCGTCGCCGAAAGGGCCAAGGATTTGAACGAAGGCTTGGAAATCGCCCAACAATCCCTGGATGAGGGAAAGGCGGCTAAGGCATTGGAGTTATTGATCGCGGAATCAAATGCCGGGTGAGTTTTAAGCGGCATCCAATGCGGTGTAGACCTTCCCGTGCTGCTTCAACCACTCGACATCGCCCAATTTGGCGCGAGCTTCCACCTCGCGTAAAAGCTCCACGGTTTCCGGCTCGTAGCACGGTTCGCTGGTATCCGCATCAGGAATGACCGCTTCGACCTCGACGACCACCACAAATCGGTCAGTCCGCACCAGGCGGTTTCTTCGAATTCGTTTGCCGGGCAACATGCGGATTCCTTATCTATCCAAATAGTATATCATTAGTCTGTGGGTGACCTATGACGGTGACGCGACAATCCCTTCAGCAGAAGCGCGACGCGATCCTGCAAATCGCCCGTCGATACGGAGCATCCGATGTGCGCATCTTCGGCTCCGTTGCCCGTGGTGACGCGACGGAAGCGTCGGACGTGGACTTGATTGTCCGTTTCGAGCCGGGCCGCACATTGCTGGATCATGGCGGACTGGTGATGGATTTGCGTGATTTGTTGGGCAGGCGCGTGGACGTAATCGACGAGGATGGCATGCGCCCTCGATTTCGCCAGCACGTCCTGGCGGAGGCGGTCCCCCTATGAGACCAGATTGCCTGCTGCTGCATGACATCCTTGAAAGCATAACCGAAGTCATTGACACGACGCCGGCATCGCAAACGGAGTTCGACGCGAACAAACTTCTCCGCTCTCACCTGCTTCGCCACGTGCAGATCATTGGCGAAGCCGCTCGGCGCCTTTCCACGCCGTTGAAGGACCAGAATCCGTCAGTGCCGTGGAAAAAGATCGCGGGCATGCGGCATGTCCTGGTGCACAACTATTTCGAGGTAAATTGGTCTCGCGTCTACGAAACCGCTCGCAACGACGTTCCCCCACTCAAGCCTCACATTCAGGCGATACTTGCCTCTCTGCCGCCCGAAAATAATAGGGGCGCGTGACGGAGGGCCCAATTAGGTGCCAACGCCACCCCGTTGACGTACAATATATCCATGAAACCCACCGGCATCTTCTCGCTCGTTGTCGGTATTCTCGCCCTGGCGATTCGGCCCGTTTTTGCCGCTGACGGCCCCACCACCAACGCCTCCGCCGCCGATCGCAAGACGGTCGTCATCACCATTGCCGGCGAAATCGACGATTACAATCGCGATCAGCTTTTCCGCCGATTCGACGATGCCAAGAAGCTCGGGGCCAAGGTCGTCATTCTGAACGTCGATACCTACGGCGGCCTGCTCACCAGCGGCTTGGAAATCTCCCGCTTCATCAAGCGGCAGGACGATCTGCACGTCGTCGCCTACGTCCAGGACAAGGCGATTTCGGCGGGGGCGATGATCGCGATGGCGTGTGATGAGATCGTGGTAAGCGATTCGGCTTCGCTGGGCGATTGCGCCCCGATTATTTTCGGCCCGGAAGGTTTGGAATCGATGCCGGCCGCCGAGCGGGCCAAGGCCCAAGCGCCCGTGCTGCTCGATTTCAACGAGAGCGCCTTGCGCAACCACCACGACCCGTTGCTCGCCGCCGCCATGGTGGACGTGTCGCGCGTCGTCTATTGGGTACAGAACGACAAGGGGAATCGGCGGTTCGTCGATGAGAAGGATTACGCCGATCTGATCGCCACGAAGAAATGGGTTGCGGTGCCGGGCGAACCCGTGCCGATTGTTGGAGCGCAAGCGCTTTTGACCGTGGACAGCGATCAGGCCGTTCGATACGGCCTGGCCAGCGCCAAGTTCTCCACGCTGGAGTCCTTGGCAGACGCCCGCCATTACGACGTCGCGGCCAATTTCACTCCCGGTTGGGGGGACGAGGCCGTGGAATTCCTCAGCGGCGCCGTCGTCCGCGGCATTCTGATCGTCGTGTTCTTGCAATGCCTGTACATCGTGCTTCACGCGCCGGGGCACGGCGTGGCCGAGGTTTGCGGGCTGATCGCACTGGTGCTGATGCTCGGCGTGCCGCTCCTGACCGGCTACGCGCAGTGGTGGGAAATCCTGGTGATATTCCTGGGCCTGGGCCTGGTCTCCCTGGAAATCCTTTTGCCGGGACATTTATTTCCGGGAATCACCGGCGGAATCCTGGTGATATTCGGCTTGGTGATGACCTTCGTGCCCGCGGGGCTGAACGGCCCGACGTACGTCCCCAACCACGCCAACTGGCCGCTGATGGAAAAAGGAATCCTCGTGGTCGCCGCGGCGATGGGGTCGTCGGTATTCCTGTGGTTCTGGCTCAACAAGTTTTTGCCGAAGATGCCTGTGCTGAACCGGCTGATTTTGACGGCGGCGACCGGCAATGCGGCGGCGACCGCTCCGGCCTCGGTGTCCGATCACTGGCCTCCGCTGGGCGCCGTCGGAAAAGCCACTTCGGAACTGCTCCCCGGCGGCACCGCCGAATTCTTCGATCCCGCCACCGCCGACCTGCGCGTCGCTTTCGTCGTCAGCGAAGCCGGTTATGTTCCCGCCGGCTCTGAAATCGTCGTCCGCCAGGTTTCCGGACCCAGCATCGTGGTGCGGAGGAAGGAATAATCGCGCCGCTCTGGGTCTTACGGCCTCGATTTAGCGAATGCCATCCGATGCGGTTCGAAATCGGCTTGTACATCGTCTATCTGCTCGCCGGGCCGGCCTTGTGGATTCTGTTTTCGGTCGGAATGGCCGTGAGCCGCCGGCGAATGAATCTTCTGAAAAAACGGACCCCCCCGCTGCCCGAACCTTTTCCCCACGTCACCATCCTCATCCCCGCCAAGGACGAGGGCCAGCGCATCGCCCAATGCCTGGCCTCGGCCCTGGGGCAGGATTATCCCGAGTTCGACGTCCTGGCAATTGACGATCGCAGCGGCGATCAAACCGGCAAAATCATGGACGAAATGGCCAATGCAAATCCCCGGCTGAAGGCCATTCACGTTACCGATTTGCCGGCCGGCTGGACGGGCAAAAATCACGCCCTCCACTGCGGCGCCGGCCAAGCACGCGGCCAATGGCTCCTGTTCATCGACTCCGACGTCATCCTGCAACCCCAGGCCCTTCGGGCAACCCTGAACCTTGCCGTCGGCAGGCGATACGACATGCTCAGCCTGATCCTCAAGCAAGAAACACGCGGAATATGGGAATCGGTCCTGGTTCCCATCGCCTCGGCGGCATTCGGATCGGCGTACCTGCTCGGCCTGAGCAACTCCCAGGGCAATCGTCTTTTTTTCGGCAACGGCCAATTCATGCTCATCCGCCGGGACGCCTACGACCAGATCGGCGGGCACGAAGCGGTCAAGAGCCAATACAACGAAGACATGACCTTGGCGCGGATGATGAAGCAAGCCGGACTTCGGCCCAGAATGGCGTGGGGAATCGAATTGGGATCGGTCCGGATGTACGACTCGCTGGCGACGATCATGCGCGGTTGGAGCCGCATCTTCTTCGGTTCCAGTTCCGGATCCCCCTGGCGAAGCCTGTGTGTCATGGCGTTCATTCTGCTCGGATGCTATTCGGCCTACGCCGCCGCCGCCTGGGGCCTCTGGCGCCTCCTCCACTCAAACGAATGGATCATGGGCGCCACCTGGCTCGCGGCGGCCATCATCCATTGGACGATGACGACCATCCAACTCGGCATCATTTATCGTTGGATGGGAACTCGCCCGGTCTATGCCGCGGCATTTTTCGTTTCCGGCTGGTTCGTCATGGTAATCCTTTGCCGGGCCGTCTGGATGTGTCTCACCCGCCGGGTGCATTGGCGCGGAACCCGCTACTCGCATCGGATCGAACTGGCCAATCCAACCAAGCCCTGACACGATTATTCGAGTTTTTCCCCCGGACATCTTAGAATGCTCTCTTCCCCTACAAAGGATCGACATGCAATTTGGATCGGCTCTTGCGGATGACTCGGGAAGCATTGGCCCGGGTCTGATCATTGTCGCCATCGTCGTAATCATTTTCTGCCTGGTGGTGGCGGTCTTCATCGCCAACTTCATCGGCTTATACATCCGGGCGTATTTCAGCGGCGCGAAGGTCAGCTTCTTCGAGCTGTTTGGAATGCGAATGCGGAAGGTCAACGCTCCGACCATCGTCATCGGCCGCATTCAGGCCACCCAGGCCGGCCTTCAGGTCACCCAGCGCGAGATGGAAAGCCACCTGCTCGCCGGCGGCGACGTGCCCCGCGTCATCAACGCCATGATCGCCGCCAGCAAGGCCGGCATTGAGCTTCCCTGGCGAACCGCCACCGCCATCGACCTGGC
>JBEKKC010000178.1:0-9373 GCA_050010915.1 Tepidisphaeraceae bacterium | reverse complement strand
GCCGGCTGGCCATGCGCTCCTGCACGCTGATCTTCCAACACGGGACGCCGTTGTAGGCAAGCTGGCTGTCCACGTGGACGAAATCCGGGCCGAGGAAGCGGATTTCCTTCAGCACGTAATCCCCGACGGCGAAAATCCCGTCGCAGAACCGCGCCGCCTTCACCAACGCGTGGCGGTAATAGCCGCTCTGATCGCCGAAGACGTCTTCGAGATAATGCCCCTGGCTCACCGCCGAACGCATGACGTTGTAGAACATCGTGTCGTGGCCGGGACTCTGCTCGACGATGCGGCGCATCGGGGCGACCTCGTGGGCATAAAAGATCGTGCGGAAATTGCCCCGCTCCCCCTCCAAAATCGCCGCCAGCGCCGTCGGCATCCCCATGTACTCGTGACTCAGGATCACCCCCGGCTCGATCTCGCTGCCCACACCCAACGCGTGCAGCGCCGCGATCGCCGGCCTGGCCAGCCGCATGTACTGCTCAAAATCCCAGTTGCTCTCGTACTTGGCGCTTTCGATCCCAAACGTCTTCCACAAGTCGTATTTGAACAGGTTGATCTTCTGCGCGTCAAAGCGGGCGACGTCGATCAGCAGCGTTTCCGGCGTGCTGGCGATCCCCGTCTCCTTGTCCAGGAATTTCCGCCGCCCGTACACGATCGCAACGTCGAACTCCTGCTCGATCTCCCGGAACCGGCTCGCCAGCGGCGAGCGGTACAGGTGATCCAGGCTGCTGTACAACACCTCGCCCTGCGGACCCAGCCGATGCTCGGCAATGTCGTCGCTCGGCCAGAACGGTCCGACCAGAATGTTCCGCGGGACCTTGTCGAGATACGTCCGGCTCGTCAGCAATCCCTGCAACACCGCGCCGATTCCGCCTATCTTCTGCACGGCCTCGTGCGTGACGTGAACCACTGTCTGCATAGAACAAATCCTCTCCGAGTTCGGCAATACGTCGGCGACGGTGTTATCGGCCAAGAAGGCCCGCGACTGACAACATCGCCCGCGACCCCGCGCGCAACACTGCCATCGCCGCTTTTGCCGGACCCAACGCCAAACATTAGACGATTCACGCTCCCCTCGTGCAACAACAATTTGCAGGTTATCGCCCCCGCGCGCGGCAAATGCCGGAGCGCAATCGCCCCGGCAATGCCGATCCCGCCTTGCCCCGTTTCCCGCGCGGCCGCCTCGCGCCGCGCGCAACGCACCCTCTCCGCTCGACCTTTCTCCTCCGGAGACACCCGAGTTTTCACTTCAATGCGATCGAGACCTTTGATAGACCTGCTGATCCTTATGTACGTCGGCCCGGCGCCGCGGGATCGCGCAACCCGCCATTTTTTCCCCCGCCCATATCCGCTAATGTGCCGATCTGGTCTGCCATGGAGCTGCCGGTGTCCGATGTCTTTGCCCTAAAACCCGCGATCCACCCTCCGCCCAGCCGATTCCTGGCCAGGATTTTCACCCTCGAGGGCCTCGCCTCCGTCGGCGGCAACCTGCTGATGTATGGAATCTTCTTCTACATGCACAAACGCTTCGGCTGGGGAGCCAGGCAAAACCTGCTGCTCTCCTCGGCCGAGGGAATCGCCTACGTCATCGGCGCCCTGGCCGCCAATCCGCTGTCCCATCGGATCGATCGGCAACGACTTCTTCGCCTGCTCGAAATCGCCATGGTGATCCTCGCGCTCGCCGGGGCCTGCTTTGCCATTCCCCAGGTCCTGGTCGTCCTTCTCCTCGGATATACGATGATCAGCGCCGCCCAGTGGCCGCTGATGGAAAGCCTCATCTCCATCGGCGCCACGCCCGCCCAAGTCTCACGCCGAATCTCGATCTACAACCTGGTCTGGTCCGGCACCGGCGCCACGACCGTCGCGGCTTGCGGAATCCTCATCGACCGCTTCCCGCAGGGAATCTTCCTGGCCACGGCGGCGGTTCACCTGGCCGGGTGCGCCCTGCTGCTTCGGATTCATCCCCAACCGGACCGCGCCCATGCCCAGCTTCTTCCCCACCCGGAACTCATCCCGCTTCGCAAACTGGCCAAGCGCCTGTCGCGCATCGCCCTGCCGGCCACCTTCGCCGTCATCTACGCCCTGGGCGCGATCATGCCCACCCTCCCCGTCATCCAATCCGCCCGCCCGGAAGCCCGAACCCTCCTCGCCGGCGTCTGGATGATCGCGCGTTGGCTCTGCTTCGTCTTTCTCGGCGCAACCAGTTGGTGGCACACCCGCCCCCGCGCCCTGTTGGTCTCCGCTCTCATCCTCCTGGCCGCATTCCTCGGCGTCACCCTCATCCCCTCCGTCCTGGCCATGATCCTCTGGCAACTCGTCCTCGGCGCCGCCATGGGACTCATCTATTCCGCCAGCCTCTATTTCGGAATGGTCCTGAGCGACGGCAGCACCGCGCAGAACGCATACCACGAGGCGTTGATCGGCGTAGGCTGCATCCTCGGCCCCGGCTGCGGCGCATTAGCCAGCCAATTCCGCCCCGGCGATCCCCACGTATCCATCTTCGCCGTCGCCTCCATTCTCTGGATCAGCATCATCGCCGCCTGCGTCGTATCGCTGCAATCGCATCGGCCCACGGAGTAACGGTTTTATTCTCATCTCAAAGCCCAGGGAGCTTGCTCCCCGGGAAGTCCCCGCCGAATTCCTGGCCGCGCTTTTCCCTCCCCACCGCCGTCACGAAAATCGCCAATAAAAATATCGTCGCCGCCGAGATGGCCATCACCATCGCGTAGTTCCACCGCTCGGCGAAGCCCGCTTCCAATTGCACGATGTAGCTGGCCATCAAATTTCCGCATTGGTAGGCGAAGCCCGGCATCGAGCCGCGGATCGAATCGGGGGCCAGTTCGCTGATGTGAGCCGGAATCACACCCCATGCGCCCTGGACCATGAATTGCAAAACGAATGCCCCCGCGGCCAGTTTGGCGATCCCCGACGGAAGCGCCCACATCGGGATGGCCAGCAGCGCGCCCAGAAACGCCAGCATCATCGCATTCCGGCGGCCGATGCGGTCGGAGATTTGGCCGAAGAGGATCCCCCCGATGATTGCCCCCACCATGGAGATGGCCGCAAGATTGGATTTTTGACTTACCCCCATCCCGCGATACCGCTGCAAGAACGTGGGGTAAAGATCCTGCGTTCCATGGGACGACAGATTCATCATCGTCATCAGGGCCACGAGGTAGAGGAAGATCGGCCAATGGGCGACCAATCCCCGGCCGAGATGTTTCCATGAATCGGCTTTATTTTTCTGCCAAACTTCGGACTCTTTGACGGCCATTCGGACGAAGATGGCCAGGAGCGCCGGAAGCCCGCCGATGAAGAACAGCGGCCGCCATCCCCAATGGGGAAAGACCAGTTGATACGCGATTGCCGCCAGGAGGAATCCGAAGGCGTAGCCTTCCTGAAGAACACCCGAGAGCAATCCGCGGAATCTGGCGGGGACTTTCTCCATGGTGAGCGACGCCCCCACGCCCCATTCCCCACCCATGCCGATGCCGAACAGCGCACGCAGGATTAGAAACGTGCGGTAATTCGGCGCCAGTCCGGAGAGGACTTCGATGAGGGAATAGAACACCAGGTCGATCATGAGCGGGACGCGCCGCCCGTAGCGGTCCGCCAGGAGTCCAAAGATCAGCGCCCCCACCGGCCGGAACGCCAGCGTCAGGGTCACCGCCAAAGCCATTTCCCGGTCGGTCTTATGGAATTCCTTCCCGATGGCGGTGAGGGTCATCACCACCAGGAAGAAATCGAAGGCGTCGAGTGACCAACCGAGGAATCCGGCCAATACCGCGGCAAAGGGACGTTTCGGCGATTGCGGCAATCGGTCCATCGGCCCCAAACACTACCCGCCCGGGCTTCACCGGCAAACAGCATCCGCTATACTTCAATCCACACCAATGGCGCTTCCCGCAATTCATTCCAGAAGCGGAGGCGAAGCCTACCGCACTGCGGCTGAGGGGGAAATCGGCGCGGCCGATTCCGGCCGCCCGCTTTGTCTTAAACTGCTCAAGGCCCTGGACCGCTGGCGGGGTTACGTCTTTGCCGCCATCGCCGCCATCTATCTCCTCGGATTCAACGGCCAATGGCTCATCGAGCCGGATGGTGGACTCTATCTGAACCTGGCGCGCAACCTGGCGCGCGGCCGCGGCTACACGTTCGGCGGCATCCGCCACAACACCGTTTATCCCGGCCTTCCCATCGCCCTGGCCGGACTCTATCACCTGTTTCCCTCTCATTTCATCTTCGCCGCCGACACCTTTGTTTGGCTCTGCGCCCTGGCAGCGCTTGCGCTGGTTTATCGGCTGGTACTCCTGGCATACGACCGGCCGACGGCCGTGGCGATCGTGCTCGGCGTCGCCGTCTCCAGCCAGTTCTACCACTACAGCTTCGAGATTCTGACCGAAATGCCGTTCCTGGCCGGAATCATGGCCGTTCTCGCCGGCCACGAGGGGGTCTTTGGCTCAACTTCCGCAAGGCGCACGCGTTGGTGGGATTGGGCGTTGCTGGTCGGGGGCCTGGTGATTGCCATCACCACTCGCCCGACCATGATCGCGCTGCTCGCCGCGTGGATCATCGCGCTGGCGTTCGCGGCGGGGGTGCGCCGGGATTGGAAGGTCAGCGGAGCCATCGCGCTCTGTGTCGCCCTGCTGGCAATATTTCTGATTCTCGATCCGCGCCGAAACGCCGGCCAGGGCCTCGGCGGATACGAGCAATATGCCATCAACCATTTCAGGGATTTCCCGCAATTGAAGGCCGCGGTATCGCTCAACCTCTTCAGGCTTTGCCATCTTCTGATTGTCAAGTCCGTCTTCGGATTGCCCCTGGGACCGGGCAAGTTGTGGCCGCTGAACGTCCTGTTCGGCGTCGTTTCAGTCACCGCCGCCGTGGCCCTGATCGCCAAACGCGCCTTCTGGGGCCTTTGGGTCATCGCCTTGCTGGCAACGGTCACCCTGACCGTCGCCGACGACCGCTACCTCTTGCCGATCCTCCCCCTGATGGTCCTGGGATGGTGGAACATGATTCGATCCATCAACCTGCGCCTTCCGGCGAGATTAGCCAACCCGGCATTCGTGCTGCTCCTGGCGCTGGGCATGCTTCCCAATGCCATATTGGTCACGGGGATGATTCTTCATCAGCGTTCCCATCCGTTTCTGGCGACTTACCAGAACGGGAGATATCTGGCGGCCGCGCAAATGGCGTCCCAAATACCTTCCAAGACCACGCCGGACGACGTGATCCTCTGCCCGGCCAAGCTCGCCCGGGCGATGGCATTTCTATCCGATCGGATGTTTTACGAGACGAATGAGCCGTTCTCCGCCCCCCCCGGCCATCTGCTGCTGATGGTCGATCCGGAGGATGGGGAATATTCGCGCTGGCTGTGCGACCAGAACGTCCGGCCCGAGGGGGACGCCCTGATCACCGTCTCCCGGACCGGGGGCAAACCCGCCATCTCGCTGGTCCACGCCGTGGACCTGGGCATCCATTAGCTTCACGAATTGAACATCTGGAACTGGTCCCGCTCGAAGTTGAATTTGCTTTGGGGATTGTCCACCGGAATCTTGTAATTCCCGCTCCAGCACGCCGTGCAATAGTGTTCCTTCGGCAACTGCATGCACGACAGCAGCCCGTCGAGCGACAGATACGCCAGGCTGTCCACCTCCAGAAATTTGCGGATCTCATCGACCGTGCGGTTGTGGGCGATCAGTTCCTCCTTGGTGGGAAAGTCGATCCCGTAAAAGCAGGGATGGCGGATCGGCGGGCAGGAAACGCGCAGATGAATTTCCTTGGCCCCCGCCGCCCGGATGGCGCGCATCTTCGATCGCGTCGTCGTGCCGCGGACCACCGAATCCTCCACGATCACGACCCGCTTGCCGCTCACCACGTCGGGGATGATGTTGAGCTTCACCGCCACCGCCAGGTCGCGCGCACGCTGGTTCGGAAGGATGAACGTCCGTCCCACGAACCGGTTGGGAACGATCCCTTCCTCGAACGGAATCTGCGATTGCCTGGCGAACCCCAGCGCCGCCGAACGCCCGCTGTCGGGCATCGGCATGACGTAGTCGGCGTCGACCGGCGACTCGATCGCCAGTTGCCGGCCCAGGCGCTGCCGCACCACGTGCACCGTCTGCCCGAAGATTTTGCTCGCCGGATTCGCGAAATAAACGTGCTCGAACGCGCAGTGCGCCCGCTCGTGCGCGGGGGGGTCAAACCGCCGCGACTGCAATCCGCTCCCGTCGATCCGCACGATCTCTCCCGGCTCCACTTCCCGCACGAACGCCGCCCCGATCGAGTCGAACGCGCACGTTTCGCTCGCCACGCACCATTGCCCCCCCGACATCTTCCCCACCACCAGCGGACGCACGCCCCACGGATCGCGGCACGCCTCGATCCGGTCCCGGAACAACAACACCAGGCTGAACGCCCCCTGCAAGTGCTTCAGCACGTGCGCCAGCGGGTCCTGCTTCTGCGCGTGCGTCGGCTTGGCCAGAAGATGCACGATGATTTCCGTGTCCGTCGTGCTCTGGAAAATGTGCCCATGCTCTTCATATTGCCGCCGCAGCAGGCCGGCGTTGATCAGGTTGCCGTTGTGCGCCACCGCCACCGCCTCGTTGAGAAACTGCCGCAGCAGCGGCTGGGCGTTGCACAGCTGGCTCGAACCCGTCGTCGAATATCGGATGTGCCCGATCGCCGATCGGCCCTTCAATTCCTCCCGAAGCATCCGCGGCGTAAAGACCTGGCTGACCAGCCCCATCCCCAGGTGCGCCAACAACTCCGCCCCATCGCTCACCGCGATCCCCGCGGATTCCTGCCCCCTATGCTGCTGCGCGAACAACGCCTGGTAGGTGATCTGCGCGGCATCCGGCGTTCCCCAGATGGCGAACAGCCCGCACTTCTCCTTCTTCTCGGATTCGTCCAGCAATCGCAGCGATACCGGCAAGGGGGTCTCCAAATATTCACTGTAAGTCACGATCAGCCAACAATCAATCTTCCCTGAAAAGGCTTGTAATTTCCGCGCAAAATGACACCATTCTCTCGCCGCCAGCGGCGGCGCGCGATGGGCCGACGACCGCGAAAACCTCCCCGGGAAAAGGACCTCACCAGTCGCTATCTCCAAGGCGACTCCGAAGCCGACCGCCTCGAATCACACCAGAAATTCAGCCATCGTTCCAAAAATGCCCAGCAGGACAAGATGGAAAAGACCGCCGTCATTCGCGCCGCCGACGGCGAGCAATCCGCCGACCTCGAACGCCTTCCCATCGGTCAGGTCGTGCAGGTTTTTTCCCTCTATTACCAGGTCGAGCATCCCACCGGACCCCGGCTCTGCTCGACGCGCAAGACCCTCGGCAAACTCTCCCAAACCTCCATCGTCGTCGGCGATCAGGTCCGTTTCCGCGATACCGAACAGCGCGATGAACTCGGCCGGCAAGAGGCCGTCATCGAGCAAGTCCTCCCACGCCAAACCATCCTGACGCGCGCCGAAGGCACCCGCGGCAATGACCAGCATCCGATCGTCGCCAACGCCCAGCAAATGCTCATCGTCGCCAGCCTGCTTCGCCCTCGCGTGAAATGGGGGCTGGTCGACCGAATGATCGTGGCGGCGCAGAGCGGCGGCCTGACGCCGCTGATCTGTCTCAACAAGATCGACCTCGCCGAGCCGGCCGCCCAATCCCAGGCCGAACACGTCGCGGCCAAGGAGGTCCTGGCACATTACCAATCCCTCGGTTTCACGACTTTCCAGGTCAGCGCCAGCGGAGGCGAAGCCGACCGCACCCCGCGTTCGGGCATCGAAGGCGTCAAATCCGCTCTCGCCGGCAAAACCACCGTTCTGGCCGGGCATAGCGGCGTCGGAAAAAGCACCCTCATCTCCGCCGTCCAGCCGGGCCTGGACATCCGCATCGGCGAAATCAGCAACTTCAACGACAAGGGCCGCCACACCACCAGTTCCGCCCGCCGCTATCCCCTGGACATCGGCGGCTACGTCATCGACACCCCCGGCGTGAAACTATTCGGACTCTGGGGCGTGACCCCGGAAAACCTCCTGGATTTCTTCCCCGACGTGCAAAACGAATCCGCCCCCCAATGGCGAATCGACAGCTTCAATCGCATCCACGAATCGATAACGGATTGACCCCCCGCCATGCCTGCGTTTCCCCTCCAAAGCCCAGGGAGCTTGCTCCCTGCGGGCTCGAAACCCCATCAATCCTTCTCAATCACGTTCACCAAACAATGCAGCGTCCCGAAATACCGGAACGTCGAGGTCACGTCGATCGGCACAACGCGATACCCAAGATTTTCCCACACCCGCTGCCCCGCGGCGTTGAGGCGGGCCTGCCCCTGATACGTCGGCATATAAATCGTCCGGCGGCCGTCCCGCTGATCGATGATCCCGTTCACAAACGTGATGTACGTCTTGCCGTCGCACGATGGCACGCACGGAATTCGCGTGACGCGATATCCCGCCGCCGTCGCCGCGGCCGCAACCGAATCGAACCGGCGTTGCGTCGATTCCGAGAAATCCGCCCCGCCCGGCAATTCCACCGGCGCCAGCAGCCCCTTCGCCAGCTTCGGATCGCACACGACCACCCTTCCGTCGCCGGCGGCCATCATGAACATCCCCGCGTGATGGTCGGGCGCGTCCCTCAGCAGGATCGGCCTCAGTCCCAGTTGCCGCCGCACGATTTCGCTCAATTCGCTTTCGTCGCCGCAGGTGTGCTGAACGTTTCTGGAGATGGCCCCCGGCGCGACGAATACGCATTGCGAATCCGCCAGGAAATCCCCCCCATCGAAATACAGCCCGCTGCGCGTCGCTCCTCGGCCGATCGCCCGCGCCAAATCCTCGGCGATCCGCTGATCGCCCTGCCGCTGCGGCCAGATCTGCCCCCCGTTTTCGCCACGCGACGCCACCAGCGTCCCGGCCGATTCGTGCCGGCCCGGCCGAAGCGAAATCCACCGATCGCGCGACCAGGCCGTCATCGGATGGCCCGTCACGATCGCCCTCGGCCGCCGTGGAGGCGAAGCCTTCCGCGACGATTCGGCTCCCATTCGAGATTGCAACTCTTCAAATGATTCCCGGTCCGGGCAGACGGCATACACCGTTACGTCGGCAGGCAACTCGCCAAGGAACTGGCGATACACCGGCGCCGCAAAATCCGCCCCGCGCACGTACTGGATGGCGATCGACCGAATCCGCCCATCGCACTCGGAAAGCATCGGACCGCTTTTCGCATTCGTTTCCCGCTCGCCCGTCATCGCCAGAACGATCGCCGCCGCCAGCAGGCCGATGCAAATCCCGATGAGTTGGATGTGCCGACCTTGTGTGTTCACTGGCTCACCGCAATCGCCCCATTTTTTTGCGGCGACAGCGTTAACATCGGGA
>JBEKKC010000177.1:0-12055 GCA_050010915.1 Tepidisphaeraceae bacterium | reverse complement strand
TGCAACGCCTGGGACGCCAACGAACGCCCGCCATGTCGGCGGGCTTGGCCGACCATGTATGGCCTTTACACGAATGGATCACATTTCCGGCCGTTCAATCGGAATAGGCCACTAGGCGAGTTTCGAATTTCGAGTTTCCATGCCTTACACTTCCCCCCATGTCCGATCCTCCCCGCCGGCCTATCCTCGAACTGCTCGGCCTTGCGCTGCCCACCGTGACGCAGATGGCGTCGTATACCACGATGCAGTTCATCGACACCTGGATCCTGTCGCGGCTGGGGAACACGCCGCCCACCGCGGCGTCCAACAGCGGAATGCTGGCGTTCGCGCCGCTGGCGCTGGGAATGGGAATGCTCGTCATCGTCAATACGCTGGTGAGCCAGAGCTTTGGCCGAAAGGATTTCGTGCAGTGCGGACAATTTCTCTGGCAGGGGATTTGGCTGGCGCTGTTTTTTGGATTGGCGCTGTTGCCGCTGCGATCGCTGGCCGGCGATATCTTCGCGCAGTTCCATCATCCGCCCGCGCAGGCGGCGATGGAGGCGACGTATTTCCGGATCGTCATGCTGTCGGCGGGGGTCAAGCTGGCCGCCACCGCCTTGGGACAATATTCGCTGGGGATCGACCGGCCAAACGCGCTGCTGATCGCCTCGGTCATCGGCGTGTCGATCAACGCGGCGGCGGCGTGGTGCATCGTGCTGGGACATTGCGGTTTTGCCGCCTGGGGGATCGCCGGGGCGGCGTGGGCGCAAAACCTCGGCGTGAGCTGCGAACTGGCCGTGCTGATCTTCCTGACGCTGGGGAAAAACGTGCGCCGGAAATACAATGCGCTGGACTACCGGCTGCGATGGGACGAGATGATGACGCTGATCCGCGTGGGCGTTCCCTCGGGGCTGCAATGGTTCAGCGACGTGCTGGCGTGGTCGATGTTCTGCAACGTCGTGATCGGTCTGCTCGGGGCGGATGCGATGGCCGCCAATGCGTTCATGTTCCGGTACATGGTGGTGAGTTTTCTGCCGGCGGTGGGAATCGCGACGGCGGTGACGGCGCTGGTGGGCCGATATATCGGCGGGGGGCGACCGGACCTGGCGGCGCGGCGGGCGCATCTGGGGTTCGCGGTGACCGGAGTTTACATCCTCGCTTGCGGAATCGTGTTTGTCGTCGGCCGGGTCGCGCTGATCCGGCTGTTCACCGCCGAAGAGCAGGTCGTCCGCATCGGGGCGATTTACCTCGTCTTCGCGGCGATTTACGAAATCTCCGATGCGTTGTACATCGTGTACAGCGGCGCGCTGCGCGGCGCCGGGGACACGTTCGTGCCGACGGTCGTGATGGCCTCGCTGTGCTGGTCGATGATGGTGGCCGGGGGATATTGCATGGCCCGATTCGTTCCCCAGGCCGGGTTCGGCGGGCCGTGGGCCGTGGCATGCGTTTATGGCTGGATATTGGGAGTTTACATGCTGCGGCGATTTACGGGCGGGAAATGGCGGGGGATTCATCTGGCTAATTGACGGCCCACATCTTTCCGATACAATTTGTGACTTATGCGGAAAGCCGCGGTCGCGATCATCGGCCGAACGATTATTATCCCGCGACAAGACGGGTAGGGCCGATCGTTCATCCATACGATTTGTAAAGCCCTGCCCGATGGCGGGGTTTTTTTGTTTCCCGATACTGCTAAACTTTGAGAAATCCAATGGAAGAGAAAAAGAATTACAAGGCCACGCTGAACCTCCCGCAGACGGCGTTCGCGATGGAGGCCAAGCTCACGGCCAACGAGCCGGCGAGGCTGAAGCGATGGAATGAAGCGAAGCTGTATGAGCGATTGATGTCACGGCCGGCGCCGCGGGGAAAATGGGTGCTGCACGATGGGCCGCCGTTCGCCAACGGCGACATCCACATCGGGCATCTGATCAACAAGACGCTGAAGGACGTCATCCTGCGGTTCCGGTCGATGCAGGGATTCCAGACCCCGTACGTTCCCGGCTGGGATTGTCATGGATTGCCGATCGAGCACAAGATTCAGGAGGAGGTCAAGAAGGAAGGCAGGAATATCCGCGAATTGAGCACGCTGGAGGTGCGGAAGCGCTGCCACGAATATGCCGCCAAATATGTGGAAGTGCAGCGCGAGCAGTTCAAGCGGTTGGGCATCCTCGGCGAATGGGAAAACCCATACGAGACAATGAAGCCGGGATACGAAGCGGCCACGCTGGAGGTGTTCGCCAAATTCGTCGAGGCGGGGTTGGTCTATCGCAAGCTCAAGCCGGTGCCGTGGTCGATCGCCAACCAAACGGCATTGGCCGACGCGGAGTTGGAATATCAGGACGTGCAGGACAACAGCGTGTACGTCGAGTTTCCGGTTCTTTCCCCGCACGATTGGGCCAAGAATGCTTTTCTGCTCGTCTGGACGACGACGCCATGGACTTTGCCGGCGAATCTGGCGGTCGCGGTCCATCCTAAAGTGAAGTACAACGCGGTGACATATGTGAAAAACGGAGAAAAGCGCGTCGGCATCGTCGCTGAGGATTTGGAAGAAAGCGTTTTGAAGCGAGCGGGAATTGAGCGTACCGCTGGAAAGTCGTTCACCGGCCGGGAACTGGCCGGCATGACGTATCGCCATCCGTTCGTTGATCGCGTCGGCAAAGTGGTGCTGGCCGAGTACGTCACGACAACCGACGGCACGGGGCTGGTCCACACCGCGCCCGGGCACGGTGAAGACGACTACGAAACCGGAATCCGCGAAGGGCTCGAGGTCTATAGCCCGGTGCTGGCCAGCGGGCGGTTCGACGATAGCGTGCCCGAATGGCTGCGGGGAAAGAGCGTGAAGGAAGCGAATCCGCTGATCGTCGAGCACTTGAAAAATGCGGGTTTGCTCTTCGCCGAAGAGACCATCACGCACAGCTATCCGCACGACTGGCGAAGTAAAACGCCGATCATTTTCCGCGCCACCGAGCAATGGTTCGTGGCGATGGACAAACCGTTTGCAATCGGTGGCCAAACCCAATCGCTACGGAAGCGCGCGACGGAGGCGGCGGGCGGTCCGGTGGAATTTGTTCCGAAATGGGGCCAGGCCCGGATGAGCGGCATGTTGGACAGCCGCCCGGATTGGTGCATCTCGCGCCAGCGGGCGTGGGGATTGCCGATCCCGGTGTTCTACAACGAAAAGGGAGAGGCGCTCTTGACGCCGCAATCCGTTCGCGCGGTGGCCAGGACGTTCGGCGTCAGGGGAAGCGATGCGTGGTTCACGGATTCGCCGGCGGATTTGCTCGGCGCGGATTTCAAATATCCGAATGGATTTTCGCCCCAGAACCTGCGGAAAGAGAAGGATATTTTTGACGTCTGGTTCGAGTCGGGCAGCTCGTGGCATGCGGTGCTGGAAGCGCGGCAAAGCCTGAAATTCCCGGCCGATCTTTATCTGGAAGGATCGGACCAACATCGCGGATGGTTTCAATTGTCCCTGCTGCTTAGCCTCGGCGCGAGCGGCAAGCCGCCGTTCAAGCAGGTGCTGACGCATGGGTTCGTGGTGAAGCCGGACGGCACCAAGGTCAGCAAATCGGACAAGGAATACGTCACGGCGATGCAGGAGATCGACAAGCACGGGGCCGACCTTCTGCGGCTGTGGTGCTGTAGCGTCGATTATCAGAACGACATCCCGGCCAGTCCGACGGCCATCCGGGAATTCGGGGACAAATACCGCAAAATCCGCAATACCCTGCGGTATCTGCTGTCGAATCTTTACGATTTCGATCCGACGAAAGATGCCCTGCCCATCGAGGCCGCGAGCCTCGACGGGTGGGCGCTTGCCGAGGCGAATAAGCTGATCGGCGAAGTGACGGCGGCGTACGATGCGTATCAGCTTCACCGCGCGTTCCGGCTGCTGCACGATTTCTGTGCCGTGCAGATCAGCGCCGTTTACGGCAACGCGATGAAGGACCGGCTGTACTGCGAGAAGGCGGATTCGCCGCTACGGCGCCGGTGCCAGACCGTCATGCGGCGGATGGCGGATTGCCTGATTCGCCTGCTGGCGCCGATGCTGGTGTTCACGGCGGACGAGGCGTGGGAACATTTGCCGCACAAGAGCGGCGAGGAATCCGCCCTGGCGGCGGTGCATCTGCTGCTCGGGCCGAAGGAAGCCGGCGAGCAGCCCAGCGACGAACAGAAGCGGGAATGGACGAAGTTGATGGAACTGCGGGATCAGGCGCTGGCACAGCTCGACGCCTTGAAGAAATCGGTCGGGATGAACAAGGCGCTGGACGCGGAGGTGGTTTATCACGTGGGAGAATCCCCGCGCAGCCGGCTTGAGCGGTATGGCCCGGACCTGGAAGACATGGTTGGAGCCGGGTTTCACAGTTTCGCGGACGGCCCGGCCGGGGCAGACCGCGTCGAAGTCGTGGACCGCCGGGAGAAATACAAAGCCTGTGCCCGAAGCTGGAAGCGCCGGCCGGACGTTGGAGAAGATGCGGAATATCCTGATTTGTCGCGGCGCGATGCGGCGGTGGTGCGCGCGGCTGGGATCGAGGAACGCCGATGAAAAACGGGTGGGAAAAATTCGAAATTCGAAACTCGAATGACGAATCAAATTCGAAATTCAGAATTCGAAGTGACCGGGTGAAGCTTTTTGTTTCGAGTTTCGGTCATTCTAATTTGATTCGTCATTCGAATTTCGAGTTTCGAATTTCCCCGGTATATCTTGTGTGCCGTTGAGCAATGCCAAATCCCTCTATCCAACTTGCGATACTGATCAGCGGAGGGGGAACGACGCTGCAAAACCTGGTGGATCGGATCGGGGATGGGTCGCTGAATGCCAGGATCGCCGCGGTGATCGCGTCGCGGCCGGGAATCAAGGGGATCGAGCGGGCCAAAGATGCCG
Source organism: Tepidisphaeraceae bacterium (assembly GCA_050010915.1). Taxonomy (GTDB): domain Bacteria; phylum Planctomycetota; class Phycisphaerae; order Tepidisphaerales; family Tepidisphaeraceae; genus PALSA-1353. The sequence goes on along the minus strand of JBEKKC010000177.1, from coordinate 7,191 downwards.
GGCTGGCTTGCCACGTCGTCGAGCGCGAAAAATATTTTTCCGATGCCCAGTTCAGCCGGGAAGTGTTCAAGATTTGCCTCGATGCGCGCGCCGAATTGGTTTGCCTGGGCGGATGGCTTTCGATGCTGGAGATTCCGGCGGCATTCCAAGGGCGGCTGATGAACATTCATCCGGCCCTGTTGCCGAGCTTCGGGGGAAAGGGGATGTATGGCCGGCGGGTGCATCAGGCGGTGCTGGACCATGGCTGCAAAGTGAGCGGATGCACGGTTCATTTTGTGGATGGAGGGTACGACACCGGCCCGATCATCCTTCAGCGCGCCTGCCCGGTGATCGAGGACGACACGGCTGAATCCCTGGCCCGGCGGGTGTTCGAGGAGGAGATGATCGCGTATCCCGAGGCGATCAGGCTCTTCCAGGACGGGCGGCTACGGATCGAAGGGCGACGGGTGCGGATTGGGTCGGAATGACCAATGACGAATGACCAATCCCTATATCTGCATGATTTCCGCGCGCTTTTTCTCGACCACTTCATCGACTTTGGTTTCGTAGGTCTTGGTCAACTCCTGGATTTGGTCTTTGCCTTTGGTGGAATCGTCTTCGGTGACGATTCCGCCCTTTTCCTCGGTCTCCAAAACCTTGTTGGCATCCCGGCGGGCGTTGCGGATGGCGACTTTGGCGGTTTCCGCCAGATGTTTGCATTGCCCGGCAAGCTGCAATCGCCGCTCCTGCGACAGGGAGGGCAATACCAGGCGAAGCTGCTTGCCGTCGCTATGGGGCGTCAGACCGATCTTGCTGTCGTTGATGGCCTTTTCGATTGCCCGGATATCGCCGGGGCTGAAGGGCTTGATGAGAATCTGGGTTGCCTCGGGAATGCTGATGGCGGCGATGGAGCGGAGATCGGTGGGTGAGCCGTAGTATTCAACTTTAATGTGCTCAACCAATCCGGGACTGGCCCGGCCGGTGCGGATGCCGCGAAGCTCTTGAAGAAGATGATCGGTCGCCTTCTCCATGTGCATCTCGGCATCAATGAGAATGTCATCCAGAGGCATGCCTAATATGGTAACAAAGAATTGGGATTGTTGCACCAAAAACGGAAAATGTGCATGATGGCTTGCGGACGACTTCGTTCATGATTCGCCGGGCGCCCAACATCCTCCTGCTGCTGGCGTTCCTTTATTGGGCCAGCGGGCTGGGCGAATGTCTGCACGAGCGGTTCGAGCATCATCACGATGAGCCGCAGGCGGTTGAACCGGGGAATAATGATTCGCCCAAGCCGCTGAAAGAGGCGGACGATCACGATGATTGCCTTATCTGCCAGACGCTCAAGGCGATGAAGGCGCATCCATCGACGCCGCCGACGTTGCCCCAGCCCGCCCTGCCAAGCGTTGAGGTCAATCTCCTGCCGCAGCCCGAAGCGCCGGTGCTGGCGTTTGTCGTGTTCATTCCGGCGCGTGCGCCGCCGAGCGATTCGGCATCGGATTAGGGCATTTCAGATCTTTTGTTGCGCGGGAAATCCCCACGGCGGCGCCGTGGGCGTTCCCTGGCATGGGTCGTGCCTTTAGTCCGATCTCGATATTCCATTGACGAAATTCCAATGGCATCTCTCGGAGGCGCAATCCCATGCGTTTATTCTTCGTTTGGGCCGTCGCGGCTATTGCCGCGGGCGGCGCGCTCGGCTGGGGCGCACAAATTCCAGCGGCGACCAATGTAAGTCCGTCCACAAATCCGGATACGTCGGCAATCCCCCCGGCCCCCCCGCCGCCGCCGGCGATGCACGAACTGGCTCTATCGCCGACCACGGCGCCGTCACCGGCATTGACGCCGACGCCGGTCGGGGGACAACTGGCCAAGGTGTTGGTCACGTCCGATCTGGATTTGGCCCGCGACCAGATCGCGCCGAGCCTGGGCGCCACGACGTACACCGAAGGGCCGAACCAGATTGAAACGATTCCGGAGGGGGACAACGCCAACTTCCAGCAGGTGCTTTTGCGGACGCCGGGCGTGGTGACGGATTCGTTCGGCCAGTTTCACGTGCGCGGCGAGCACGCGAACACGACGTACCGGGTGGACGGCGTTCTGCTGCCGCAGCCGATCAACACGTTCGGACAGGAACTGGACACGCACATGATCGAGTCGGTGACGCTCATCGATGGAAGTTTGCCGGCCCAGTTTGGATTTCACACGGCCGGCATCATCGACGTGACCAGCAAGTCCGGCCAGGCTTTACAGGGAGGCGAAGTTTCACTGTACGGCGGCGGATACGACACGTTCGAGCCGTCGGTCGACCTGGGCTGGACGCAGGGGAAATGGGATTACTTTGTGGCCGCGTCGTACAAGCACAGCGACGACGGGATTGAGAATCCCACGCCGAGCGTCAGGCCCATCCACGACGACACGGACCAGGAAAAGTTGTTCGTTTACTCGACGTACCACATCGACGACACGAGCCGGCTGAGTTTCATCGTCAACGGATCGAACGCCGATTTTCAAATCCCCGACGTTCCCGGCGTCTTGCCGGCGTATTCCATCGGAAGCCTTTCGACGTTCGATTCATCGGTCGAAAACGAGACCCAGAACGAGCAGGAGTATTACGGGGTCGTCTCGTATCAGAAAAGCGTCGATCAATTCTCGCTACTGGCGTCGGCGTTCTACCGGTACGGGCAGATTCATTTCACTCCCGACCCGGTCGGGGACCTAATGTTGCAAGGCGTGGCCGGAGAGATCATCAACTCCTTCGCCACCAGCGGACTTCAGGTGGACACCTCGTACAACATCAACGATCAGCACACGCTTCGGGCCGGGTTGATCGCGGATTACACGGTGGAAAGGAACGACACGAACACCAGCGTGTTCGCGGTCGATCCCGTGACGGGAGCGGTGGCCGCCTTTCCTGAGGAGATTGTGGACGACACGCGCAACAACGCGACCGAGGCGGGCGTGTACGTCCAGGATGAATGGAAGCTCACGCCGGACCTGACGGTGAATTACGGCGCCCGGCTCGACGAATTCGCGGCGAATTTTGACAATGAAGGTCAGATCAGCCCGCGGGTGAACCTGGTATGGAAGGTGAACAAACAGACCACGGCCCACATTGGCTATTCGCGGTATTTCGTGCCGCCGCCGGTGCAATACGTGCCGCCGGGCACGATCGCCAAATTCGCCAACACGACCAACGCCGCGCCGAACACGCTGGACGGTGCTCCGCTGGTCGAGCGGTCGAATTATTACGACGTGGGAGTTTCCGAGCAGATCGCCAAGCCCTGGCAGGTGAACGTGGACGGGTTTTACAAACAGGCCAAGAACCTGATTGACCTTGGACAGTTCGGAGACGCGGTGATTTTCACGCCGTTCAACTACCGCTACGGCCTGGTGTACGGAACGGAACTCAGCACGACATACAAGGCCGAAGGATTCACGGCGTTCGGGAATTTCGCCTGGACCCTGGACCAGGGCCGGGACATCGATTCCCAACAGTTCACGATCGACCCCACGGAACTGGCATATATCCAAAACCAGGCGATCCCGCTGGACCACCAATCCGAATACACGGCCTCGGCGGGGGTTTCGTACGAATGGAAGAACAACGAGGTTTACGTGGATGCCTTGTACGGCTCCGGTTTGCGGTCGGGGTTCGCCAATCAATTCTCGGAACCGCCGTATTATCCCATCAACGTCGGATACGAACACGCGTTCCACCCCAACGGCTCGAGAGGCGACATCATCAAGCTTCGCTTTGACGCGCTGAACGTGTTTGACGAAAGCTATCAAATCCGCAGCGGTACGGGAATCGGAGTGGCCGCGCCGCAGTATGGCCAAAGGCGGACTTTCTACGTGGGTTTGGCTTATGAATTCTGATGGAGATGCGAAACACGAGGCGGGTTTGCCGGCGGTGGCCACGATGGTGGTGTGGTGCGGCTGCGTCGTGGTCGGGTGGATAGGAATGCGCTGGTCGCTCAGGCAGGCGCTGCCGGCCGGGCCGGCGGCGCCCGTCGATACGGAGCTTCTGAACGTCGAGGCGATCCAACAGCGGCCGGCGGAACCGAGTCCGCCGGCGGCCGCGCCGCCGGATACACCGGCGGTGGCCGCGCCCGGTCCGGCCATCGCCTTCGCCGAGCCGGTGGATGCGCCCGTGCACGGGGTCGAAGCGCCGCGAATGACGCCAACCGAGAATTCCGTCATCCGGCTGACGTACGGAGAAGGCGAGGGTGAGCAGCCCGCGCCGGAGTATCCGCCGGAGGCGGTGCGGGCCGGCCAGGAGGGAACCGTCGTGGTGCGAATGACGGTCGCGGAGGATGGCCGGGTGACGCAAGCCGAGGCCGTCTCGCCCTGTCCGTGGCCGGTGCTGAACAGCGCGGCGGTTCGCGCGGTGCGAACCACCTGGCGGTTCCGAAGAGGCCCCGTCCGTGTCTATGAGGTTTCCATCCAGTTTCAAATCAATCGGCATGAATGACAGAGTAATCAGATTCTCAAGCAGACCCCCTCCCCTGGTACTCCGGGGGAGGGCCGGGCTGGGGGTTTCGTTGCAGCAGGTGTCGCGCACCGGTTGCTTTGGCATGAATGAGGAGTCGCAATGATGAGCATTAGCCTAGCGAACATTGTCGTGGATTATTTTCAGGAGGGAGGGCCGATCATGTGGCCGATCCTGGTGGCCCTGCTGGCGGCCATCACGGTGGTCATAGAACGGTCGCTGTGGTGGTGGAGCCTGAAGCGGCGAACGCGGGCGGAGGTGATGGAACGGAGCTTCGACGCGATCGCCGCCGGCGATTTTGACGGAGCCATGATGCTGACCAACGACCCGCACGATCCGTTCCTTCACACCATCCACGAAGGCCTGCTTCACGCGCACAGCTCGCTGCTGGGCGCGATGCAGCTTCGCGCTTCCAAGGAACTGGAGGCGGGGGAACGGCGGCAATGGGTGATGGGAACGCTGATCACGTTGGCGCCGCTGCTGGGATTGCTCGGGACCGTCACCGGGATCATGCGGTCGTTCCATTTTGTCGGCGAGGAACAACTTGCGCCCACGAAGGTCAGCGGCGGAATCGCCGAGGCGCTGATCGCCACCGCCTGCGGGCTGGGCATCGCGATTTTCTGCCTGGTTCCATACAACTATTTCAACCGGCAACTGACCACTTTCCGGGCCCGGCTGGAACGGACGATCAACCACGTTGAATTGCTGGTGGAATCGGCCAAACATCACGGGCACGATCTGGAGCAATTCGCCCGCAAGCGCGCCATCGACCAACGGGAAAAGACCCGGGAGGCCGCCCATGCCGGTTAAACTGGATGCCAAGCTCCCCTCCGACCTGGCCGAGGCGCGGATCGAAATCATCCCGCTCATCGACATCATGTTCTTCCTTCTGGCGTCGTTTATGCTGGTGAGCCTGAGCATGGTGAACCTGAAGAGCGTGCCGGTGAACCTGCCGACGGCGGTGTCGGCCGCGAACGAATCCAAGCGCGATTTCGTCGATATTACGGTGGACAAGGCGGGATCGGCCTACGTGGACAAGAAGGCGGTCGACGACAACGAACTGATCGGCGCCTTGGCGGGATTCCGGCGGGCCAATCCCAACGTGCGGATCATCATCAGCGGAGATACCGAGGCGCGGCACGGGGACGTGATCCACGTGCTGGACCTGGTCCGCCTGGTGGGAATCGAAAAGGTGGCGTTCGAGATCAACCCCTCGGGAAAGAAGGCAACGCCGTGAACCGGTTCCTTTCAATCTTCAACTGTCTCGGCGTCGCGGTGCTGGCGGTGCTATGCGCGATTCAATGGCAGGCAAACAGCCGGCTGGAAAACAACGTCGAGCAACTCGACAAGACGCGGATCGAGCAATCGGCGAAGATCGCGGAGCAGGAGAGAACGCTGAAGGACGACGCGGCCGACCTGGAGGATTTGCGCCAGCGATTGTCGATGTCGGAATCCCAATTGCAGAAGGCCGTGGCCGAGGGGACGCAACTCAAGGCGACGTTGTCCAAATGGATGGCCGCGGTCAACCAGCGCGACACGGCCCTGAAGCAAACGGGCGAGCGGATTAAAAAGCTGGCCGGCGAGCGCAACGAGGCGATTCAGAAATTCAACGACCTGGCGGATAAATACAACGGGCTGGTCAAGCAGATGGGTGGGGAAAGCAAGTGATCCTCCGCAGAAAATAAATTGAACCGCCAAGACGCCGAGAACGCCAAGGTGGGGATTGGGCAGCGAGACGCATTTCCCAACTTGGCGTTCTCGGCGTCTTGGCGGTTCAATCGCCTTCATTTTCGCAAGTGAATCGTCAGATCGAGATTCTCGTGCCGACGTTTTCGCCGCGGACAACTTTTACCACGTTGCCGGCGGTTCGGAGGTTGAAGATCACCAGGGGAATCTTGCGTTCCATGCAGAGCGTGATGGCCGTCAGGTCCATGACGCGCAGTTTTCCGGCCAGGACCTGGTCGTAGGAAAGATTGTGCAGCAGCTTGGCGGAGGGATTCGTTTTGGGGTCGTCGGAATAGACGCCGTCCACCTTGGTGGCTTTCAGCAGAACGTCGGCGCCGATCTCGGTGGCGCGGAGGGCGGCGCAGGTGTCGGTGGTGAAGTAGGGATTCCCGGTGCCGGCGGCGAGGATCAGGACGCGGCCCTTCTCCAAATGGCGGACGGCGCGGCGGCGGATGAAAGGCTCGCATACGCTGTAAACGCTGATGGCGGATTGAACGCGGGTCGGCTGGCCCATCTTCTCCATGGTCTCCTGGAGGGCGACGGCGTTGATGATGGTGGCGAGCATGCCCATGTAGTCGGCGGTGGCGCGCGGGATGTTGCCGTCCTCGGCGAACGTGGCGCCGCGAATGAAGTTGCCGCCCCCCACGACGATCGCCAGTTGCACGCCCAGTTTGGCGACTTCAACGCATTGCCGGGCGATGTTTTCCAGCTCCGGCGCTTCCAGGCCGAAGGAGCCTTCGCGGCAGAATCCCTCGCCGCTGATTTTCAGAAGGATTCGGGAATAGGCGGCGGGAGGAGCGGGGACCGATGGGCGTTTGGACATGACGGGGGATTATACGGATTTTGGGCCGGCGGGAAACCGGACCGCCGCGCGGAAAATCGAAACTCGAAATTCGCCTAGTGGCCTATTCCGATTGAACGGCCGGAAATGTGATCCATTCGTGTAAAGGCCATACATGGTCGGCCAAGCCCGCCGACATGGCGGGCGTTCGTTGGCG
>JBEKKC010000176.1:0-9519 GCA_050010915.1 Tepidisphaeraceae bacterium | reverse complement strand
AGAGCGCGAAGTTTCGCGAAGTAGAAGAATTGGATATCGCTGGAGTTACGCATCGCCGCGCAAAAATCTTGTCGAAAAAACAAGATTTGAGGAGATATCAACGAAGTTGCGCGAAGGAATACAAATCTGACTTCGCGCAACTTCGCGTCCTTCGCGCCTTCGCGGTAATCTGCATCGGACGGTAACGGAGTTCTCCATGACCTCGATTCAATTGGAAAGGCGGCGGCGGGTGATGCGGCGGTCCATGGCGCTGGGCCATTGCATCTGCGATCCCCATCAGCCGTGCCCCTGCGATGCGTTCAAGGAAGAGGGATGGTGCCAGTGCGCCGGCGAACTGCCGCCCGCGGCGGCGGGGCCGGTGCGATTGACCCAGCACGTGCGAAACGCCGGATGCGCCTCGAAGATCAGCAAAGAGATATTGCGCATGGCCCTGGCGGACTTGCCCGTGATCGACGACGCCCGCGTCCTGGTCGGCGCCAGCGCCGGCGACGATGCCGGGGTCATCCTGCTTGGCAAGGATTCGGCGACGATCCTCACGGTGGACGTGTTCAGCGCCTGCGTGGACGATCCATACACCTTCGGCCAGATCGCCGCGGCTAATTCGCTGAGCGACATATACGCCATGGGCGGCACGCCGCAGGTGGCGTTGTCGGTCATCGGCTTCCCGGTGGACAAGCTGCCGGTCGAAGCCATGCGGCAGATACTGCGCGGCGGGGTCGAGAAGATGAAGGAAGCCGGCATCTGCGTAATCGGCGGTCACAGCATCAATGACGACGACGTGAAGTGCGGTTTCGCGGTCGTGGGAACGTGCAAGCCGGACGGCTGGGTGCGCAACAGCGGAGCCAAGCCGGGCGACGCCATCGTGCTGACCAAGCCGCTCGGCACGGGAATCATTTGTTTCGCGCATCAGATTGGCCTGGCCTCGGACCCGATCTCGCGCGCTGCCGCCGCATCGATGGCCGCGCTGAACCAAGCCGCCGGCCGATTGATGACGCTGCACGGCGCACATGCCGCGACGGATGTGACCGGCTTCGGCCTGCTGGGGCACATGATCGAGATCGCGCGTAACAGCGACGTTGAAATCACGCTTGATTTTGACGGCATCCCGCTGCTCGACGGCGTTGCCGACCTGGCTCGGCAGGACGTGCTGCCGGGCGCGGTGGAACGCAACCGCCAATTCCTGGATGGGGCGACGTTCGACCTGTCGGGCTTGGCCGAGGCTCAGCAAGCGATTTTACTTGGCCCGGAGACGTCCGGCGGTTTGCTGGTGTTCATGTCACCCGATCACGCCCATCGTTATATGCAAGCATTGGGCGCCGAGGGCGTTGACGCCGCCGCGATCATCGGCCGGGTGAGCGGCCCCTGCGCCGGAGGCCGAATCACCGCTGGTAGCGGCCGGGCAAACCAGTTCGGCGCATTGCCCCCGCCCGTTGTCGAAACCGTAAGCTGCTGCGCTGATTCGCCCCCGCCGCCGCCGGCTCAACTACCCCACGCCCATTCCGATGCCCTCCCACCACCGGCGGCAGCCGATGCGTTCAAGATTTACCTGACCGCGGTCAACGCCCCCGGCGCTTTGCAAAGCAAACAAAAGAAACTGATCGCGCTGGCATTATCCGTCATAAGCAAGTGCGGGCCATGTGTTAAGATAAACGCCAAGGCGGCTCGCGAGGCCGGGGCATCCGAGGAGGAAATCGGCGAAGCCGTGGCGCTGGGAATCGCGTTTGGCGGAGCTCCGGTGGCGATGTTCTACAACACGGTGCGAAATGAATGACCCTGAACGGAGGCGGACAGTAGCCTGGTGGCGCTCGCAGTCTTCAAAGCTGTTGCGGGTCTGACAAAGGCCTGGGTGGGTTCGATTCCCATACGCCTCCGCCATTTTTCCGCCCCGAGTTGCGCTGATGGCGGAAAGGATCGCAGGCAAACATGGGCATCCCTTCGGTCGATCTTCTGCGAACGATTCCCTCGGTGACGCAGGTCATGGCCTCGGAACCGGGTCGCCAATTGGTGCGCGAATTTGGTCACGGGCTGACCACCTTTGAATTACGAGCCTTGCTCGATGATTTGCGCCGCGACATCCGCGGCGGCGCGATCGAATCGATGCCGAGTCTGGAACAACTGAGCGATCAGCTTCGCCTTCGTCTGGCACGTCTCAGCCAGCCAGCCGGCCGCCGGGCCATCAATGCCACCGGCATTCTCCTGCACACGGGCCTGGGCCGCGCTCCTCTTTGCCGAGAGGCAATCGACGCGTTGGCCGCCTGCGATTGCTATTCGGTGTTGCAGGCCAGCCTGGAATCGGGCGACCGCTCCCTGCGCGAAGCCACCGTGCAACGGATGCTGATCGAGCTGACCGGCTGCGAGGCCGCCACCGTGGTCAACAACAACGCCGCCGCGACCATGTTGATCCTCAACACTCTGGCCGCCGGCAAGGAGGTCGTCATCAGCCGCGGCCAGTTGATCGAGATCGGCGGCTCTTTCCGCATGACCGACGTGATGGCACAGAGTTCGGCCATGCTGCGCGAGGTCGGAACCACCAACCGGACGCACCTGCGCGATTATGAAAACGCCATCAACGACCGCACCGGCGCGATCATCCGCGTCCATACCTCCAACTACCGCATCCGCGGGTTTACCTCCACGCCGGACGTGCCGGAGTTGGTGGAACTGGGCAAAAAGCACAACGTTCCGGTGATCGACGATCTGGGCAGCGGCGCCCTGGTCCCGCTACGGGAGTTCGGCCTCGCCGACGAGCCGCTGGTGCGCGACTCCATCGCCGCCGGCATCGACGTGGCGTGCTTCAGCGGCGACAAGCTAATTTGCGGCCCGCAATCGGGGATCATCTGCGGCCGCGCCGCCGCCATCGAACGCATCCGCAAGAACCCTTTTGCCCGCATGTTCCGCGTCGGAAAGCTAACCTTGGCCGCTTTGCAGGCAACGTTGATCCATTTTCTCAATGCCCCCGCCTGGCGGGAAAAGATCCCGCTCTATCGCATGTTGGCGCGCCAGCCGGAGCAGTTGTTGGCGCAGGCCCGCGAGCTTGCCGAAGCCGTTCGATTGTTGCCGGGTTTGTCCGTTTCGATCGCCGACGATGCCGCCTACGTCGGCAGCGGCGCGAATCCCGACGAAGCGGTTGCCAGCAAGGTGGTGCGGCTGAATCACGAGCAAATCCCGGCTGACGAACTAAGCCGCCGGCTGCGCATGGGTCTGCCGTCGGTGTTTGGCCGGCTTCAGGATCGCGCCCTGGTTTTGGATATGAGGACGGTGCAGGAAGGCGAGTTGCCGCTGCTGATCGAAGCGGTGCGCGGCGCTGTCGCCAAGGGGGCAGTGTGCCAGTTGTTGTAAAATCCACGCCCCAGATCCTGCACGCCATCGTCGGCACCGCCGGCCACGTCGATCACGGAAAAACCTCGCTGGTGAAGAACCTGACCGGGTGTGAAACCGACCGCCTGCCGGAGGAAAAGGCGCGCGGCATGAGCATCGACCTGGGCTTCGCGCCGTGCCTGCTGGAAGGCAAGCGCCTGGTGGGCATCGTGGACGTGCCGGGCCACAAGGATTTCATCCGCAACATGGTCGCCGGCGCCGCTTCCATCGACGTGCTGCTGCTGGTGGTGGCCGCCGACGACGGCGTCATGCCCCAAACACGCGAGCACGTGCAGATCGTCAAGCTGCTCCGCGATCTTCAGGTTCTGGTGGCCCTCACCAAGATCGACAGGGTCAGCCCCGATCTGCTGGAATTGGCCCGCCAGGACGTTGCCGCGTTCCTGACGCAAGCCGGATTCCCTGATGCGCCGATCATCCCGGTATCCAATGAGACCGGCGAGGGGATTTCCCAGATTCGCGACACCATTGATCGTTTGGTGGAGCGCGTCCGGCAGCGCCCCCGGGATGCGCGTGCCTTCCGCATGAACGTCGAACGCGTCTTTTCGCTCAAGGGGTACGGCACCGTGGTCAGCGGAATTCCCGTTTCCGGACAGATTGCCGTTGCCCAGCAAGTCGAACTGCTGCCGCTGGGAGAAACGCTGACCGTCCGCACTATCCAGACCTACAAGCTTGAAACCGACCTCGCTTTCGCCAACTGCTGCACCGCCATCAACGTGCGGGACATCGATCCGCGGCGGGTGGCCCGGGGTATGACGCTGGGCGACCCCGGGGTTTTCCAACCCACGACTGAATTGATTGCCACGCTCCACAATTGCGGGGATGGCGATCGCTTCAAGCGGCGATTTGAGGCCCGGTTTCATTTGGGCACGGCCGTGGTCGATGCATCCATCAAACTTTTGGAAGGCGAATCCATTGAGCCCGGCGCAGAAGCTTTGGCACATCTGGTCTTGGCCGAGCCGCTGGTCGCGGCTGCCGGGGACCGCTTTCTCCTCCGCCATTCGGCCGCGAACGAGACGCTGGGCGGCGGCACGGTCCTCTCGGCCGCCCCGCAGCGTTTTCGCCGCCGCGCACCCCTTGCCCCACGATTTGAGCAGGCACGACGGGCCATCGCTCAGGGCGACTTTTTCCTTGGCGCCGTGCTGGCCGGCCCAGCGACGATTCTCAGGACATCCGAATTGGCCCAACTCACCCAATGCCAAGCCGCCGACGCACAGCCCCACATCGACCGCGCCGTCTCCAGCCGGCAATTGATCGACTTGGGTGGCGGAGCGTGCGCCGTCGCCTGCCGCGGCGGCGAGTTGGCTGATACTCTCGCCAAGGCCCTGAAAAGCTATCATCGGCGAAACCCATATAGCTGGGGCATGAGTCCCGCGCACGTCTGCCAAATGCTGGGGTTGGAGAGCCGCAGCTTCGCCGGATTGGCGCAATGGCTTTGCGCCGCCGGCGGATTGGCCGTCAAACACGGCCGGCTCGCCCTGGCGTCGTTCCAACCCAATGTTTCCGAGCGATTGCTTCATCTTCGTCAGCAGATTCTTGACCGGATTACCCATGCCGGCGTCCTCGGTCCGGCACGCGGAAATCTCATGGATGAACTGAGCATTCCCGAAGCCGACATGCAGGTGCTGAGCAAACTGCTGCTGGAAGACGGCACCGTCGTCGCCCTGGACGGCAACTTCGTCCTCAGCGACGTTCTTGATGATTGCCGCCGCAAGCTGCTGGCTCTTTTTCGGCATGCCGACGTTGTGGAAATGAACGCCTTCCGCGATGCCGTTGGCGCCAACCGCAAGCTGGCGGTGGCGATGTTGGATGCTTTCGACGCCGAGGGTTTCACCAGGCGCGTGCCGGCCGGGCGCGTGCTGGTTCACCATGGTGCGGCAAAGGAGTAACCCCATGAATGCCATTTTGAAAACGCGATTGCGAACGACCTGGCCACGGCTGCTGTTCCTCGTCGCCAGCCTGGCGGCTCTGGGTTACGCGCTGCGTTGGGAGCGGCACGAGGTGCTGCGTTTGGACGATGGGCCGGCCCAATATCTCACCGGACCCCAGTTTGTCGAAGGAACAACCTACGACGGATTCGGGCGTCGGCTCGGCCATGTATACGACGCGTATAGCCTTTCGCCGTTGGCGGCCAGCGAACGCGATTGCAAGACCTGAGGCGGCGGAAGCAAGGCCGCGGGGCTGACTTTGCCCCCGCTGCCCGGGCCACGCGGCGCGTGGCCGCCGTAAGGCCTGCGTGACTTGCCAAGGATTGTTTTATGGCTCCCTCGCTGCCTCCATTTTTCCTCCGCCTACGATTCGCCACCTCGGCGATCTCAAGTTGGCTGCTGAACCTCGGCATGTTCGGGCAGCGATTCAAACTGAAATCCGCCTGCTCCCCCGGCTTCAATTGCCACGGATGCCCCTGGGCCACCGCCGCCTGCCCGATCGGCGTCATCGCCTACGGCTCGGCCATGCACGCCATCCCCGTATTCGCCATCGCCTCGGTGCTGGCGATGGCCGCGGCCTTCGGCCGCTTGATCTGTTCGTTCGCCTGCCCGTTTGGCCTGTTTCAGGATCTGCTCTACCGCTTGCCGTCTCCGAAGATCAAACTTCCGCGATTTTTCCGCTATGGCAAGTACGTGGCCCTGGTGCTGCTTGTATTGGTGCTGCCGTGGGCGCTTGGATTTGTGCCGGCCGGATTTTTGCGCGTCGAGAAGCCGGCCGTGACCAAGAACGCCGACGGCAACATCAACGTTACGGTTGCGGTCACGAATCTCGGCAGCGAGCCGGTAAACGGCGTGCAACTCCGCGCCGCCTACCGCGCAAACGCTTCGTCCGCCCTCGTCTATCAGGACGAAAGGAGTTTTCCACAGATCATCGTGCCGCCCGGCCAGACCGTCACCGTTCCCGTTTTCACCGTGCCCAACCAGTTGAGCCAAGCCAATCTTGTGATCGATTCGCCCCAAAGCACGGTCGAGCAGGAGCCGCGCTGGCAACTGTATTACTGCAAGCTTTGCCCCTGCGGCACGCTGACGGCGGCGCTGCCGGCAATTCTCGGCGCCAACTCTTCGCCAAGCTTCGCACGCCTTTCTCACGACGCCCTGCGCCTGAGCATCCTGGCGGGGTTCCTGATTATGATGGTGATCTCCGGCCGCCCGTTCTGCCGGCTATTCTGTCCCCTGGGCGCGATTTACGCCCTGACCGCCCCGCTGAGCCTGACCGGCATGGCCATTCACTCCGACGCCTGCATCGACTGCGGCAAATGCGACAAGGTCTGCCCCGTCGGCCTGGACGTTCGCCGCGAGGTCGGCTCCGCCGAGTGCATCGCCTGCGGCGACTGCAAAAAAATCTGCCCCCAACACGGCATCGTCCGCACCTTCGGCTTCGCCCGCCAACGCCAGAGCGTGGCGCTGCCGGTTCTGCAAAATTGAACCGCCCGGCGCCCGGCACCACGCGGATTACCCCGGCGATGGCCCCTGGCGTTACCGATCATGTTTGGGAGTTGGATGAACCGCTGGCGGCGATCAAAACCGCCGGGCCCATCAATCCCGCGGCCTCTGGGCGGCTCTTTCGTGCGCGGGTGGTAGAATGATCCTCGTACCTATTGAATCGCCCAAAACATCTATGGCAAAAGAGCAGGCAAAAGAAGAAACGAAAGGAATATCTATGTGGTTATTGCGACTTACGCTCCTGCCCGTCTTGTGTGTGACGCAATTGGGTTGCACAGACACTCCCGCCGGTAAGGCGGTGTCGGCCGATCACGCGAAACTACATTTAAGTCGGGGCGGTCCTCGGAATGGACACCCTTGGGTGGTCTACCCCGATGTACTGGCGAAATGGGTCCGCGAGATACCTGAAATCGCCAAAGGAACCCCTGGCGGCGAAGTCATAAAACGACTGGGAGAACCGGATCAGGATTATATTAATGCCCCAGAGACCTTTGGCCCTTTTTCTTTTTTTCCAGATGCAGGTTATGACCGCTACGTGCTGTACTTCGTGGCGATGGACAGGTGGAGTGAATACGAGCCGATCAGTCCTACAAATCTTATAAATATTGAGAGCATCGATCTCAGTTTCGGTCCAGATAATCGCTATAAAACCTATTGGGTAGAGAACCCGCTACATCCCTGGATACGGAATGAGGAACCCGCAACTCCCGACCAGGACTTAGCAAGTTTGACACGGGCGGGGCCCGCTGCTTCCACGCGTCCAGGAAATTAGGGACAGTCACCTATTTCGACGTCTTGAAATAGGTGACTGTCCCTAATTATCTGCGGATTGGAAGCTATCCCGATCCCAAGGCCGTTCCCGGTAGCGGGCTGGGACTTGTCGTGGATTTTGTTCTAAAGGGATGTCATCAGCCGCGCCGAATAGCCTTGGCATTTAACGAACTGGCCATGTGGATTGCCACCGAGAGTCTACTACCAGTCAGATGATTTTGGCAGAAGCCCGTGTTGTCTTATCAGGTTTTCCCATGACGGTTTAACTTCGGAAAATGTGGCTCTTGCAGCAAGCCGCAAATCGTTAAGATCATGAAAAGCCCTGTCTTTCGGAGCTTTCTCAAAATAATACCGCCAGTCAACGAATGCGTTGTTCATCTTCACGAGGAGTGCATTTAGGCTCAGCATGTTGGCGCGGTGTTGGGATGCCCACGGTTCAACCGGAGGAAAGTCCGCAAGTTGTTTGGCCATTAATTGATCGTAGAAATCTTGAATAGAGGTTTGAAATCTCTTGTCCAGAAGATCGAATAGGTCTTTGAGAAAGTGAAAAGCCGGAAACGCGTTGGAGGCATGTTGAAGCATGCATTTGAAATACAACTCTACTGCAAGAGCGGAATTAACCAGCGAAGGTATGATGGTCGGCGTATAAAAGGGTTTACCACCTTGCGCCAGCGATTTTTCCATTGCGGCCGCCATCTGGCGGCTCAGACAAACGGCCGAAAGATCGAACTCAATCGCCGAACCGGCGAGCTCGTCGATGTCATTAGCACGAATGATCCTCGGACCTTTTGCCATGCCGGGAATTAGACAGGATCAACGCCTGAGTTGTCCAATATATTGTTGCCTAATACATAGGATCGTGTCCCCTTCGGGCCCTGACCCACCTAATCCTTCATCCTTCCCGCGAGGAAGGCCGCGCCCAGGGCGCCGGTCATCAGCGGATCGGGCGCCGGTGTGAGCGGCTTGCCGAGTGCGGCTTCGAGGGCGGCTTTCATTCCGGTCACGAGCGCCACTCCGCCGGTGAAGACGATCGGCTCTTCGGGGTTGCCAGCGGCCATGGCGGCGATGCGCTGGGCCATCGAACGCTGAACGCCGGCCACGATGTCTTCGCGGCAGACGCCGCCGGCCAGCAGGCCGATGATCTCGCTTTCCGCGAAAACGACGCACGTGCTGCTGATGTTGGCCGGGGACCGGCTGCCTTCGGCCAGCGGGCCCAGGTCCTGCAAACGCACTTCCAATCGGGCGGCCACAACCTCCAGGAACCGGCCGGTGCCGGCGGCGCAGCGGTCGTTCATGGAAAAATCGCGGACCAAACCGTCGCCGTCCAGCCGAATCAGCTTGCTGTCCTGCCCTCCCATTTCCAGGATGGTCATGGCCCCGGGCACCTGCCGCCGCACGCCCACGGCATGGCAAGTGATTTCGGTGATGGCCCGCTGGGCGATTCCGATGCGGTGGCGCGCGTATCCCGTTGCCACGATGCGCGCCACGTCGCCTTGGGGTCGGCCGATGCCGGCCAGAAGCCGGTCCAGCAGTTCGACGGCCAACGCTTCCTGCCGGACCCCCTGGTCGCAAACGCCGCTGGCCAGCACCGTGTTGCCGGCCGTGTCCAGCAACACGACCTTGATGGTGCGCGACCCGCCGTCAATCCCGGCCACAATCATGTTCGGCTCCGTTCGGCGCCGCGGCGTGCGGTCTCGATCAGCGCCTCGATCCGCGTTCGTAGCGACGGGGCCAGGGCATCGCTGACGGACGGCACCTCGATCTCCAGCACCGGCAGGGCGAGGTCGGCGCCAACCCGCCGGGAAATCACGCCGCCCTCGAATGCGCAATGGCTGGCGCCGGCGATGCGCGAAACGATGACCGCCTGGGCATGCAGGGCGCGGGCCTCGCGGCAGATTCGGGCGGCGCGGTCGTCCGCCGGCCCGACCATGGGGTCGGCCAA
>JBEKKC010000175.1:0-9549 GCA_050010915.1 Tepidisphaeraceae bacterium | reverse complement strand
TCCCGTTAAAGCCCACACGACGGCGATCCATCGCCGCAACACCCTCTATCTCAACCGATCAAAGGCGGCATTTCAATTATCACGGGCCACCAGGGAAATTCGAATGACGAATCAAATTCGAAATTCGAATGACGAAACGGCTTGGTTTCGAATTTCGGTCATTCGAATTTGATTCGTCATTCGAATTTCGAGTTTCGAATTTGGGTTCCCTCACCCCCTCGTGTTACAATTCATTCTCATTAGCGGAGACCTCATGCAGAACGTCATCACCGGCAAAGCCTACGTCCTGGGCGACAACGTCGATACCGACCAGATCATTCCCGCGCAATACCTCTCGTATAATCCGAGCATTCCCGAGGAGCGGAAATACTTCGGCATGTACGCGATGAGCAGCGTTCCCGACGGCCAGGCCGGCTTGCCGGACGGCCACTTGCGTTTCGTCCGCCCCAATGAATTCAAGAGCGATTACCAGATCGTGATCGGCGGCAAGAACTTCGGCAGCGGCTCCAGCCGCGAGCACGCCCCCCTGGCCCTGGCCGAGGCCGGCTGCCACTGCGTCATCGCCGAGTTTTACGCCCGCATCTTCTTCCGCAACAGCGTCAACGGCGGATACCTGATTCCCCTGGAATCCAAGGAGCGCCTGGTCGAAAAGATCCGCACCGGCGATGAGCTGGAAATTCGCCTGGACGAGGGCATCGTCATCAACAAGACCCAAAATCAGCGTCACGAGCTTCGGCCGCTGGGCGACGTGCTGCCGATCATCGAGGCGGGAGGCCTTTTCCCTTATGCCAAGAAGGCGGGAATGCTCAAGTAATCGCGGTGATCGATCGGATTGAATCGAGGTTCAATTTGGTTGGGTCGCCGGTTTAGCTTTGCTGGCTTCAAGGTCGTTGATTGTGGATATGGTAATAAGTTCCGTCTGCTTTGGGACGCGCATTTTGAGGGTTCTGTCATACGCCATTATTTGGGTGGGTTCGGTGACGTAGCCGAGTTTCCCGTCTCCGGCCTGATCCAGGATGAAATAGAGCACGCTTGAAAACTGGGCGTCGCGAAGGCTGAGCGAAATCGGGGTGTTCCGGTCAATACCGGCGGCAGCCAGAGATTGCCATTTCACCTCGATCGGAACGCCGCTGACATCGCGCACGAAGTCAAGGGCATCTTTCAGTGAAATCTGCGGCAGTTGGAGGGACGCGACGTGTTTTTCCAA
This sequence comes from Tepidisphaeraceae bacterium, assembly GCA_050010915.1. Lineage (GTDB taxonomy): Bacteria > Planctomycetota > Phycisphaerae > Tepidisphaerales > Tepidisphaeraceae > PALSA-1353. The sequence goes on along the minus strand of JBEKKC010000175.1, from coordinate 8,342 downwards.
CACGGCGGCGTCGTTGCTGAAATCGGAGAGTTTAGCAAGGTAGGGATCCTTTTGGGCTTTTCGGTCGGCGAAATTGAGTTTTGTTGAAACCACGATCGTGCCGCGCATAACGTGGAATTCCAACGAACTCGAGCCGGTACCGTTTAGGATTTTTTGCAAAGCCTCGCGAATGGGTATGTGGGTCGCGGCAAGGTCCACGGGGATCGTTTGGGTGACCCCGGCGAGCTCGACGGCTTTCCAATCCACATAGATGTTTGTGCCGGTGACATCGCGTACGAAGTCTAGGGAATCGGACAGCTTCACTCCTGCGAGTTGCACGGAAGGGAGACGGCGATCGAGGAGGCTTTCCAACTTCTGGTCTTCGGCAGAAGCGGTTGGAAATGCCTCAATGACGGGCTGGGACGTTGGCGCAGCCCATGATCTTCCCCAGAAGAGGGCTGCGAATATCAATGCCGCAGCCGCGTGGCGCCCGATCCATATCATTTGACCTCCGCGGAAGGAAATTGCATTGTACCGAGTTGGCATTGAACCTGACAGAAATTCGGCCATCTGGCGTTCGTCGCCAAATCGGCGACAATACGCCAGCCACGATCTCCGGAAAGGGCCGATTGACGATGCAATTGCAAAACGTCGTTCTGATCGATCATCCGGTCATTCAGACCAAGCTGACCGAATTGCGCGACTACACCGCCGACCACCGCAAGTTCCGGGCCTTGCTCAACGAGATCGCGTCGCTGATGGTTTACGAAGTGACGCGGGATTGGCCCACCACGCCCAAGCCGGTGCAGACCCCGATGGAGCGGATGACAGGCCGGGTGCTGGCCCGGCGAGTGACGCTCGTGCCGATCCTCCGGGCGGGGCTGGGAATGGCCGAAGGGGTTCTGCGGCTGCTTCCCGACGCTCGCCTCGGGTATCTGGGCGTTTATCGCGATGAAAAAACCCTCGAGCCGGTCTCCTATTATCAGAAGCTTCCCCCGGACATCGCGGCCACGGAAGTGCTGCTCATCGATCCAATGCTGGCGACCGGCGGCAGCGCGTTGGCGGCCGTGCACGTTCTGAAGAAATCGGGCGTCACCAGCCTGAAATTCGTCTGCCTCGTCGCCGCCCCGGAGGGCATCGCCGCGCTGCATCGCCAGTATCCGGAAGTCCCCATCTTTTGCGCGGCCATTGACCGTCAGTTGAACGACAAGGGATACATCCTTCCCGGCTTGGGCGATGCCGGCGATCGGTTGTTCGGAACCTAAAATCGAATGTTTGGCCAAACCTTTGCTCCCGGCGATTTGGCAACAGTCGGGTTCCTGGTGGTTCTCGAGGGCCTGCTTTCCATCGACAACGCCCTGGTCCTGGGCGTGCTCGCCCAACGCATCCAGCCGCCCTTGCGGATGAAGGCCTTGTCCTACGGCCTGATCGGCGGCCTCCTTCTGCGCCTGGCGGCCATCGCGGCCGCCGCCGTCCTCCTGCGGTTTTCGATCCTCAAACTGCTTGGCGGGATCTATCTCCTGTGGATATCCCTCGATTATTTCGCTGGCAAGAAAGCCGAGGCGACCTCGAACGATTCGCCGTTTCTCGTGGGCCGGGGGTTTTGGCGCACCGTCGCCGCCATCGAACTGACCGACCTGGCATTCGCGGCCGATTCGATCCTGGCGGCCGTTGCGCTGGTCGGCCCGGCGCCGCCCGGTTCGAACGCCATGTTCCACCCCAAGTACTGGGTGATCGCCGTCGGTGGAATGCTTGGCATCGTGTTGATGCGTTTCGCCGCCGCCGCCATCGCCAAAATCCTCGGGCGCTTTCCCCGGCTTCATCGCAGCGCGTATCTGCTTGTCCTGCTCATCGGCATAAAGCTGCTGATCGACTTCGCCGCCAACAACCCCAGCCATCCCCATCGCGTCGATTTTCAGGACCCGGCCCGGATCGAACTTTGGCTCTTCTGGCTTTGCGCCGTCATTTGCCTGGCCGCGGGCCTGACCGGCAGGCGGGCGCGGTGAATCATTTCCGCCGCGAATCATTGCTTCGCTCGTTGGCCATCGGTACGATTCCGCCTTCGCGCCCACGCGCCGGCGCGGGGTCTTTGGCAGCCCAGCTTGCCTCTTGAGTACCGGAGTTTTGAAATGCGTTTGACCGAGATTCTCAAGCCCCAGAACATCCTCACGCCGATGTCGGCCACGACCAAGAACCAAGCCATCGGTGAATTAGTCGCCCTGCTGGCAAAGAACGGGGAAATTCAGGATGCCAACTCCGTTCTCAATGCCGTCCTGGAGCGGGAGATGACGCGCACCACGGGAATCGGCAACGGCCTGGCGATCCCGCACGGAAAATGCTCCGGCACTTCGCAACTGGTGATGGCCATCGGCAAGCTGGCGACTCCGATTGATTTCCAGGCCATCGATGGCAGGCCGGTGAGCCTGATCTGGCTTCTCGCCTCCCCGCCCGACAAGACCGGACCGCACATCCACGCCCTGGCCCGCATCAGCCGACTCATGACCAGCGACAAATTCCGCCAGGCCCTCACCCAGGCCAAATCCGCCCAGGAAATTTACGACGTCATCGTGCAGCAGGAAAATGCGCTGTAGCGCTCAGCACGCGGATGCAACGCCACATTTGTGGTTCACCTCGATTCGATTTGATATCCATTGAAGAAAGAGCTCACGCAGAGGCGCAAAGGCGCAGAGAAGTAACAGAAACAAAGGCTTTTCCCTCTTTTGCTTCTCTGCGCCTTTGCGCCTCTGCGTGAGCTATTTCTTTGAACGAGTTGGAGGCCACCAGAAAAACTCAGACCCTCAGCACGCGACTTTGACCGATCCCAACCTTGCCATCCGCAGTTCCCGACGCTGAAGTTCCCCGACGATCCGCACCAGTTGCGCCAGCTTCTGCCGGCCTTCCAGATCGTCCTGTAGTTTCTTGAATTGAATCCCGGTGACGATCCTGTCGCCCTGCGGCGCCGCGCTGGGCGAGCGCATCCAGCCTTCGAGGACCATGGATTGCCCGTCGTAATTCAACTCCAATCGAAGCCGGTCCTCCCCGCAGATTTTCGGCAATTGCCCGTCCTCGCCGATCAAAGTCACGCCCGCTCCGCCCATGCTGAGGTCGCGGATTTCGGCTTTCACCTCCGTCGCCGCCAAAGGCTCCGTTTTGAGAAGATCGCTCGGGCCCAGTCTCCAGACCCGAAGTGAAATATCGGTCTCCCCAGGAATCTCCACCCGATAGTCCGAGCGCTTTTGCGCCACTTTGATCTGCTTGGGAAATTCCAGCAGCAGGGCATCGACGAACAAGTCCTCGTTGATTTGCCAGCCGCGTTCAACCCGGCGGATGGGGGAGGCGAATACCACCTTCCTCACCCCGCTCCGAAACGAAACGCCGCAAGGCGTCTGGTTCCTCATCAATTCGTCGATCAGCGACGCTTCGTTCTCGGGCGCTTGAACAAGAATTCCGCCTTCCAGCTCCCCGACCAGCCGCGACTTATAATGTCGCAGCATCCCCGCCGACGGCAGCGACAGGATCGCCGGAATATTTCGGGCAATGGATTCCGCCAGAATTTCCGCGTCATTATCGGCCATAGTGAGCCGGCTTACAAAATGCGAGGACCATGAAAAAATCGGCGAATCCGCCCCGGCAATTTAGTTCAAAAGTATAATTCGCCAAAAGCCCGATTCCGCGCGTATAGTAGCGGCCTAGTCGAGTTCGCCATGACCCATGTGAACGAAAACGAGACTCCCTCGATCGAAGCCGGCCAACCCCCCAACGATCGCCCGCGGCCGCCGCTGTTCAAGCGGCGTCTGGCCGTAGCCGTGCTGCTGGTGCTGGCCATTGGCGCGGGAATCGCCGGGCTGACTTACTGGCTGCATGCGCGCCAATACGAATCGACCGATGACGCGTTTATTGAAGGCGACGTGATTGCCGTCAGCCCCAAGGTGTCGGCAATCGTTCAGCGCGTCTACATCGACGACAATTCCCGGGTCAAGAAGGGAGATCTGCTCGTGGAACTGGATTCGCGCGATTTCGCCGCCGCGCTCGCGCAGGCTCAAGGCAACGAAGCCTCCGCCCAAGGCAGATTGCGCGAAGCGCAGGCGCAGGTGTCGATTAGCCGCACCGACATCGATCAGGCCCAGGCCGAGCTTCACGTCGCCGAAGCCAACGCCCAAAACGCCCAGAGCGATTTCGACCGATTCATGTCCCTGGACGCGCAAGCGCGGTCCAAACAGCAACTCGACAACGCAACCGCCGCCCAGCGATCCACCGCCGCCATGGTGGAAGATGCCAAGGACAAAATCGCCGCCGCACAGGCCCAGTTCGTCGATGCCCAGATGGCCGTCCTGACCGCCGAAGGAAATCTCCAGGCCGCCCAGGCCGCGCTCCAGCAGGCACGCAACAACCTGGGTTACTGCCAAATCCACGCCGAATCCGACGGCGTTATTACCCGCAAGGACGTCGAGCCCGGCGATTACGTCCAGGTCGGCCAGCCCATGTTTTCCATCGTCCGGTACGACGTCTGGGTGATCGCCAACTTCAAGGAAACCCAGTTGGCCGATATCGTTCCCGGCCAGCCCGCCGACATCAGCGTCGATGCCTATCCCGGCCGGCACGTCACCGGCAAGGTGCAGAGCATTCAAAACGGCACCGGGTCCCGTTTCACGCTCCTTCCGCCGGAGAACGCAACCGGCAACTACGTCAAGATCATCCAGCGCGTTCCCGTCAAGATCGAACTGGATCCCAATCAAAACGACGATTCCGACCACCTGCTCTCACCCGGCATGTCGGTCGAACCCAGCATCAAGGTCAGGTGAACTTGATGCTCGATTCCCGCCCGCCCGTGAATCCCTGGCTCATCGCCGTCATCGTCTCCATGGCCACCTTCATGGAGGTGCTCGACACCAGCATCGCCAACGTCTCCCTCGTCCACATCGCCGGCGGCTTGGCCTCCAGCGCCGACGAGGCCACCTGGGTCCTCACCAGCTACCTCGTCGCCAACGCCATCGTCCTTCCCATCAGCGGCTGGCTCACTTCCGTCGTCGGACGCAAACGCTTCTACATGCTCTGCGTCGCATTGTTCACCGGCAGCTCCCTGCTCTGCGGGCTTGCTCCGACCTTGCCGTGGCTGATTTTCTTCCGCGTCCTCCAGGGCATGGGCGGCGGCGGGCTTCAGCCCAGCGAGCAGGCCATCCTCACCGATACCTTCCCTCCGCGCCAGCGCGGTCAGGCCTTCGCCGTCTACGGCATCGCCGTCGTCGTCGCGCCCGCCATCGGGCCGACCCTCGGCGGTTGGATCACCGACAACATTTCCTGGCGCTGGATTTTCTTCATCAATATCCCCGTCGGAATCCTCAGCCTCGTGCTTGTCTCTTTCCTCCTGCGCGAATCCGCCGACGCCATCGCTCAACGCAAGGAGACCCTCAAACACGGACTCAAGGTGGACTATCTCGGCTTTGGATTGGTCGCCATCGGACTTGGCTCCCTCCAGGTGGTTCTGGACAAGGGCCAGGAGAACGATTGGTTCTCCTCCAATTTCATTCTCTTCTTTTCCACCCTCACCGTCATTGGCGTCGTCGGCGCCATCATCTGGGAATTCATCACCCCGGACCCCATGGTGGACCTACCGCTCTACAAGAAATTCAATTTCGCCTTCACCAACCTCGCCATGTTCGCCGTCGGTTTCATCCTCTTCGGCACCACCCAACTCCTTCCCCAATACACGCAAACCCTTTTGGGCTACACCGCCACCCAGGCCGGACTCGTGATCTCCCCCGGCGGATTTGCCGTCATGCTCATGATGCCCCTCGTCGGATACCTCGTCTCCCATTATCAGCCCAAATGGCTCATCGCTATCGGTATGTGCATCGAAGGCTGCTCCTTGTTCCTCATGACGCGTTTCGACACTCAGGCCCCATTCTGGACCCTGGCCGGCGCCCGCGTCCTCCAGGCCTCGGGCCTGGCGTTTCTCTTCGTCCCCATCAACACCATCGCCTACGTCGGTTTGCCCAAAGGCAAGACCAACAACGCTTCCGCCCTGATCAATCTAGCCCGCAACCTCGGCGGCAGCTTCGGCGTCTCCCTCGCCAACACCATGCTCATTCGCCGATCCCAATTCCACCAGAGCCGCCTGCTGAGTTCCTCAACATTTACCAATAGAACCTATCACACCGCCGTCAATTCCATTGCCGCCCAACTCGTTCATCACGGCCTGAATCCCGTGGTCGCCGCCCATCGGGCGGTGGCCGTTCTTTACGAGGCCGTGCAGGCCCAGGCCACGATGCTCTCCTATATTGACGTCTTCAAGGCGTTAGGAATCGGCGCGTTCCTGATGATCGGCTTGGCGGTCTTCCTCAAACGCATTCCCGTCGGCCATCACGCCTCCGCCACCCATTGAATAAAGGGGCCATTCATGATTTCGTCGCTCTTGCCTCGTTCATTGCAAACCGTGAGCGAACCCGCACAAAATGACCAGCGGTCGGCATGTCATTATGCGCCGTAAATGACTAGCGCCAATTAACGTTGAAAATTCGAGGAGAAATACGCTTGGGCTCGCCGAAACCGCATGTTAAAATGCTGCCGCATTTGACGTTTTCGGGCATTCGCTAGACGGCTTCGAGTATTCATGAGGAGGACCGTCGCCCAACTTGCGTTTGAGCGTGCCGACCGCCGTCTCGATCCTAGCTCACTGGCGGTGGCGGCGGCCGGTTCACTTCTGTCCAGTAACAACACTGTTCTTTTGGGGAGAGACTGTGCGCCTGTTTAAAACCACAATCGTATCAATCCTCGCGATGTCCGCTTCGGCGGCCTGGGCGGGTTCACTCCAAGGTACCGTGCTTTATCCCGTGACACTGCCGAACGGTTGTGTTGATGGTGGTCCATCAGGCTATGCGTCCGAAGCAGCGGGTGGCCAGGTGGTGGGGTCCGGGGGCTACGGCAGCGCTACGGAAGTCGTTTATCACGCCCTGCTCTGGAGTGGAACGGCCAACAGCGTCGTTGATCTCAATCCCAGCGGTTTCGACGACTCGTATGCCTATGCCACCAGTGGCAGCCAACAGGTAGGCTACGGGTGGGGCAGCGCCACGGGAGACAATTCTCACGCCCTGCTCTGGAGCGGAACGCCCGGCAGCGTCGTCGATCTCAATCCCAGCGGTTTCACCTACTCGGGAGCAAACGCCACCAACGGCAGTCAACAGGTGGGCGAGGCGGAGGGCAGCGCCACGGGAATTGACGCCATGCTCTGGAGCGGAACGGCCAGTAGCGCCGTTGATCTCAATCCCAGGGGTTTCTACGACTCGGAAGCATGGGGCATCAGCGGCAGCCATCAGGTGGGCTACGGGTACGTCAACGCCACGGACTATCCTCACGCCCTGCTCTGGAGCGGAACGGCCCGCAGCGCCGTCGATCTGAATCCCAGCGGTTTCACCGAGTCGTACGCCTATGGCACCAGCGGCAGCCAACAGGTGGGCTATGGGTACGCCAGCGCCACGGCAAGCGATCCTTACGCCCTGCTCTGGAGCGGAACGGCTGCCAGCGCCGTCGATCTGAATCCCAGCGGTTGCACCGATTCGCAAGCATATGGCACCAACGGCAGCGAACAGGTGGGCTGGGGGTGGGGCCTCGCCACGCGATACGATGAGCACGCCATGCTCTGGAGCGGAACGGCCGCGTCAGCGGTGGACCTGGGATCGCTATTGCCCCTCCCCCCCGGAAGCAATTCCTGGGCTGATTCCATCGACTCCTTGGGCGATGTCTTTGGAGTCGCCGAGGTCACATACGACAACTATACGGGATATTTCGCGGTCGAGTGGTCCACGGCTGTCCCCGAGCCGGTGAGTCTGTCGTTTTTTGGCTTGACCGCCCTCGGCCTGTTGGCACGCCGACGGCGGAACGTCGGCGGAGCGACTAAAGGGGACATTCAAGATTTCGTTGGCTTGGCTCATTTTTCATGAATATTGAATGCCCGCGTTTCTGGCCTCCCTCCATCCGGCCCCGGCGGTGAGCGATGCGCTTACCCTCCGTTTTGAATCGCTGCGGCCCAACCTGGCTTTCGCCCATGCCCCCCACATCCCCGCTCCCCGTCAAAAACTTATTTCCAAAAAATCCCCGCTTTCCGAAAAACACATCTAAAACTTTCACCTCCCGGCTATAGATATAGAGGACGTTGTTTTTTTGCTCTACTGTCTCCTGTCTACTGCTCTACCCTCCAGCGCAGAACCCCCCCCGGAGCTTGGGAATTTATCGCTCATTCAGCCTCATCGTTCTCCCCTCGTCCGGTGAAAATGTTATTCGACGATTTGTCTCAGCGGAGTCGGGATTGCTGGATTGGCCTCACTTTCGTCGTAGGCGCCCTTTGGGGGGCTGTTTTGCTGCTTGGT
>JBEKKC010000174.1:0-9583 GCA_050010915.1 Tepidisphaeraceae bacterium | reverse complement strand
CTCCCCATGTACTCAGGGGGAGGGTTGGGGTGGGGGTCGAACGTCGATTGGCCTACGAAACCCCCACCCTAGCCCTCCCCCTGAGTACATGGGGAGGGGAAGAACAGGGCGTGCAGAATTTGTCACGCACCCACCCCGACGGGACGTAAGTTAAGCCCGTTCCCAAAACGCCCCGCGGCCATTTATAATCCCACCACCTTATGAGCACTCAAGACCCCGCGGCAACCTCGATCCATAGCGCTCAAGCTGCGGATGTGGAGGGATTCGATTCACTTGCCAAGTTGGCTTTGGACATGCACTCGTCCTGGAATCATGGCGCCGATATTTTGTGGCGGCAGCTTGATCCGGTGTTGTGGGAGCTGACGCATAATCCGTGGGTGGTGCTGCAAACCGTCGCGCGCGAGCAGCTTGTGCGCACCCTGGGCGACGCCACCTTTCGGGCGAAGGTCAACGAGCTTGTGAAAGCCGGGGAGCAATCGCTGGCGACCACGGCTTGGTTTGGACGGAAACATGCGCAATCGCCCCTGAGTTGCGTCGCCTATTTCAGCATGGAATACATGCTGAGCGAAGCGCTGCCGATCTATTCCGGAGGCCTTGGAAACGTCGCCGGCGATCAACTCAAGGCGGCCAGCAATCTGGGCGTGCCGGTTGTCGGCATCGGGCTGCTCTATCAGCAGGGGTATTTTCGGCAGGCCATCGACAAGGATGGATCTCAGCAGACGCTTTTCCCGTACAACGATCCGGGCCAGTTGCCGATCACCCCGCTGCGCCAGCCCAATGGAGAATGGTTGCGGCTGGAAATCAAGTCGCCGGGCTATTCCACTTGGCTGCGCGCCTGGCAGGTGCAGGTCGGCCGAGTGAAGCTGTACCTGCTGGACACGAACGATGCGGCCAATTTTCCCATTTATCGCGGAATCACCAGCGAACTATACGGCGGCGGCGCGGAGCTGCGCATCAACCAGGAAATGGTGCTGGGGCTCGGCGGGTGGCGGCTTCTCCGCGCCCTTGGCCTTCAGCCCGAGGTTTGCCACCTCAACGAAGGACATGCCGCTTTCGCCATCTTGGAGCGGGCAAGAAATTTCATGCAAGAGACGGGCCAACCCTTCGAGGTCGCTCTTGCTGTTACGCGCGCCGGTAATCTTTTCACGACGCATACGCCCGTCGCCGCCGGTTTCGATCGATTTAGTCCCGCGCTGATGGAGCAATATCTTGGCCCCTACGCCAGGGAGAGGCTGCACATTTCGCTGCACGACCTGCTTGCCCTGGGCCGGGCAAATCCGAACGATCCATCCGAATACTTCAATATGGCCTACCTGGCGCTTCGCGGCAGCGGCGCCGTCAACGGCGTGAGCCGCCTGCACGGCGCGGTGAGCCGGCAGATTTTTGCGCCGTTGTTTCCGCGCTGGCCCCTGGATGAGGTGCCGGTGGGATACGTCACCAACGGCGTCCACACGCCCACGTGGGATTCGGCCGAGGCGGACGATCTCTGGACCAAGTTCGCCGGCAAGGAACGCTGGATGGGTGAAACGGAAAACCTTGAGCGGGACATTCGGCGAGTGCCCGACAACGAACTTTGGCAATGCCGTGCCACCGCGCGCCGGGAGTTGGTCGAATACGTGCGGCAAAGGTTGCCGCCCCAATTGGCCGTTTCCGGCGCCTCTCCCGACAAGATCGATCGCGCCAAACACGTGTTGGATCCCAACGCCCTGACGCTCGGCTTTGCGCGGCGATTCGCGGCGTACAAAAGACCCAACCTCCTGCTCCACGATGCGGACCGGCTGCTTCGCCTCATGTCGGATTGGCGGCGGCCCGTGCAGCTTATCGTTGCCGGCAAGGCGCATCCCGGCGACGGCACGGGCCAGGCCATGGTCCGCGAATGGATCCATTTCGTTCGCCGCCCGGAGCTGCGGGGGCGCGTGGTATTCCTGAGTGATTACGACATGCTCCTCGCCGAGCGCCTGGTCCAGGGCGTCGATGTCTGGATCAACACCCCGCGCCGGCCTTGGGAGGCCAGCGGCACCAGCGGGATGAAAGTGCTGGTCAACGGCGGGCTGAATTTATCGGAATTGGATGGCTGGTGGGCCGAAGCGTACACGCCGCAAGTCGGCTGGGCCTTGGGTGACGGCCAGGAGCACGGAGATGATCCAGCCTGGGATGCCGCCGAGGCCGGCGCCCTCTACGATTTGCTGGAAAGCCAGGTCGTGCCGGAGTTTTATGCCCGCGATCCCAACGGCATCCCCACCGCCTGGGTCGCGCGAATTCGAGAGAGTATGTCCCGCCTGACTCCCCAATTCTCCGCCAATCGCGTGGTGCGCCAATATACCCAGGAGCAATACCTTCCCGCCGCCGCCGCCTATCGCGCCCGCGCCGCCGAAAAGGGCGCGATGGGCAGCCGGATTGTCGATTGGCAGCGAACCCTCAAAGAGAAATGGGCCGCGTTGCGCTTTGGCGAGGTGAAGGTTGTGACCGATGCCCGGAGCCACGCATTTGAGGTCCAAGTTTATCTCGGCGAGGTGGAAGGCGATGCGGTGCGAGTTGAACTCTACGCCAACGGCTTGGACGGCGCCGCCGCGATTAGACAGGAACTGACGCGCATTCGGCCCCTTGTGGGGGCCGCGCAAGGCTACGTCTATGGCGGCAAAGTGCCGGCAAACCGCCCGGCCGCGGACTATACCGCTCGAATATTGCCCCATTTCGCCGGCGTTGCCGTCCCCTTGGAAGCCGCTCACGTTCTTTGGCAGCACTGAGCCACAACGCCCACGGCGCCGCCGTGGGTCTTTTCCCAACACCCCGTCGCTATCGGGAATCCCCTCAACTGCGATCGGGCGACTTGGCGGCGAGTTTAGTAAGCGCCGCTTCGCTTGCACTGCGACCGGCCCGGCGCCGGTCGTAGCGCCAACTCCGCGTGAACGTGCGAATTCGCTGCCCTTCCTGGCTGCTTTGGATGCCCCCGTACGCCGCGTCCTCTTCATCGCTCACCGGTGACTCCGCGCCATCCACCAGGAGCAGCGGACCATTCACGGCGCTGGCGTACAGATCGCTGACGAAAATGTCCTGCGAATTGTTGATCGTGATGGCCGGACCGAGTTGATCGTACAGGTCGATCCGGCGGAGCTTGACGTTCCGGGCGTTTTTGAGCACGAATCCCGCGCGGCACATGTCCGCGACGCCCGCCGCCATCGCCGGCGATCCGGCCTGCGTGTTGCCCGCGTCCATGTACACCGAGATTCCGTCCAGCACGACGTCGTCCACGGACATTTCCGGAAGCCCCAGCATGAAGGCCGCCGCGTATTTCACTTTGCGCGCCGTGATGTTGCTGAATCGCAGCCGGCGGAATTGCGGCGTGCCCGCGGTGACCGGCTGCGGGGCGGGGTCGAGCAACCGGCTGTTCTCCGACGTCCCGCACACGTAAAAAAGATTCAGGACGATCGGGCACAGAACCTCGTCCATGACGATGTTGTCGACGCGCAGGTCCTCCACCGCGTTCCCGCGCCCCCGGCGCGATTTCAGCCTGATCCCACGGTCCGTGCCGCAGAACACGCAATTAGCGATCGCCACGTTTCGCACCCCGCCCGACATTTCGCTCCCGATCACCACGCCCCCGTGCCCGTGAAGCATCGTGCAATTGGTGATGGTGATGTTCTGGCACGGCCGGAGCTGTCGCCGCCCGTCCTCTTCGCAACCCGATTTGATGGCGATGCAATCGTCACCCACGTCGATATGGCAATCGGCGATGTGCACGTTGTTGCACGAATCGGGATCGATGCCGTCGGTGTTTGGCGAGTCCGGGGGATTGCGAATGGTGACTTTGGTGATCGTAAGATTGTCGCACGCCACGGGATTCAGGGTCCATCGAGGCGAATTGGCGAAATGGATTCCGTCGATGAGCACGTCGCGGCAATCGACCAGGCGCAGGATGTGCGGACGAACGTTGCGGAGCGTTCCCTGATTGAACGCCTCCCACCAGTTCTGACCGCGCCCGTCGATCAAGCCCCGGCCGGTGACGGCGATGTTGGTGAGTCCTTCGCCGGCAATAATCGGTGCATGGGCGGGCCGCGCGTTGGGGCCTTCCCATTGGGTCCTCCAAATGGGATAGGCATCCGGGTCGCAGTCGCCGAGCAGGGCCGCCCCGGAGTCCAGGTGTAACGTAACGTTGCTGCGCATCCAGAGGGTCCCGACGATATAATTTCCCGCGGGGATGAAGACCGTGCCGCCACCGCCGTTGCCGCAGAGGTCGATTGCCCGCTGGATGGATGCGGTGGACGATGCCGCCCCATCGACCAGGGCGCCGGTATCCAGGACGTTAAGCCAGTCCCCGTTGTGAGCGCCCTTGGGCGAGGGCGGCGTATGCGAGGCTTGCGATGCCTGCGGCTCCCTGGATATCTGCTTTTGGGATGAACTCCGAACGCAACTCATACCAACTCCCAATTCAACTTGGGAAGCTACCCAAGGGCGAACGCTTGCGACAATGAAGTTTACCACACCGAGACCGCCACCGGTCGAGGGGAGTGAATTTGTGCAAAGGTTTCATCCTTTATTACCCTGAACGTGGTCGCGATCCGGCATAAATGGCCGCGCCTGCGGCTCTAACAAAAAATATCCGCGGCCGATGGTAGAAATATGCAAAACTTTTATAATATTTGATTGGATATGCAATGAGCAAGTCTCGGCGTGATAAATTGCCTAAACTTCGGAGGCACCTTTTGGCCCCTTCGTCCAGGTCCAATTTGACGAAAGCCGTTTCTAAAGGACGCGAGGCCCGCAAGCCAGGCGCGCGGCTCAAACCCCGGTCGGCTTCGGACGACGCTGGATTTGCTGGGCTATCGACTCCGCGGCCCCCTCGGCAATCGCCGAATGCCCCGCGCCCCCAACCCGTGCGACCTCCCATGCGCCACGTCGCGCTGCTCATTGAGACCAGCGGGTCTTACGGCCGAGGCCTGCTTCGCGGCGTAACCAAATACAATCGCGAACATGGCGCTTGGTCCACCTATTTCCATCCGCACGGCCTGGGCGATCCACCTCCGCCTTGGATGACCAACTGGCGGGGCGACGGAATCTTGGCTCGCATCGATACCCCGGAGATCGCCCAACTGCTCCTGAACTCCGGCGTCCCCGTCGTTAACCTCCGCGGAACCGTCGCGGAATTGCCATTTCCCTACGTCGGTCCCGACCACGACCAGATCGCCCGGCTGGCGGCGGAGCATCTGCTTGAGCGCGGGCTGAAGAATTTCGCGTTTTGCGGCCGGCCCGCCGGTGTCCATCCGGGTTTGGATGAACGCGGCGAGAGCTTTGCCGATTTGGTTCGCAAATCCGGCGGAACCTGCGACGTCTTTCCCGCCGAGAACCCCCCGGTTGAGGATGATTGGGAGTTGGAACAGGAGCGGCTCTCGAAGTGGATCGGGTCTTTGCCCAAGCCCGTGGGCGTGATGGCCTGCAACGATGAGCGAGGGTTGCAGGTGTTGGATGCCTGCCGCCGCTGCGGGGCGATGGTGCCCGACGAGGTCGCCGTGATCGGCGCCGACAACGACGAGCATCTGTGCGATCTGTCGATTCCGCCGCTGACCAGCGTCGACGTCAACGCCGAACACATCGGTTACACGGCCGCCGCCCTGCTCGATGAAATGATGCAGGGAAAGACCAGTCCGCCCAAGGCCCAGCGGCTCGCCCCACGCGGAATCTACACCCGCCTTTCCACCGATACCGTCGCCAGCGACGATGACGAGGTCAACCTCACCCTGCGATACATCCGCGAAAACGGCTGCCAGGGCTTGCGGGTTGTCGACGTGTTGTCCCACATGGGAATGTCCCGGGCCAGCCTTCAACAGCGACTCAAACGGGTGATCGGACGCACCATTCACGAAGAAATCGAGCGCGTTCGTCTGGCGCGGGTGAAGGAATTGCTATTAAGCCCCGACATGACGATCAAGCAAGTGGCGCGGGTAACGGGCTTCAGCAGCGTGCAGTATATGACTCGCGTCTTCCGCGCCGCGCTGGGCGAAACCCCGGCGCGATATCGCAGCGGACGCAACAAATGAGTTTCCCGTACGGCCTTTGACCCGTCGCGGCGAACTGAGGAAACCGGCACGCCATGAATCCATCATTTTGGAAGGGTATTTTGGCTGTCGTGGCGTTTTTGGCCTTTGCGCCGGCGGCGATGGCGCAGGCGACGCTGCCGTCGGATTTTACCGTGGCCCGACCGAATATTCCCGATCGCACTTTCAGAATCACCGATTACGGAGCCGTCGGGGACGGCAAGACCTACAACACCGGCGCCATCGAAAAGGCGATCGCCGCCTGCCGCAACGCCGGCGGCGGAACCGTCGACGTTCCCGCCGGCAAGTTCCTCACCGCGCCGTTTGCCCTGGCCAGCAATCTCAATCTCCATCTCGAAGAAGGTTCCACCATCCTTCTCAGCGACCACCCCGACGATTTCCAAATGACCAGGGGGCAATATGAAAATTGCATCACGCTCAAGAATGGTCACGACGTTGCCCTTACCGGCTCGGGAACCATCGACGGCCAGGGGGCGCAATGGTGGCGGAAGTTCGTCCCTCCAAAAAACAGCGACCCGATTATATGGGAATGGATACCTCGACGGCCCAGGCTGATCGAGCTTACGCGCTGCACGCGCGTCCTTATCCAGGGAATCACCCTCACCAATTCGCCCATGTTTCATTTGGTTCCCGCTCAGTGCCGCGACGTGACCATCGAGGGAGTTCACATCAAGTCCCCGGCTACGTCGCCGAATACCGACGGAATTGATCCATCCGGCATTAACTTCGAGATCAGGGCTTGCACCATCGACACCGGAGACGACTGTATCGCGGTGAAGGCCGGCACCCGGTACGATCCCAATCAGCCATCGTGCCAGAACATTTTGATCACCGACTGCACGTTTCTGCACGGCCATGGCATGTCGGTGGGAAGCGAATCGAGCGGCGGATTGCGCAACATGCTCGTTCAAAACTGTAGTTTCGACGGCACCGAGGCGGGCATTCGGCTGAAATCTCCGCGCGGCCGCGGCGGGCTCGTCGAATATCTCACCTATCAGAATCTCACCATGAACAACGTCAGGAATTCGATTCTTATCACCAGTTATTATCCGAAAATCCCGGTTCATCCCGACCAGGACCACGCGCAGGAGATTGAAGGGCGCACCCCCATCTGGCGGCATATTCGCATCGGCGACGTGACCTCAACCAACGGGTGGATCGCCGGCCAGATCGTCGGGCTTCCGGAAATGCCCATCGAGGACGTCGTTTTGACGGACGTGCGGATTTCGGCCAAACAGCCGATCGAAATCGCCCACGCCCGCGGGATCAAGTTCGTCAACTGCGTCCTCTCGGGCGCCGCCGGAAAGCCGACGATCGTGGATGCGACCGTGGACGGATTGGACGAGGCTCTTTCGCGAGGCAACAGCATCAAATGAAAGCCGTATTCCGCATATCGTCGATTTGTTCGGCCCTGTTGGCGCTGGCTGATTGCCGGGCGCAGCCGTTGGCCGGCCAGGCGCTAACGCCGCCGGCAATCGTCATGCCCGACATTCCGCCACGCACCGTGAGCATTCTGGATTTCGGCGCTGTCGGAGATGGCAAGACCGACGACACGCAGGCCATCGCCAAGGCGATCGCCGCTTGTGCCGGCGCCGGTGGCGGGCATGTCCTGATTCCCACGGGAACCTGGCTCACCGGGCCGATCCATCTCATGAGCCGCATCGACTTGCACACCGACGCCGGTGCCCTGGTGCTCTTCAGCCGAAACTTTGACGACTATCCGCTGGCGATCAGCAACTACGAGGGACAGCGGACGGTGATGTGCACCTCGCCGCTGTCTGGAGACCAGTTGGACGACGTGGCGATCACCGGCCAGGGGATCATCGACGGCCAGGGCGATGCGTGGCGCCCGGTGAAAAAATCCAAGCTGACGCCCGCCGAATGGGCCACGCTGGTGCAATCGGGTGGCGTCGTGGATCGAAGGTCCCAAACCTGGTTTCCCTCCACAACCTGGTTGACCGGGCAACACGACCTGACGGAATTGCGTCTAAGTTCCCGCCCGCTGCGGATTGAGGACTTCCAGCCCTACCGCGATTTGCTGCGGCCTCCGCTGGTCTTGCTCTCCGATTGCCACCACGTCCTGCTGGACGGGCCCACCTTCCGCAATTCCCCAAGCTGGAACGTCCATTTGCTCTTGAGCGACAACGTCACCGTGCGCCGCGTCACCATCTTCAATCCCTATTACGCCCAGAACGGCGATGGGATCGACATTGATTCCTGCCGGGACGTGGCGGTAACCGACTGCAACATATCGGCCGGCGACGACGTGATCTGCTTGAAATCGGGCCGGCGGCGGCCGGGCCAGCAGACCCTGAAGCCAACCGAAAACGTCACGATCTCGCATTGCACCCTGGGCCGTGGCCACGGCGGGATAGCCTTCGGCAGCGAGATGTCCGGAGGCATACGCAACGTCGAGGCTTACGATTGCGTGCTGCGCGGCACCGATGAGGCCCTTCGATTCAAAACGGTGCGCGGCCGCGGCGGAGTCGTCGAAAACATCAATCTCCACGACATGCAGATGTGGGACATCGCCAACTCCTGCATTACGGTTGACATGTATTACATGATCAGGAGATCGCCGCCGACCCGGCGTTCGCCGATGGCCCCAACCACCGACCCGGACGCTCCCCAGCCCGATCCGCCCGTGGCCAAGCCGCTGGTCGTCACCCAGGAACGCCCGGAACCGCTCGGACCCGGAACGCCCCAATTCCGCGCCATCACGATCCGCAACATTGTCTGCCATGGCGCCAACATCGCCATGCAGTTGCGCGGGCTGCCCGAGCTGCCGTTGCAGGACGTCACCATCGAGAACGCCGACATCGTTTCCAAACAAGGCGGCGTGATCGTCGATGCCGACCGAGTCACCCTGCGCGACGTTCACGTCACGTCCGCCGCTGTTCCCATTTTTCAAATCCAGGATGCCACTCACCTAATCATGGAAAACGTGGATGACGTTCCACAATCGCCGAAGTGATACGGCTTCTCCTTCATCCTCGCGAATGCGTAACAGCCATTCAGGATCGGTTAAACGATCAGCCCCGCCTATTGGGGCGGGGCTGATTCGCTTGGCGTAAAAATGTGTGGCTTCCAAAATTACCTCGAATGACGCCGGTGGCGCGCCAACAAGCCGATGGCGCCCATGGCGAGCAATCCCGTCGTCGCCGGCTCGGGCACGCTGGACGTCGGCAAGGACAATCCGTTGGCCACGGCGAAGGCGTCCAAGGCCGCAACGTCGCCGGACGAGGCGGCGCCGCTCACGCCCTGGTTGAAGTTTGCCGCCAACACGTTGAAGTCGGACGCGTTGACCAGGCCGTCGTAATTGAAGTCGCCCTGGTCCCAGCCGGTGATGCTCTGGTTGAAGTTGGCGGCCAGGATGTTGAAGTCCGAGCCGTTCACCAAACCGTCCAGATTCGCGTCGCCAAGCAGGGTATAGGCCACTTCGATCTGGCCGGAGGACAGACCGGTAACGACGTGTTCATTTCCATCGGCATAGCCGACGCCGTATTCCAAGCCGCTGGCGTTCGTTAGCG
>JBEKKC010000173.1:0-9607 GCA_050010915.1 Tepidisphaeraceae bacterium | reverse complement strand
ACACGAGACTCAAGTTGCCGGTCACCGCTCCGTGGGTGAAGGCACCCTCATAATAAATCCGCGTTTCAAACGCATAATTGGTTCCCAGCAAACCAAAGGCCGCCGCCGTGGTGAAGAGCTTGGTGTTGGAAGCCGGCGCCAGGCCCGTGTCGGGATCGCGCTCGTAATAGGCGACCGAGCCGCTGTCGTTTTCGACCAGGGCGCTCCAGGCGTTGCCGGGCAACGCCGAGAGAAGGGCGTCGATTTGATCGGCAATGGCCTGGGCCTGGCCAACTGCGGGCAAGAGCACGAGAACTGCCGCCGCGATATATGCGCCCATGCTTCTCACGTTAAGCAGCCGAACTAAACCACTTCCCCCGGCAAAGGCGAGGCGAAACCCGGCAGTGGGTTGTGCGGTTGTGCGGAAGGCCCCTCAAACCACGCTGGCAGACTCAGGCTTTGCACGGAGCGCGGGGAACCTCGACCTCAAGCTCCAACGATCACCGTGATGCGGGCGCGCTGTGGCCGGCGACCGCCGCGCCTCTGTCCGGTCGAGGATGGGTGTGGGCCAGCGCCGCCGTAAGGTCTTTGATCAAGCTCAGTTGCTCATTTTCCTCCCGCTTGCGGCGCGAAATGTCGCGCGCCACCGATGAAGCCCCGACGACCTGGCCGCCGGCGTCCTTAATCGGTGAGATGGTGAGCGAGACCTCGACGGGCGTTCCGTCTTTGCGAATGCGCACCGTTTCCAATCCGTCCACCCCTTCGCCCCGCTTGAGGGCCTCGTAAATCTCCGGCAGCTCTTCGGGCCGGTAGGACGGGATCAAAACGGAGATCGAACGCCCGATCATCTCGGCGGCAGTGTAGCCGTAAAGGCGCTCCGCCCCCGGGTTCCAGCTCACCACGGTGCCGTCCAGCGTCTTGCCGATGATCGCGTCGTCGCAGGACTCGACAATGGAGGCCAGGTAGGTTGAGACGGTCTCGCTTTGCCGGCGGGCCTGCCGTTCCTGCGCGGCGCGCAACTCGCGTTTAACCGCGGGCGCCAATCGGGCCAGGTTGCTCTTCATGATGTAGTCGTGCACGCCGGCCTTCATCATCTCCGCGACGGTTTCCTCGCCCACGGTGCCGGACACGCTGATGAAGGGAATGTCCAGCCCCTTCCGTTGATAGATCGCCAACGCCGCCGTGCCGGCCAATTGCGTCATGGAATGGTCGCAGAGGATGAGGTCCCACTGGCGCACATCGAGGGCCGCTTGCAGGGAGGCCGCGGTCTCCACGCGCTCATAAACCGGGTCCAGCCCGCCGCGTTGGAGTTCGGCCGCAATCAGCAGCGTGTCCTCCACGGAATCCTCGACGATCAAGACTCGCAACGGGCCAGGCATAGTATCATTGTCTTTCACAGGCTCTATTTCGGCGGCCTGAGTTGATGATACCTCAGTCTTGGTAAAGAGTCAAATAAGGGAGTCTAAAGCTGGCTGGCAAGGGCGAATGGGGGGCGAGGCCGGAATCCGAGGGGCAACCGGGAGGTTGTCCCCTTGGGAAGACGCGCCGGCTGTTCCCCCTCATCTGCCACTATTTGTCAGCGGGCTTTTGCCAAACGCGATAGAAGCGTTGGGAGGCGGGGGCGCCGGGATCGGCCAAGGTCTGGACGGCGCCATTGCCCGGGACGGGCAGGGAAGGCAGCCACCAGGGATTGGCGAGTGAATCTTTGTGTTGCAAATAGTAGGTGTAGCCACGGGTGGTTGGCACTTGGAGGGAGAAGGCGCCGCCGGCATGAAGAACATTCGAGGGCTGCACCGTTGGCGCGGAGAGACCGGTCTGGATCAAGGCCAGGTTTTGGTAGCCGCCGGCGGCAATGGCCACAACATTGGAAAGGCCCGCCGGCACATTGGTTTGTCCGTATGTGTTGTCGCCCCAGGCCGTGACGGTGCCATCGTTGCGGAGGGCCAGGCAGTGATAAAAGCCGGCGGCAATGGCCACACTATTGGACAGGCCCGCCGGCACGTTGGTTTGTCCGTAAGTGTTGTCGCCCCAGGCTACAACGGTTCCGTTGGCAAGCAGGGCCATGGAATGGCCGTTGCCCGCCGCGACGGCGACCGCGCCGCCCAATCCCGGCGGGATGTCGATTTGACCAGACGAATCGTCGCCCCAGCCTTGGACGCTGCCGTCGGAACCCAAGGCGAGGCCGTGATTCACCAACGAGGAAATGGCGATGATGTTGTATAGATCGAAAGCTCCCGAAACCTGCCCGTAGGTATCGTCGCCCCAGCCATAAACGTCGCCCCCGGAAGTGAGGACGTAAGAATCATAAGTGCCGGCGGCGACCGCGACGATGTTTTGCAAACCCGATTGCAAGTCGCACTCTCCGTAAACGTCCTCGCCCCAGGCGTCCACGGTGCCATTGCCGTGCAAGACAATCGTATGATCCTGGCCGCCGGCCATGGCAACCATATCCGTCAGCCCGGTCGGGATGACCGTGTCATTATAATTATTCAGTCCCCACAATTCCGCGGAGCCGCTGCCAAGGCGGACAAAGCTGTGGTACCAGCCGGTCCCGATGGCGGCGACGCTCTGCAAATTAGTGGGGGTCGGAGCATAGGCATTGCCCCAAACGACGACAGCCGGGGGCGGGACGATGGGCGTCATGGTGAAGCTGGCGTTGGTCGGGGTGAATGCCAATTCCAGCGGATAGCCCGCGCTTAAATTGGAGACGGTGAACGACTGGACGCCGGGGCTGAAAGAAAGGGTCTGGCCCGGCGAAAACTGGCCGCGGCTGGTTCCGTTGGCGCTGACGGTAAACGGGGTTAAGAAATTGGTGGGAAAGCCTAGAATGCCGGTGAAGGCCGCCCCGGCCGTGGTCATATCAAACTGAACGGCCGGGGCCGGAGCGACGCCAAACCAGTCTCCAGAGGGGACGGCGGTGAAGACGAAATTGTTGCCGTTGGTGCTGGTGGGCAGGATGGGGTTTTGTTGGGTCAGGCCGAGCGGAGTGAAGGAATAGGTCAGCGTCAAGGTGACATCGCCCCAGCAGTACTCGGCGCTGACCCCGTAAGTGGCGCCCGAAACGGAGAAGCTTGCCGCCGGCGCAGCCGCCGTAAACGCAACGGTCCCGCTGCCGATATAGGCGGGAAACGCGCTGGCCGGCAGGGTACCGGACACATTGGTGCTGGAACCGGCAAGGATGGATTCGCTTTGGTTATAGAGGACGACGGTAACGCCGTAATTCGAGAAGTTCAGCGAGGTCAATAGGCTGCCGGCCTGGAGGATGTTGATGTAGTTGGTGGCAGCGGCCTTAACATATTCGTTGGGCGGGGCGGGATTATGGACATTCACGTATTCCGTGGCTTCGCCCGACAACAAATAGGAAATGCCATTGAGCTGGGCAAAGGGTTGACTGAACTGCGGAATCTGGAGCGTGTTGGTCCAGGGCATGTACGCGCCGGAGGGAGTGTTGGTGGTGTAGGCGAGCTGGTTGGCGAGGGCCGCGTGGACAAAGAAGCTTAAAATGAGCGGCCAGACCAGAACGCCCGCGGAAATCTGGCGCGATGACGGGGCGGCGCGGTTGACGCGCGGCAGAAAGATTTTGAACGTGGAGCCGTGGCCGAGTTCGCTATCAACCCAAACGTGCCCGCCGCTCTGTTTGACGATCCCGTACACGGTCGCAAGGCCCAATCCGGTACCTTTGCCAACCTCCTTCGTGGTGAAGAACGGCTCGAAGACGTGAGCTTTTGTGTCTTGGTCCATTCCCACGCCGGTATCTGTGACGGTCATGACGATGTACCAGCCCGGGATGCAAGGAGGATGAAGACGAGCGTACTCTTTGTCCAATTGGACCTCGGCGGTCTCAATCGTCAACTTTCCGCCGCGGGGCATAGCGTCGCGAGCGTTCAGCGCCAGATTCATCAGGATCTGCCCGATTTGGCCGGGATCCGCCTTGACGGAGCCAAGATCGGCAGCCAATTCCGTGTGGACCTCAACGTCCTCTCGGATCAAGCGTCGAATCAACTCCTCCGTCTCGGCGACGACTGAGTTGAGATTCAGAATCTTGGGTTCCAGCACTTGCTGGCGGCTGAATGCGAGGAGTTGACGGGTGAGGTTGGCGGCGCGGTTGGCGGCTTTCCTGATTTCCTCGACTTCTTTTTGCGCCTGTTCATCGAGGCCAGGATGGGTAGCAAGGACGTCGCTGTAACCGATAATCACGCTGAGCAGATTGTTGAAATCGTGGGCCACTCCTCCCGCGAGCCTTCCAACCGACTCCAACTTCTTCGCCTGATTAAGTTGAGAGGCCAACGCCTGCGCCTCCGTGATGTCCAAGCCGGTTCCCGCTACAAATATCTGGCCGGACGCGTCTTGGATCGGGAACTTACGGGCCAGCCAGAGGCGCTTATTTCCCACAGCGTCGAGCACTTCCTCGGTGACTTCGATCGGATGGCCCGCCAGAAGCGCGGCCTGATCGTTTTTCCTGAACTGCTCGGCGATGGCGCGCGGATAAATTTCGATGTCGGCCTTGCCGAGCCGGTCTTCTGCGCGGACGCCCATGCATTGCAGATAGGTCTCGCTGGTATAGACGTAGCGGCCCTCTTCATCCTTAATCCAAGCGACGGTGGGACTGTTGTTCATGAATAGCCGGAAGCGCTCCTCGCTCTTGCGCAGGGCCTCTTCGGCTTGTTTGCGCTCGGTGATGTCGTGTCCGATGGCCATGATTCCGTTCACGTGGCCGAGGTTGTCGCGCCAGGGAACCTTGGATATCGAGGTCCAGCGTGTGTTTCCCTTGGCGTCCACCGACCTCTCCTCGCGATTCAGCAACGCCTCGCCGGATCGGACGACGGCTTCCTCGTCGGAAAGGAAGGCGGTTGCGAGTTCTTGCGGAAAGTAGTCAAAGTCCGTCTTTCCGAGCATGTCGAGGGGGCTTTTCGCTCCAACAAGATCGGCAAGGGCGCGGTTGGCCACCACCCAGCGGCTTTTGGCATCCTTCACGTAAATGCGGTCGGGCATGTTGTCGATCAAAGTGCGTAGCAGCTCTTGCTCGGTTCGGAGGGCGTCTTCCGCACCTTTGCGCCGCGAGATATCGCGACTGATTGCCATGATTCCAGTGACGTCGCCGTGTTGATTGCGCAAGGGGATTTTGGATGTCGATACCCACAGAAGATTTCCTTCGGCGTCCACCGTCCTCTCTTCCTGATCTACAAGCGGCCGTCCGGACGAAACGATGGCTTGGTCATCGGAAAAGTAGGCTGTCGCGAGTTCTTTCGAGAAGTAATCGAAATCGGTCTTTCCGAACAAATCTTCGGGCTTCTTCGCGCCCACAAGCTCGGCGACCGCCCGGTTGGCCATGACGAATCTGCCCGAACCATCTTTGACGTGAATGAAGTCGGGGAAGATATCGATCAGCGCGCGCAGCAGCCCGCGCTCGTCCGAAACGGCTTCCTCTTGGATGCCCTGAACGGGATCGTCAATGGGTTCGAGCGGAATATCGAGCTGGACTCCCTGGACCAGCATTCCGTGGGATTTGGACTCTTTTCGGATAATCAGGTCGTCGTTTGGCAAGTGGATTTCAACGTCCAAATCCTCGAGAATTTGGCACGCCGAAAGCTTCCGGTAAAACCGGGCCATTTGTTCCACGACTACGGTTCTGCAGGAGGGGGTTTGTTTGAGGAAACGCAGCATTTCGCCGAATCGGTTCCGACCAGTGGATTTGGCCGTTTCCAGGTCCACGAACTCATGAACGATCAAGAAATGGTGGGACGCGGCATAGGCTCTCAAGAGGTTCAACTGTGCCGGAATGGAATACCCTTCGCGTTCTTGATCTAGGATTGAAGCACGTGCGTAGGTCACGGTTTGTCTCATGGTAGTGAACCCCCTTGGGTTTGGCGCGTCGATACATCCAATTCGACGCGCACGCGTTTGACACCAGGGTCGATAAGCCCAACTAAATCGCCTCAAAGGGTGGCCCGTATTGGCGGCCGCCTAGCACCATGAAACAATTGGTTTGCTGTCCAAGACTGTCCGAAATGACACAGATTCATAATGTGACACTGTTTGTGCTGACCGAATAGATACGGGGCAACGCAGCAGACGCGAGTGCATTTAGTCGCTTAAATAACGATTTTGGCGGCGTTCGTTGTTTCCTGCATGTTGGCGCATTATCTTGGTCCCGCGGGAACAACGGGGAATCGCTTGCGCCGCGAACGATGAGTCGCCCAGTCCCGATGCCTGTTGCCAGCGGCGGAGGCTTAACGATTCGGACAAAGGGCTGGAGGCGCGACTTTTTGTCCGAAAATGGGTTGTACTAGTATTGGAGTGATCGGAATTTGCGCGCGTCCCGAGTTGCCGCCTTCGGCGCGGTGGGAGGCGGCCAGAAAACGGAGGAATGCGTCGATGAGGACCTTGCTGAAGGCTCGGCACATCGTGTTTTGTGGCGTGCTCCTTGGCGCGCTCGTGGCCATACCTGCGGTATCGCGCGCGCAGGTTGCGGTCGGCGTCGGTGTGAGGATTGCGGTGGCGCCGCCGGCGCTGCCGGTGTATGAGCAGCCGCCTTGCCCGACCGAAGGGTTTCTTTGGACGCCGGGATACTGGGGGTACGGTTCCGCGGTGGGCTACTACTGGATTCCGGGCGTGTGGGTGGCGCCTCCGCATCCGGGGCTGTTGTGGACACCGGGGTACTGGGGATTCGCAGGAGGATTTTATGGTTGGCGTGAGGGGTACTGGGGCCCGCACGTCGGATTCTACGGTGGGATTAATTATGGCTTTGGCTACGGCGGCGTCGGGTTCTGGGGCGGACGCTGGGCTGGCGGCGTATTTATGTACAACACAGCAGCGTGGCACGTGGGTGCGGGGTTCCACGGCGTGTACGAGGATCGCACGTTCATCAACAACACGACGGTCGTGAACAACCACTTCAGCTTTAACGGCGAGGGCGGCGTCCGTGCCGAGCCGAGCGCCGAGGAACGCTCCGCGATGAACGAGCAGCATTACGGGCGGACTCCGGATCAGGTCTCGCAGCGGCAATCGGCGCGGGTGGACCGCAGCAATTATGCGTCGGTGAACCATGGGACTCCGGCGCACCCGGAGGGGATGGGCGTGAACGCGCGCCAGGATCGCCAGCAGAATCGGATCAATCAGGGGGCTCATTCCGGGCAGATGACGCCGGGTGAAACATCGCACATCGAAAAGAACGAGACCGGAATTCACGACGAAGCCAAAAACGATCGCGCGGCGAATGGCGGCCATCTAACGGCACAAGAGCACAATCAGATCGAGCATCAGCAGAATGCGGAGAGCCGGCAGATTGCTCGCGACAAACACAACAACAAAACCGATGCGCACCCGAACGGCGGAACAAAGGGTGGAGACAAGGACGGCGGAAAACACTAGCCGCGGGGGCAGCGTCTGACGCAGCGCGCGGAGCATTGGGGCGGCCGAAAGGCCGCCCCTCTTTAGTGCCCGATCGTCGGTGTCGGTTTTATCCGAAGCGGGCCCACCCATGGTCCGCCGGAGCGGAGATGGGCGCCCGCCCGTCAAGGCACATTGCCAAATTGCCCTCAAGCTAGTAAAGAATTGGTGGGATAGGATTGGGTGGTGCGATAGTGTTGCAAGCCGGGAGATGTGCCACTGAGACAGGCGGCGTGCAGCGCGGTACTGTGCACGAAGGAGAAAAAGGCATGCGACGAATGCTAGTGATTGCAGGATTGCTGCTGCTGGGTGCGGCGCCAGCGATGGCGCAGAACGCCCTGAAGATCAGAATCGACGAAGTGGGCCAAGGGACGTCGGACGCCGGCGCCCAAGTGCGTACCGAACTGCTGCCAATGCTGTCCGCGAATCCGCATTTCACGTTGGTGTCCGATACGAGCTGGGACCTCCACCTGATACTGAACTGTTTGTACGCGACGACGGGGAAAGATAGCGAGCGCATCGGCGTGAATTGCGCGGACGAGATCGTCTACCAGCCGGATAAATGGGGAGGTCTGATCGATGCCTTCGGTCCCTACATTGGAATGGGACCGGATGAGGCCACTGTGGCGAAGGAGATCTTCGCCGATTTCCTGGACGAGACGACGGTGGACAAGATTAAAAGCGCCGACGATTATCTCTCGCAAATGTTCGACGGCATCTACAAAGTGGCTGCCTCGAACGTCCCCGCGAAGCCGTGTACTGCCGCTGCCCCCAAAAGGCCATCGGTAAACTCAAACGGTCAGCCCGCGCCGAATTGATTGGCTGACGCCAGCAGCCACATCTCGCTCGGGCGTAAACGCCGGCACACTGCTGCGGCGGAAATTTCGTTGTGTCCGGGGCCGAAGCAGCATACGATATTCGGTCTCGGGAATATTTGTTGACGCCTGCCCCTAGGCCTTTCCTGCGACTGCGACTCAAGATTTCAATTTTGGAGGGAGTTTCATGATTGTTGGCGTTCCGCGGGAGAGCTATCCGGGCGAGCGACGCGTCGCGATTGTGCCCGCGGTGCTGCCTGCGTTGATGAAGGGCGGCCTCGAAGTGATCGTGGAGGCGGGCGCGGGCGTCGAGGCCGGGTATCCCGACGCGGCGTACGAGGCCAAGGGCGCGAAGATCGTGGCGGATCGCGCCGCGGTGTTTGCCGCGGCGGATATCGTGGTGCAGGTGCTGTGTTACGGATCGAATGACAAGACCGGCGAGGCCGATCTGCCGTTGATGAGGCGCGATCAATTGCTCGTGGGATTTTTGCGGCCGCTGGGAGAGCTTAAGACGATTCAGCAGATCGCGGAGCGGGGCGTGACGGCGCTGTGCGTCGAGCTGATGCCGCGAACCACGCGCGCGCAAAGCATGGACGTGCTCTCGTCGATGGCGACGATCTGCGGATATAAAGCCGTGATCCTGGCGGCGGACGCGCTGCCGAGAATTTTCCCGATGCTCACGACGGCGGCGGGGACGATTACGCCGGCGCGCGTGTTGGTGATCGGCGCGGGCGTGGCGGGATTGCAGGCGATCGCGACTTCGCGGCGGCTGGGCGCGGTGACTTCGGCGTACGACATGCGTCCGGCGTCAAAGGAACAGGTGCAGAGCCTGGGCGGGCGATTCGTCGAGTTGCCGATCGAGGCCAAGGACGCGCAAGATGCACGCGGATATGCGCGCGAGCAGGGCGAGGAATTTTACCGGAAGCAACGAGAGTTGCTGGGGAAAGTGGTTGCGGAAAGCGACGTGGTGATCACGACCGCGGTGATTCCGGGAAAGAAAGCGCCACTGCTGGTGACTGCGGAGATGGTGAAGAACATGGCGCCGGGATCGGTGATCGTGGATTTGGCTTCGGAGCGCGGAGGAAATTGCGAGCTGACGCGGCCGGGAGAAAAGAGCGTCGAGCACGGCGTGACGATCATCGGCTGGTACAACCTGGCGAGCACGGTTCCGTATCACGCGAGCCAGATGTACGCGCGCAACGTGACGGCGTTTCTGCTGAACCTGGTGAAGGATGGGAAGTTGCGGCTGGACGCGGCGGATGAAATTGTCCGCGACACTTTGCTGACGCAGGGCGGGGAAGTGGTGAATGCGCGGCTGCGGGAATATTACTCGCTGGCGCCATTGGTTGCGGCTTCGCAGGAGGGACCGAAATCATGAAGGGGGATTTGTTCACCGATCTGTACGTCTTCATGCTCGCGGCGTT
>JBEKKC010000172.1:0-9700 GCA_050010915.1 Tepidisphaeraceae bacterium | reverse complement strand
CAACACTTTGCCTTTTTCCACCACCACTAAAACAGAGATGAAACGCGAGCGCCGTTTCTGCATGGGGGGCCGGGCGAACGTAGAATACAGGCATGGATAAATCTGGCAGACGCCAAAAACGGAAAGAAAGGGATCGTGAGCGGGAGCGGAGGTGGGTTGCCGTCCATAGGCCCTTTGACAACTCAAAGGGAGCGTTCCGGGACGCCTTGCTGAGGCTTTACAGGCGCGCCCCCGAGGAATATTCCACTTTGTTGAAGGTTGTGGAAATCGATTCCGACTTGCGTCTTTCCGAGCAAGACGCGAAGTTTCGCGAAGCCAGATTGATAATTCTTCGCGCAACTTCGCGTTCTTCGCGTCTTGTATGTTCAAGAATACCAAGAGACGTTCTACTATGCCTCGTCGTGTTCGCGTGACGACGAGCGCAGCGAGGAGTCATGCGAACACGACGATCGGCCCAAAACCGATCGCGTCCGGGCCATCAAAGGCCGTCGCGAAGCGTGGTTCAAGCCGATCCCGTGTCTCGCAGCCCGAACAGCCGACTGAGCCTCTGCTCCCCTCGGAAGCAAGCTCGCATTTGCAAGAAAGGGCCAACATGACTTCTGTTGACAACACGCCTGTGTCGTATCTGGGCATCGATGTCTCCAAGGAAACGCTCGATCTGGCCGTCGATGGCCAGGAGGGCGTTTGGACTTTCGCCAACGATGCCGCGGGAATCGCGCAACTGATCGAGCGGATACGTCCGTTGCGTCCCAGACTGATCGTGGTGGAAGCCACCGGCGGCTACGAGCGGGCCGTCCTCAACGCCATCCTCGAAGCCGCTCTTCCCATCGCCCGCGTGCAGCCGGGCCGGGTGCGGCACTTCGCCAAAGCCCAGGGCCTGCTGGCCAAGAGCGACGGGATCGACGCCCATCTGCTGGCTCTGTACGCCCGTTGCCTCCAGCCGGCCGTCAGTGAAAAACGTTCGAAAAACCAGGTCGAACTCGGCGCCCTGCTGGTTCTGCGCCGCCAGCTCATCGACACCCGCACCGCCCACGGCAACCAACTGCCGATGGCCGACAGCTCCTTTGTCCGCGCCACGCTGGCCAAACTTCTGCGGCAGATCCATGATCGCATCAAACAGGTGGACAAGCGGATCGCCCGCCTGATCGACTCCGACGAAGACCTCGCCGGCCGACGCGATCTGCTCCTGTCCGTCCCCGGCGTCGGCAAAACCACCGCCGCCACCCTGGCCGCTCAATTGCCCGAACTGGGCAAGATCGACCGCTGCCAGATCAGCGCCCTGGTCGGCGTCGCCCCCTACAATCGCGACTCCGGAGGATGGTCCGGAAAACGCGCCATCTTCGCCGGCCGCGCCGCCGTCCGCAGCGTCCTTTACATGGCCACGATCACCGCGATCCGTTGTAATCCCACGATCCGCCTGTTTGCCGAGCGTCTGCAGAAAGCGGGCAAGATGCCCAAGGTCGTCATTACCGCCTGCATGCGAAAATTGTTGACCATTCTCAACGCCATGGCCCGCGACGGCCTTACATGGAGTCCAAAATGTCAACTCCAAACCACTTGAAATTAGACACAGCCGCTTCGCGGTAAAACTCTTTAGGTTGCGGGCCCAGTCTGCGCTGTGGTTAATTCGCCGCAAATTCCTTTATCCGGGTATTCTGATGAGCAAATTATTTACGCCACTGAAGATTCGCGAAATCACGTTCCGCAACCGAGTATTCGTTTCCCCAATGTGCCAATACAGCAGCGATGAAGGCATGGCCACCGATTGGCATCTCGTGCATCTCGGCAGCCGGGCGGTCGGCGGGGCGGGGCTGGTGATGGTGGAAGCGACCGCCGTTTCGCCGGTCGGGCGAATCTCTCCGTTCGACAGCGGCATCTGGTCCGATGCGCACGTGGAGGCATTTGCTCCGATCGTTCATTTCATAAAGCAGCAAGGCGCCATTCCCGGGATTCAGATTGCCCATGCCGGCCGAAAGGCCTCGACCGATGCTCCGTGGAACGGCGGCGGGGCGGTTGGCCCGGCCAAGGGGGGATGGCAGCCGATCGCTCCCAGTCCGATTGCCTTCTCAGCGGCGTCGCCGACGCCGCGTCAAATGTCGGGCGATGACATTGACGCCGTGGTGGGCCAGTTCGTACAGGCGGCCGGCCGCGCCGACGCCGCAGGCTTCGAATTGCTTGAGCTTCACATGGCTCACGGATATCTCCTGCACGAATTCCTCTCGCCGCTTTCCAATCAACGCACGGACGAATTTGGCGGATCGCTGGCCAATCGTATGCGGTTGCCTCTGCGCGTGGCCCGCGAAGTTCGGGCGGCCTGGCCATCGCATTTGCCGCTGTTCGTGCGCATATCCGCCACCGATTGGGTGGACGGCGGCTGGGACCTTGCCCAGTCGATCGCTCTTGCCCGAGAATTCAAGCGGATCGGCGTCGATCTGATCGATTGCTCCAGCGGAGGAACTTCGCCCACGGCGCGCGTTCCCCTGGAGCCCGGCTACCAAGTCCCATTTGCCCAGGCCATTCGACGCGACGCCGCTATTGCCACCGGCGCGGTGGGGCTGATTACCCGCGCCGAACAGGCGGAGCAAATCATCGTCGAGAATAAGGCGGATGCCGTTTTCCTGGCTCGCCAACTGCTCCGCGATCCCTATTGGCCGCTTCACGCCGCCGCCGAGTTGGGCGCGGAGGCTCCCTGGCCGCGCCAATATGGCCGGGTCGATCATCGCCAAAAATGAGGTCGATCGCCCCGCGAAAGCCCGATGTCTCAAAACGCCTTCAACAACACGCGCACCACGCGGGTCAGGCCGGACTTCGCGTTGCCGATGAACTGCTGGAAGATTCTGTTCGTCACTTCCATGAATTCTTCCATCCCAGCCAGCCGCTGGCGCGTCAGTTGAACGGACTGATTGCGTGCGGCCTGCTTGCCGAGGGATTGCTCGTCCAGCATTTTCCGGCATTGCTTGATCGTTTCCAAAACCGGGTCCATCTCGCGCCGCTTGCGCTCCGCGGCGATCAGGCTGAACATCTCCCACACGTCCGACAGGCTTTGGAAATATTCCCGCCGCTGGCCGCGCTTGTGAAGCCGATGGACGATGCCCCAATCGCACAACGCCCGCAGCGACATGCTGGCATTGCCCCGGCTGATGTTCAATCGCTCCATCACGTCATCCGTGGACAGCGGCTCGGCCACCACGTACAGCAGGGCGTGAATTTCCGCCATCGTCCGGTTGATTCCCCAGGTCTGGCCCATTTCCCCCCAGCGCCGAATGAACAGGTCCTGCGCCGTTTGCAACTCCTCCCGCGCCGCCGGGGTCAGCGGCTTGCCCGATGTTTCCGCCGCGGTCGCCATTGAATCCTCCCGTTTTCAATCGGGTGCTATGAGCGAGTGCGCGCATGAAGGGCCACTGCCGACACCCCAAAGCCCACGGAGCTTGCTCCGTGGGAAGCGCCGCAAGCCAGTTCCTCACACCACCTGCACGCGCCTTCCCGCGCGCCGCTTGCGGTTGATCGTCTGCCGTCCCTTTTTCGTCCTCATCCGGCGCCGGAATCCGATGTTGCGGGCACGCTTGATGTTGCTGCTCTTATGTGGGTAATGCATGTTTGCGCTTCCTGTTGGTTTTAGTCATTGACCGCGGGCCGTTGCCGATTCCACCTTGATCACGATGCTGTGAAGGGCCTGGTTGCCATGGCTATCGGTGGCGCGGATCGTCACCTGATGCTCGCCCGGCGTCAACCCGTTGACCGAAAATTTCACCTGTTCGTCCGGGCTATCGAATATCCCGTCCAGCGGCAACACGGTCTGCCACTCGTCAGCCGAATCCAGCGTGTATTCCACGCTGGCCACGGTGCTGATCTGGACCTGGACGCGGAGGGATATGGTCGCCGCGCCGCCCGCGACCTTGTAATCCAGATCGCCGATGGTGGGGGGAGTATTGTCCACGACGACATAATCGCTGACCCGGCTGGCGGTTTTGCCGTCACCCGGCGGATTCGCCAGCTCATCGGATGCCACGACCTTCACCTGATATTCCCCGTCGGCCACGGTGCGCGTGTCCCATTCAAAACTGGTTTGGGTAAGCCCATCCCTGAGCAGCACCCACGGCGCCTGCCGCCCGCGGCGGAAATAGAGGGTATACGTCAACGCATCGTTGTTCGGATCCGAAGCGTCCCAGGTAATCGCCTGCGTGCCGGTGCCGCCGGGGGGTTTGGCCGCATTGTCGGCGGCGTGGCCAGCGCCCGGTGCGCCGGGTGCGACGGCGTTTGCGTCCGGGGGTCCGTTGCCGCCCTCGGCTTGTCCCGTGTCCGTGCCCGCGCCGATGCGGACCGACTTGATCACCGGCGCCATGTTCGGAATCTGGTACGCCACGTCCACGCGATCCACCATCGCCGATTGCAACGGGTCGGACGTGCTGAACGTCAGGCGGTATTGCAGGAAACGCGCCGAGGGCGATTTGATCGGCAGAAATTCCGCCGCGTCGACGTCCGCCGACCAGGCCGACCATCCCGGCGAATCCGCGTCCTTCACGTTTCCGCTGCGCGTCGCCACCTGGAGCCGCGCGCCCCTCGGCAACA
The DNA here is from genome assembly GCA_050010915.1 of Tepidisphaeraceae bacterium. Taxonomy (GTDB): domain Bacteria; phylum Planctomycetota; class Phycisphaerae; order Tepidisphaerales; family Tepidisphaeraceae; genus PALSA-1353. The sequence continues at coordinate 5,131 of JBEKKC010000172.1, read as the reverse complement.
GTCCGTGAAGCTGGATCTTTCCAAATCGGCTCACCTGCGTCGCATCCAGGACTGGACTCAGATACGTTCCCGCCGACGCATACCCTCCGGTCATGACCGCGACGCCCCCGGTATTGGCCAACCCCATGAAAATCCGCCCGTCCCTCACGGGCAACAGGCACATGACCTGCTTGGCATCCACCTTCGCCAGCACCTCGGTCTCCTCGGTCGCGGGGTTCACCTGGTAAATATCCCCGTCCTCGCCCGTCCCCACGATCAGCACGTCCCCCTGTCGGATCATGGAATAAATCACCGCGTCCTGGCGGAAGATCTCGGTGACGAATCCATCCGCGTCGATTTTGTAAATGGCGTTGCCCTCCGGCCCCTGCGGTTGGGCCTCGGGCGCACTTGGCGCGGGATTGGCGTTGGCGTTCGGATGGGTCTGCGCCGGTTGCGGAGCCGCGGGATTCTGTCCCGGCCCTCCCGGCGCGTTTGGGCCCGGCTCGTCCCCGCCTCCGCCGCCCGGTTCGTCCCCGCCATCCGTCGGAATGATCGCCATCAGCTTCGGCGCGTTCGCCGGCGACGACCGCATCGCGTGGCCCTTGGGAATCGGCGCCGGCTCGCCGGGATTCGGATTCGGAAGCGGCGGCGGCTGCGGCGGCGCGGGCGCGGGATTCGACGGAATCGGCGCCGGCGAACCCGGCTGTTCCGGCCGGCCCGACGCCTTCTCCTCCGCCTCGGGCTGCTGGGCCGTCTGGTGTTCGCTCACTTGGCCCGTCGCCGCGTATATATTCCCCGCCCCATCCAGCGCCAGTGCCGTGATTTCCGTCTCCCCGGCGTTGTAAACGATGAACGGCTCCTTCGTCTTGCGGTTCAACCGGATCACCAATCCGTCCGGATCCGTGCCCAGATACAACAGGTCCTTCCCGTCGCTGATCATGCTCGTGAGGTTGTCCTCCGAGCTTTTGTACAATTCGCTGTGCGATCCATCCGGCTTGATCTCGAACACCTGCCCGTTCGGACCCGTCGCGGCGTAAATGTTCCCATCCGCCGTCTGCTGCAATGCCCAGACGTATTGCACGTCCTGGTCCGAAAAAATCTCCGTCGGCTTGTCCCCGGGCTTGGCAATCCGCAGCACGCGGCCCTTTTCGCCCCCGGTTCCCAGCACGATCCCGCCCTTGGAATCCACCATCAGCGACAAAACGTTCACCGCGTCGTCGATCTTCGCCGCCGTGGTTACTTTATCGTCCTTCACCGCCAGCAGAATCCCCCGCGGACCCGTCCCCGCGTAAATCACCCCGTCCGGACCCTGCACGATCGCGTTGACCGTGGTGACGTTGGCATCCTGTTCCCGGATCGTCTTCACCGCGCGCGACAGCTTCACGTCCCCCTGGTTGGTCACCACCACGTCATGCAGGGTCCCGGCCTTGAAATCGGCTTCATTCTCGTGCACCCAGTGCGAGGTGGTGACCGCCCGCGCCGGCGCCATCCATCCAATTAAACAGATGCACACGCATACGGAATACGAAATTGAATTCAGCCGCGTTCGGCTTTGCATGGCACCCCTGTCTTGCTCCACTCCCCCGAGAAGATAAACCGCGAAGGCGCGAAGAACGCGAAGGAAACGCGAAGGAATGCCGCCATTTTGACTTCGCGCAACTTCGCGTGCTTCGCGCCTTCGCGATAATCCGTATTCTGACGTCATCGTTTGCTCCAACTTTCCCCGATCTATTTCATCGTCGTCGGCGTTTGCACTTTGCCGCGGCGCTCGATCGTGATCGCGAATTCCGCCGACCCGCTCATCACCAGCCCCGCCGGGACTCTCGTCACCGTCGAACCCACGAGCGGCATGATGTCGCTGCGCCCCGAATCCAGCAACACCTGCCGCTGGCTCGACGGAAGATGCGGCATCTCCGTGTGGCCCACCGCGATGCCGTCCGCCTGCCTCACCAGCCGCAGGAACACCGAATCGTGCCGAATCGCTTCCACGTCCCGAAGCACCGCGAAGAGTTCGTCGATCGTCTGCGCGTTGAACTTGAACGGATTGGCCGTCCGCTCGTCCTCCAGGTAACGCGCCCAATCCGACACGACCAACTGATACTGCCCATCTGGCAAATCCCGCGGCAAATCGAACTCCACCGGCAAAATCGCCTCATCCGCATGGAAGGGCAAATACGAAACGTATCCCTTGACCGTTTCCCCCGGCTCATATTTCGTGCGGGGAATCGTCGCCGACAGAATGTCCGCCGCGTGCGCCTCGCCGCTGACGTGGAACGTCCCCTGGATTCGCGAGATCGGCACGTACGCGAACGGATTGTCCGCCGCCGCCATCAGCGGCAATGCCACCTCGGCGATGATCTCGCTGCCGTCCCCGTTCACGCTGCTGTTGTTCACCTGCACGCGGTGTCCGTCAACAAAATCGGCCGTCAGGTCGTAGCTCACCGTGTGATATTCAGGAAGGTTCTTCTCCCCCGTCAACGCCATCGTCACGGCCGCGGCGGCGATCAGCGGCGTCAGCTTCGGGTGCAGCGCCGCCGAAAAATGATACGTCTCATCCAACGTCCCGTCGTCGTAAACAACCCGCAGTTCCACCGGCGCCATCGGGGCCGATTGCCCGATCCGCCCCGCGACGCCCACCGTCTGATCGGTGAACAACGCCCCGCTCGTTCCCGAAATAAATCCCAGCTTGAAGCTTTGTTCCAGGCTCGCCACGATTGCCGAGACCGATCCACTGCCCATGGGCAATTCGATCCGGCCGTCGTTGTTGAACGAGTGTCCGAATCCGAAAATCCGGTCTCCGATCTTTTCCGTGCACGTTCCCACGGCCACCAGGTCCATGTCGCCGGTCAGAAGCGGTACCGCCAGCATCGATCCCGGCTCCAGCGCCGGTTTGGCATCGCCGCTCGCCGACCCGCCTCCGCCGCCCACCTGCATCGGCGCGAATCCCAAACCGGCGAACAGCGGCGCGATTCGTGCCAGCGTCTGTGCGTTGATCCCCCCGGCCATGAGCGGCGTCGCCAGCGCCCGCATGCTCGTCCCCGCTCCCCACTGCGGATTCTGAGAATTCACCGCCTTTGCCCGATGTCCCCAGGGTCGCAGCGGCACCTGCGTGGAGGCGAAGCCTTCCACGTCCAACGACCACCTCGGCGCTGCCGACTGCCCAGTTGCATGGACCGCCGCCCGATTCTTCACCACCGGCCCCGCCTGTGATCGGTTCGTCGGCAGCGCCAGCATGTACTCAATCGGCTGCACACCGGCCAGACAATCCCTGGGGAACGGGGTCCAGCCATAAGCGAACGCCCCGGCCAGCCGCGCCCGGCCGGCATCGTCGTACAGATAAATCGGCGACCCGCTCATCCCCTCGATCGGACCCGTGTCTTTCAGGAACTGCTGCGGACACCGGATCAGGATCACGTCGTATTTCGGATTTGGATAGTTCTTCACCACGTCCACGACTTCAACGTCGAATCTGTCGATTTTCGTACCGCTGAAGACCGTCAGTCCGTATCCCTTCATCCCCGACTTGACCTCCGAGACGCGCATGTGCCGCGCCGGATCGAACAGCGTCTGCGAAGGCGGAGCCTTCGGCTGCGGCTGGGCGTCGGCCCTCCCCCAGCCCACGCCCGCCGCCAGCACCGACAACAAGGCCAGCATAACCTGCTTTGCCATACGCACCGCCTCAGCAAACCGGGGAATCCTAGGTGGCCAACTCCGCCATCGCAAGTAAAGTCATTTGTCATTGGTCACTTGTCCTTGGTCAGTGGCGCCGCCGATTCTGAACTGCTGCGCAAATGACAAGTGACCAATGACAAATGACCAATGACAAATGACCAATTTCAATTGACACTCCCACCGCCCTGATTTATCGTCCCTGATCGCGTGAATACCGAAGCCCGCGAGCGTGCCGAGAAGATCATCGAGTATACCTTCAAGGACCCCGACCTGCTCAAGGAGGCCCTGACCCATGCCTCCATTGCCGACAGCCGGCTCCAAAGCAACGAGCGGATGGAGTTCCTCGGCGATGCTGTCCTCGATCTGATCATCTGCGAGGCGCTCTACAAGCGATTCCCCGAATATCTCGAGGGAGACCTGACCAAAATCAAGTCCGCCGTCGTTTCCCGCCGGACCTGTGCCGACGTCTCCATCGAGACGGGGCTGATCGACCTGCTCATCATCGGCAAGGGCATCTCCAGCCGCGATGCCATGCCCAGTTCGCTGGCGGCCGCCGTGTACGAGTCCATCGTCGCCGCGATCTATCTCGACGGCGGATTCGACGTCGTCAAGGATTACGTTCTGCGCACCATGTCCCCCAAGATCGAGATCATCGCCTCCAACACCCACCAGCAGAATTTCAAGGCCGTCTTGCAGCAGCACGCGCAAAAAATCCTCGCCGCCACGCCCGGCTACGAACTGCTGGACGAAAAAGGCCCGGACCACAGCAAATGTTTTGAGGTCTGCGTGGTCATCGACGGCCGCCGTTTCGCCAGCGCCTGGGGCCCCAACAAAAAGATGGCCGAGCAGAAAGCCGCCCTGCTGGCGCTGGAGGAATTAGGAGTATTCGATCGCGGGGAAATGGACCAGGCCATCGACGACATGACCCACGAACCCCAGCACGCCCCGGACCGCTCCGATCCATAGATCCTTGTCTTATCACACTTCTCTTGAAAAACTTTACCGCGAAGGCGCGAAGGGCGCGAAGTTGCGCGAAGTCAATTTGATATTTCTTCGCGCAACTTCGCGTCCTTCGCGCCTTCGCGGTAAATCTTTATACGAGCGCCCGCCGCAGAACGACTCATGGCTGCTTGCTGATCCCCAAATCCGCCGTGGTGAACAGGGCCTCGAAAACATATCCCGCCGATTCGATGTTCTGCCTCGCCCCTTCCATCCGGTCGATGACGGCCACGATTCTATCGATCTTCGCCCCCGCGTCCTTGAGGCTCTTGGCCGCCTCCAAAACCTGTCCGCCCGTGGTCAGCACGTCTTCCACAATGATGACGGTTTCCCCCGCATTCAGAACTCCCTCGACCAGCTTGCCGGTACCGTAATCCTTCTTCTGATTTCGCACGATGACGAACGGCTTACCGCACGCCATGGCCGTCGCCGCCGCCAGCGGCACCGCCCCCAACTCCGCCCCCGCGATCCGGTCCACCTT
>JBEKKC010000171.1:0-9745 GCA_050010915.1 Tepidisphaeraceae bacterium | reverse complement strand
GACCGCGGATACCTCTCCCCCAACTTCATCACCAATGCCGACGAAATGACCGTCGAGCTGGAAAAGGTCTTCGTCCTCGTCTACGAGGAAAAAATCTCCGCGGCCACCAAGCTCATTCCACTCCTGGAAAAAATCCAAAAGGCCAAGCGGCCACTGCTCATCATCGCTGAAGACGTCGAAGGCGAAGCCCTGGCGACCCTCGTCGTCAACAAGCTGCGTGGAATCCTCAACGTCGTCGCGGTGAAAGCGCCCGGCTACGGCGACCGCCGCAAGGCCATGCTCGAGGACATCGCCATCCTCACCGGCGGAACGGCCATCATGAAGGATTTGGGCATCGAACTGGACAAGGTCGAGATCGAGCAACTCGGCCAGGCCAAGCTCGTTCGCGTCGACAACGACAACACGACCATCATCGAAGGCGCCGGCGAAACCAAGTTGATCCAGGGCCGGATCGAGCAGATTCGCCGCGAAATTGAAGCCACCACCAGCGATTACGACCGCGAAAAACTCCAGGAACGCCTGGCCAAGCTGGCCGGCGGCGTCGCCCAGATCAACGTCGGGGCGGCCACCGAAGCCGAACTGAAAGAAAAGAAATCCCGCATCGAGGATGCCCTGCACGCCACCCGCGCCGCCGTCGAGGAAGGCGTCGTCGCCGGCGGAGGCGTCGCCATGATCCGAGCCATGAAGTCCCTCAACGGCGGCGGAAATCTCAAGCTCGAAGGCGATGAAGCCGCGGGAGTGAAGATCGTTCGCCAGGCCCTGACCGCCCCCTTGCGCCAGATCGCCGACAACGCCGGCGCCAGCGGCAGCGTGGTCGTTCGTCGAGTCATGGAATCCAAGGACAACGAAGGCTTCGATGCCCTGACCAGTGAATATGTTGACGTTGTGAAAGCCGGCATCATCACGCCGACAAAAGTCGAGCGCACTGCGCTTCAGAACGCCGCCGAGGTAGCCGTCCTGCTGCTGACAACCGATTGCATCATCGTTGAGGCCCCGAAGAAGAAGGACGACCACGCTGGCCACGGCGGCGGCGAAGGCATGGGCGGAATGGGCGGCATGGGCGGGATGGATGACATGATGTGAGGCGTTGAATGTTTAATTGGAATCAAGAAATGCGTCGCAGGGTATACCGCCGCTTATTTGACGAATTGGGCCCCCATGCCAGCTGGGGTCAAGGTCCACAGGGTGGTGACACTCTTTCTCCTCCCGATCGTCGGGGGGAATTCGAAACCGCTTTGCGTGAACTCGCAATTGAGTTGGGTGGCGAGGAACAACAATGGACAGCTATTGAACAACAAGTAAGGTGGGGCTTAACACGGCAACGGCAGATTGTGCATCAAAACCATTTTAGGACTATGGTTATGAACAAAACCGCTGCGATTGAAGAAGGGTTGCTCAGTTATCGAGACATGCCAACCGCGGCGGATTTGAGATTCGATCCTACAACACCTGATGGCGGCGAAATTGATTAAATAGACGAAGCGAGATGAGACGGCATTCTTTTTCCTGATAGACCAAGAAGACGGTTTGAGGCATGAAAAAGATGGGCATATTTTATGTTGGGTGCAAGATCGCGAACGTCGCTGATCGCGATAGATCAGCGACAGTGGAGAACCTGTTGGTCGAAACGGGCAGTGATTACACATGGCTCCCAGCTAAATTGCTCGAAAAGATCGGCGTCAAACGCGAGAAAAAGGACGTAACGATAACGATGGCCAATGGCCAGACCATCACTCGAAATGTCGGATTTGTCATCATTAGAGCCGACAAGTTCTTCACAGTAGATGAAGTCGTTTTCGCCGAGTCCGGCGATCTGTCCCTGCTTGGGGCGCGAACATTGGAGGGCTTCAATGCTCGCGTCGATCCAAAGCAGAAGAAATTAGTTGCGGCCGGACCTCTCGTGGCCGCGGGAAATCGGAAAAATTAGGACGTCAAAAACTCAGAAACAAAGGAACCCTATTATGAAACTTCGACCCCTGCAGGATCGCGTGATCGTCAAGCAATCGGAAGCGGAAACCAAGACCGCCAGCGGAATCGTTCTTCCCGATACGGCCAAGGAAAAGCCGACCAAGGGCAAGGTGATCGCCGCCGGGCCCGGCAAAGTGGACGAGAAAGGCAAGCACATGGAGTTGGCCGTCCGCGCCGGCGACACGGTCTTCTACGGCAAATACAGCGGCACCGACATCGAGGTCGACGGCGAAAAGTTCGTTATCTTGCGCGAGTCCGACATTCTCGGAGTATTGGAATAAGACGTCATTGGTCATTGGTCTTCACAAATGACCAATGACCAATGACATTCATTAACAAGGACCAATCATGTCAGCCAAACAGATGAAATTCGCAAACGACGCCCGGGCGGAGATCGCCAGCGGCTTGTCGCAGCTTTCCCGCGCGGTGAAGGCGACTCTCGGCCCGCGCGGCCGCAACGTCATCCTCCAGAAGTCCTACGGAAGCCCGCGCATCACCAAGGACGGCGTCACCGTCTCCAAGGAGATCGAGCTTTCCCAACCGTTCGAGAACATGGGCGCCAAGCTCGTGAACATGGTCGCCAGCAAGACCAGCGACGTGGCCGGCGATGGAACCACCACCGCCACCGTGCTGGCCGAGGCCATTTACACCCATGGGCTGCGATCCGTGACGACGGGCGTGAATCCGGTCACGATCCAGCGCGGAATTCTCAAGGCCGCCGAGGTCGCCGCCGACGCCATCACCCACCAGTCCAAGAAGGTCAAGGGCCGCGAGGATTACAAACGCGTCGCCACCGTCAGCGCCAACGGCGACGAGAAGATCGGCGATCTGATGGCCGATGCCATGGACAAAGTCGGCAAGGAAGGCGTCATCACGGTCGACGAGGGCAAGAGCATCGAATCCTCGCTGGAATACACCGAGGGAATGCAGTTCGACAAGGGCTATTTGTCGCCCTATTTCCTCACCAACACGACCACACTTGAAGCGGTGCTGGAGAACTGTTTGATCCTGCTGCACGAAAAGAAGATTTCGAACCTCTCGGAACTGCTGCCGCTTCTGAACAAGGTGGCGACGTCCGGCAGGCCGTTGCTGATCGTGGCCGAGGACGTCGACGCCGAGGCGTTGGCCGCCTTGGTGGTCAACAAGCTCCGCGGCGTATTGAGCGTCTGCGCGGTGAAGGCGCCGGGCTTCGGCGATCGCCGCAAGGCCATGATGGGCGACCTCGCCGTCGTTACCGGCGGGAAGTTCATCAGCGAGGATTTGGGTCTGAAGCTGGAGAACGTCGAGTTGTCCGATCTGGGCACGGCCAAGCGGGTGGTCGTGGACAAGGACAATACGCTCGTGGTCGAGGGCGCCGGCAAGCGGAAGGACATCGACTCCCGCGCCGACCAAATCCGCAAGCAGATTGACATCACCACCAGCGACTACGACCGCGAAAAGCTCCAGGAACGCCTGGCAAAATTGACCGGCGGCGTCGCGGTCATCAAGGCCGGGGCCGCCACCGAAACCGAGATGAAGGAACGCAAGGACCTGATCGACGACGCCCTGCACGCCACCAAGGCCGCGGCCGAGGAAGGCATTGTTCCCGGCGGCGGCGTGGCGTTCCTCCGCGCCATCGAGGCCGTCGAGAACGCCAAGTCCAAGGCCAAGGGCGACGAGAAGCTCGGCTTCGACATCGTCGCCGAGGCTTTGCGCTGGCCGACGCGCCAGATCGCCGAAAATGCCGGCGAGGACGGCGACGTCGTCGTCGATCAGATTCTGAGCAACAAGAACCCGGCCTGGGGCTACGATGCCGCCAACGGCGAATTCGTGGACATGCTCAAGAGCGGGATCATCGATCCAACGAAGGTCGCCCGCACGGCCCTGCTAAACGCCGCCAGCGTCAGCGGCCTGGCGTTGACCACCGAAGTCATGGTCACCGAACTGAAGGAAAAGAAGGGCGAAGAGCCCACCCCGGTGGCGGGAGCCGTGGTGTAATTACCAGGTCCGCAAGGCTAGAATTGCCGTGGAACGCCGCGAGGGCACGAGGGTAAGAACGGCTTCATGTCTTCGCGCTGTTTATGGGACCGCGAAGGCCCAAACAGGATATGGAAGCTCGGAATGCCGACGATACTGCGGATAGGGCCGTACCGGATCGGCTTTTGGTCCAGGGAAAACGACGAGCCGCCTCACGTTCACGTGCGGCGTGATCGTTTCACCGCTAAGTTCTGGCTCAATCCGCAAGTGCGGTTGGCCCGATTTCGCGGCTTTGCCGCGCACGAACTGAATGAAGTCCGCAGGATCATCGAGAACAACCGTGATGTGTTATTGAGAGCGTGGCATGAAAATTTCCGCCAAAGATAAGTATCCGGCTGAACCGATCAGTGCGAGCGTCAAAGACGGCATGCTTGACGTTGACTTGGCCGATGGGAGAACGATCTCCGTGCCCCTCAAATGGTTTCCTCGCCTGTTTCATGGGACGCCGGCAGAGCACGCCAATTTTGAACTCAGCTTCGACGGCATTCACTGGCCAGATCTGAATGAGGATATTCCCGTTGAAGGCTTGCTCCGCGGCGAAAAATCCGGCGAATCCAAGAAGTCACTGCGGCGTTGGCTTCGATATAGGTCCAAAGGATTGAAGGAGCCGATTTTGGAGTTGCCACTGCCTCCCGATCTCGCCAACTGGCTTGCACGACATGGCCACAACAAGCGCAGAAAGAAGACCCGTATTCGGCACCGACAGGCCGCGTAGCGAAGATTCCACAAAGAAACACCTCAACAGAGATGTCATGCCCGCCGCCAAGCGCGATTATTACGAAATCCTGGGCGTTCAGCGAAACGCTGACGACGAGGAGATCAAGCGCGCTTACCGCCGGCTGGCGATGAAATTCCATCCCGATCGCGCCAACGGCGACAAGACCGAGGCCGAGACGCGCTTCAAGGAATGTTCCGAAGCCTATGAAGTCTTATCCGACCAGGGCAAGCGCCGGCGCTACGATCAGTTCGGGCACCAGGGCGTCACCGGCCAGCACGACTTCTCGCACATGGACGTCACGGACATCTTCTCGATGTTCGACGACATTTTCGGCGGGGCTTTGGGCGGAGGGCGCGGCCGGGCGCGGCAGACCACGCGCGGCTTCGATCTGGAAACCCGGATCGAGTTGAGCCTTCACGAAGTCGCCGGCGGAGCCGAAAAGACGATCGACTTCGAGAGACAGGACCGTTGCGAACAATGCGCCGGCAGCGGCGCCAAGCCGGGTACCGCTCCGATCGTCTGCCTACAATGTGGCGGGCAGGGGCGGGTGGCGCAGCAGGGATTCGGCGGAATGTTCCGCATGGTGGTGGCCTGCCCGAATTGCCGCGGACGCGGAACCGTCATTCGCGAGCATTGCCCCAGTTGCGGCGGAACGGGCCGGCAGCTCCGCAAGCGAACCGTCTCGGTCAAGATTCCCGCGGGCGTGCACGATGGTCAGGCCGTCCGCGTCACCGGCGAGGGCGAGGCCGGTGAAAACGGCGCCCCCTCGGGCGACCTGCACGTTTACATCGCCGTTAGGGAACATCCCGTGTTTTCCCGCCACAACAACGATTTGGTTTGCCAGGTTCCGATTTCATTTTCCGAAGCGGCCCTGGGCGCGCGAATCGAGGTTCCCACGCTCAAGGGCGTGGAATCCATGGACGTTCCGGCCGGAACCCAGCACGGCGAGGTTTTCAAACTCAAGGGCCGGGGACTTCCGGACGTGCGGTCCTACCGCACCGGCGACGAACTCGTGCAGATCGTCATCGAGGTGCCGAAGAAATTGAACGACCGTCAGAAGACGCTGCTGCGAGAGTTCGCCGCCAGCGAGGACGCCCGTCTTCGGCAGCAACGAAAGGGCTTTTTCGACAAATTGAAGGGCCTGATCAAGGGCGACGCGACCAAGAGTAAGGATTGATGGCATTTAGCAAGGTGATTTATGAGACCCACACCGACAGAACCCAACGCCGATTCGCCCGAGCGCGAAAGCAGCGACGCGCTTCCTCAGGAGCGCGACGTATCGATTCAGGAACGAGACGCTTTGATTCAGGAGCGCAACGCGCTTCAGCAAGAGCGGGACAGCTTGTTTGACCGGCTGGCCCGGACGACCGCCGAATTCCAGAACGCCCGGCGACGCCTCGATGCCGACAAGGACCAGGCCGTTGCTTTTGCCAACGGCGCGTTGATCAAGAGCCTTTTGCCCGTCATCGACAGTTTTGAGCGGGCATTGGCGGTGGATCCATCCGCCGGCGATGCGGCCGCGATTCTCAAGGGGATGCAGATCGTTCACGAACAATGGATGACGGTTTTGAAGAACCAGTTTGTCGAGGTCATTGCTCCGGAGCCGGGCACGCCGTTCGATCCCGCGACGATGCAGGCCGTGATGCACCAGGAAGATGAGAAGGCGCCTCCGAATTCGGTGACGCAGTTGCTACAGAGGGGATATTCGTTGCACGGCCGAACGTTGCGTCCGGCACAGGTGGCCGTCAGCAAACCCCAGTAGGCGGATTCTCCAACCCGTGGATTTGGTTATGCCGACCTATCAGTACAAATGCGAGGCATGCGGTTTTGAGTTTGAGAAGTTTCAGTCGATCAAGGCTCCCGCCGTGAAGAAATGCCCCCGTTGCGGGAAGAGCCAGGTAAAACGATTGATCGGCATGGGCGCCGGAGTGATCTTCAAGGGCGGCGGTTTTTACGCCACGGATTATCGCAGCGAGGCCTACAAGTCTGCCGCCAAGGCCGATGCCGGGAGCACGTCCGGCTCAGTCCAGACCAAGACTGCCGGCGGTGGGGGAGGCGATTCGGCCTCAAAACCCTCCGGCGACCCGACACCCGCGGCCCCGGCCAAGCCCGCCGCCGATGCCAAAAGCTCCTCCGCCTCGACAATCAAGGACGCCAAGTCGGCGAAGTGACGGGATCCAAGGCCAAGACCATGCTCTGCCCCATCTGTAAAAAAAACGTTGCCGAATTGGATGATCCTGATTCTCCCAACCCGTTCTTTCCCTTTTGCGGCGAGCGATGCAAGCTGATTGACCTGGGCCGCTGGCTGGGCGAGAGATACCGGATTCCCATCAAGCCGGCCGACGAATCTTCCGAATTCCCGCCGCCATCGTCCGCCGACGCCCGCGCGGATTCATCGGACGAGCCCTAGAATCCGCCCCGCCATGGCCAAAATCGAGAATCCCCCATTGCGGTAGTGGGTTACTTTCGCAATCCAAAGCCCTGGGAGCTTGCTCCCTGGGAATGCCAAATCGCTCCAACATTCAAATTGACCCACTATCTCCCATTGCACGGGATTTTGAACCTGCCTCCATTGGCACTATAATGCCGGACTCATGGGCTAACCTGCGATTCAATCGCGGCCCTGGCATAACGATCGCAATGGAAAGGAGCTTCGGCCGATGGCGGACGAAGGGCAAATTATTCGCGGCATCGATTGGCGTCAGGCATTCCCTTTCACCCATATTTTCCGGTCGTTTCGGATTGCCATTCACCTTTCCAAGCTCGCCCTGGGTTTGGCGCTGCTTCTGAGCGTCTATTTCGGCGGGCAGATCATTGACTGGGCCTGGCCCGCCCGCGCCCGGGCCGTCCCCGGCGAAGTGGCCGAATATCAGGCCATCGCCAACGGCACCGATCAATCCACCCTCAGCGCTTGGCGCGACCAGGTCCAGAAATCCATCGACGAGTCTTACGCGCAAACCCTGATCGGCTACGGAATCGTCACAAAATACGACAGTGAATCCCCCGAGGCATATCACACACGCGTTTTGGAAGAGGCCCGCAAAGCCCATTTCCTTTCTCAAGCGTGGGGCCATATCCACGACCGTCTGGAAGGCGCCAAGGCCGTCGCCACAAAGCAATACGATGACGCTCTCAAAACCGCCTCCGACGAAGCCAAGCCCGATCTCCTGCGCACAAGAAATGCGGCCATCCTCGACGCGTACAATTCCGCCGAGACCGAATGGCAACAGGTCAGGCTGATCGAGGGCGAGGGTTTGTTCAGCACCTTCTTCCAATACGAAATAACCCAGGTCACGGGCATTGTTGATGGAGTGAAGGGCAATAACTGGCTCGACGCCGGTGGGGTGAAGGACCACGTTTACAATTTCTTCGCGGTCGGTCCGATCTGGCTGATCTGGAACCACACCGTGTTCTTCATCATCTTCGCCATTCTGTTCCTGGTGTCCTGGGCGTTGTTCGGGGGCGCCATCAGCCGCATCGCCGCCGTTCACGTCGCACGCGATGAAAAAATCTCCGTTCGACAAGCCATGAATTTCGCCGTCGGCAAGCTCCTCTCCTTCGCCTCGGCGCCGGTCATTCCCCTGGTGATCGTCATCGCCATCGGCTTGATCGTCGCCATCGCGTCGCTGATCGGCAACATCCCGTTCCTCGGCCCCATGGCCGTCGGCGCCCTGTTCGTCATCGCGCTCCTTGCCGGATTCGTCATGACCCTGGTGCTGCTCGGAACCGCCGGTGGGTTCAATCTCATGTATCCCACTATCGCCGTGGAAGGCTCCGACAGCTTCGACGCCATTAGCCGAAGCTTCAGCTACGTCTACGCCCGGCCCTGGCGGATGCTGTTCTACACCCTGGTTGCCCTGGCCTACGGAGCGGCGACGTATATCTTTGTTCACCTGTTCATCTGGCTGGCCCTGGTGCTCACCCACCATTTCGTCGGCATGGGCATCTTCACCTCCGCCGACAATACCAACGATCTTCTCTCCGCCATGTGGCCCAGTCCATTGGTCCACGGGCGGCTTTCCTACTCCCCCGATTATCTGCCCCTCGCCGCCGGCCAGAAAATCGGCGCGTTCTTCATCAACTGTTGGGTGATGCTCTTCGTATCCTTCCTCGGCGCCTTTGCCATCAGCCTGTATTTCTCGACCAACACCATCGTGTACTACCTCATGCGCCGCGAAGTGGATTCGACCGAGTTGGACGATGTTTATCTCGAGCAATCCGAGGATGAATTGGAGCCCGCTTTCACCGCCGTCGCGACCGAAATGACGGTGACAGCGGTTACTTCAACGCCAACGCCAAACCCCGAGCCGCCCCCCAGCGGCGACACGCCGCCCGCCGACTCCCCGCCGGCTTGACGCCCCGGCCCCAGGACCCCTTCGCCGAAAGCGCCGGCGCTGGATTCGTTCGTCCTTTGGCGGATAATCTCGCCGGCCAATGATCTCGCCGGCGAGTTTGCTTTTTGAGCACCCGTAGCTCAATTGGACAGAGCATCGGTCTTCGGAACCGAGGGTTGCAGGTTCGAGTCCTGCCGGGTGCGTTTAGTTCAGGAATTGGGAGAGAAACAACATGGGGCTTTCTAAACGCATCGGATATTGGTTCGCGTCAACTACAGTTCTTCCCTGCGTCATTTTTATGTCCTCCATGTTTCAAAATCAGCGTCGTCCATTCAGCGAACGGTCAGACGAAAGATCGCCGATGCACCCGGCGACAGATCTATGTTGAGGATCCTCTGGATGTCCGAAACCGCGCCTGACCACAGGTCGCGAGCCGTGTAAACTTTGGACCGATCGAGACCCAAGCGTTCGAGGTTCAGCCGCATGTGATACGGCCTCCGGTTTGAACCGGCGCGTCTCCGCATGGGACATATTGGCCAGTGTAGCACTGTCGTGGCTTAGAGTCGCGCGGAATCAAACCGGAGGCCGTATGAGTTGTTTCCGTGGCACTGCTGTTAAATGCGGCAACGTAAGACACTCGAGCTTGAGGATCGTCCCGCACGAAGATATAGGGTCCCGCCCACTCAATATCCCCTTCCACTGGCCGAAA
>JBEKKC010000170.1:0-9818 GCA_050010915.1 Tepidisphaeraceae bacterium | reverse complement strand
CTTGTGGTGGAGATGACTCGATGCACAACCAAACGATTCGATCGACCGCGGGGAATCGGAGGCCCTGCGCACGCTCCCGCCGCCATCTTTGCTCGCGGGGGATACGCTTGTTTAAGGGCAGCCCTTGAGCGCTCCCCTCTCCATCATAGGTGTAAAACACTTGGCACTGAGTGCGTATCGCGGTCGCAACGTGAACGGCATCTGGCGGCTTTAGGTCATGGTTCCTCACGATGTCCGCGGCGCTGCTGGCAACCGGACGATCTACCGGGACAACCTTAATGTATTTATTGCGGAAATAGCGGCCAATTGCCCTGACATCCGCATCGTTCATTTTGCCATGCGCCTTAGAGTTAACAACTTCGGCGATGACCAGGGCGGAAACGAAGATGTCCAATTCTCCGGACTTTGCCTGCTTTTCAATTGCGACGATCGTCTCCCAATGCGATGGCGTCCTTTTGAAGGCATGAATGAATATGCATGAATCCCAATAGACTCTTGGTTTATCAGCGGCCATCGCGCTGGTTCCTGATGAATTGTTCCGGAGACAAATCGCCGCCAGTGACGTCAATCACAGGCATTTCTTCGAGGCTTGGTATGTTCTCGTTATCTTCCAGCGGTTCCAGGTTATCAACGTTGATCGATGTTGGATGATCTGTCGCACTGTTGAAGCGCACTATCCCGGACGCCGTTATTTTCTTCCCTAGGTTTCCCTTCACCATCTCAAGCATGCTTTCTGGGAATCGGCAACGTATTTCGCGCCCGGTGACATCATCAAAAATACTGAACCTTGGCCCGACATGCACATTGACGATGTCAAGTTTCCCATCTACAGACGATGGCATGTCGTAAAAGCCCGCGTCAATCACTTCTTCCGCGTTGCAGGCCAATACCGATGTCGGTCTAAACTCGGCGCGACCCGATCTGATAGTAATCGCATCGACTTGGCGGCTGTCGATTCTTTCCCCAAGTCGTTTGGCAATCTTCATTGTGGCCATTCCGAAGGGCTTTCTTCCATCGGTTTGAATTGCAGACAATCCGGTTATGAGCGCAGCGGCCAATTTTCTTCGAGAATTGCTCTCCAACGTGACGCGCGGCGGGCTATGTTTTTCAAGCGAAATGATTCTCCATGCAATTTGGACGGAGCTTCTGTATCGTTCACGAGCCAGCGAATCAAGCATTTCCAGAATATCTTGAAAAACGGCGATGAATGCGCGAGCGTCCGCGTCGTCGCCCCCTGCCGCGATAGTTATGGTTATCCGCTCGGACATTCTCACCTTATCGGCTTCTTCGCCGGTTTCGCGTTCCCCGCCCGTACCTTTCATGATATCGGCACTTGGGGATCGACGCCAACGAGATTTTTGTATGTCAAACGCTCTCAGTCAACACCCTGTGGCGAGCCGATGAATCTGCCATCACCCTTGGTTTTGTGATCGTTAAAAAGAATGTCATTTGGATTTCGGGTTTCCAATTTATCCCTATACTTACCGGAATGTCCAACATGCACAAAATCCGCGAGTTGGCCATGCAGGTTTTGTTCCTGTGGGACGCCAACGCCAATCTGGATTTGGCGCTGGGCTTTCAGGCGACGCAGATCGGCGATGCCGACGAGGTTCTCCGCATGCGAGCGTTGCACATGGCCGAGCAAACCTGGAGCCAGAAGGAGGCCATCGACGCCCAGGTGGAGCGGATCGCCCCGCAATGGCCGCCGCGGCGGCAGCCGGGGGTCGACCGCGTCATCATCCGCCTGGCGGTGTGGGAAATGACCCACATGCCCACGCCCCCGAAAGTCGTCATCGACGAGGCCATCGAACTGGCCAAGGAATTCTCCACGGAGCAAAGCCCTTCGTTCGTGAACGGTGTTCTGGATGCCGTTCTCCACGAGAAGCAGTCCCCGGAGGCAAAGGCTTCGCCCTCCGCTACGGAAAGGGCTTCGCCCTCCGGCGCGGAAGGGGCTTCGCCCTCCGCCGCCGCCGAAACAAAACAGCCGTAGTTCCGCAAAATTCTCATGCGATTTTTCTCCAAAACCCTCGATAAGTTGAAAGGCGCTCTTCGCAAGACCGCCGTGGTGCTCAACACCGACGTGCGCACGCTTTTCATTCCCGGCCGCCAGATCAACGACGCCGCCCTGGCCGAATGGGAGGGAAAATTCCTCCAGGCCGACATGGGAGTCAAAAACGTCCAGCGGATGATCGGCGAAATCCGCGAAAGCTGGCGCATCGGCAAGATCAAAAATGCCGGCCAGGCCGAGCAGATCGTCCGTAATCAGATTCTGGAAATCCTGACCCGCGTCCCGGCCGCCGACCGCGAGCTGCGCCTGGCCCCATCCGGCCCGACCGTCATCCTCATCGCCGGAATCAACGGCGCAGGCAAGACCACCAGCATCGCCAAGCTCGCCTGGATCCTGAAGAACCAGATGAAAAAGAAGGTGATGGTCTGCGCCAGCGACACGTTCCGGGCCGCGGCCGTGGATCAACTGACGACCTGGTCGCAGCGGATCGGCGTGGAGATCGTGAAGCACAAGATGGGTTCCGATCCCGCCGCCGTCGCCTACGACGCCTGCGAGGCCGCCAAGGCCCGCAACTTCGACGCGCTAATCGTGGACACCGCCGGCCGATTGCACACCCAGGACCACCTCATGCGCGAGCTGACCAAGATTCGCGACGTCGTCGCCAAGCGCATCGGCGGCGCGCCCCACGAGGTGCTCCTGGTATTGGATGCCACGACCGGCCAGAACGCCATCCAGCAGGCGAAGCATTTCAGTGCCGCCATCGGCGTCACGGGCATCTTCCTGGCCAAGCTCGACGGCACCGCCAAGGGCGGAGTCGTGGTTTCAATCCACGATCAACTGAATATCCCGGTGAAATTCGTCGGCCTCGGTGAAACGCCGGAAGATATCGAGACGTTCGATCCGCACAGGTTCGTGGATGCTCTGTTCGGCGAGGCGGGGGAAACCGGAAGCCTGAAGGCAGAAGCCCGAAATCCGAAATCCGAATGACGAATCAAATCCGAAGCCCGAATGACGAAACGGTCTTCATTGGGTCATTCGTCATTCGGGCTTGATTCGTCATTCGGATTTCGGATTTCGGATTTTCCGAATGCTCACGGTCCCGCCGCCGGCGATTCCTTCGGCTCCAACGCGACGTTCGTGAAAGTGATCCACTCTCTCTTTCGTTGCATCAGCCGGAAATACTGAACGTCCGTCGCGGGAAGGTCACGAAATACGCCATAGAACGATTCGGTTTTCGGCACGCGGCTCTTGTCCTGCAATACCAGAATTCCGGCGGGTATGTTCTCCGGCGCACGCTCAACGTCGTTGGGACCGACGGCGATAAAAAAGTCGGCATGATCCCGGCCGCCGGTGAATGCAAGACGGGTTTGGAAATCCCGTTCGCTAAAGGGGATTCGATGGTCCACCCGATATTTGTCACCCGCGACCGGCAAGGTTTCGTCCCACGCAAGGTGTCCCTTGTCGGTCCACGGCCCAACCAACACGCCGATGTCCAAATTCGGCTTCTCGCGTTGCAATGAAAGACAGCTTAATTCACGATACGGTTCATCCGGCGTGTAATCGTCCTGTTGGATGGGCTGGGAAATTTTGTGTTCTTCGGGAGGCCCGGTGATTTCAAACGCCGCGACGAGCCTGTTCGTCGGGTCGCCGGATAGGCCGACACCTTCCGTCGGTCCATCGACCGGCTGTCCCTGGGCATCCCACCAGCAGAACGGCCCAATCGACGCGCGGGTCAGCCCGATCAGCCGAACGGTCTTTCCATCCTCCAGCGTTTTCTCGTCGCCCGGCGAAACCTGATTGGCCGGATGTGTCGCCATTGATTTCCACGCCAGCGCCGAATCCGCCCAACTTCGGAGTTGGCTCGGCCCATGCGCGCACCACCACGATACGCTCTGCTGGCGGAAGTACCGCAACTGATCGGATCGGGCCTTGAATGTTTCCCAAACGATGAGGCAGTGAAAAGTCTTTCCATTGGTTCCGGTGAAATCGCCAAGGAAGGCCACGGCGTCGCCGGCCGTCAGATCGCCGTCGTAAACCATCGACACAGTGGAAGGATTGGCCCATGTCCAGTTCTTGGCCATGGGAAGCATTCTGAAATCGCGGTAATCCAGGTGGAAATGCAATTGATTCCCGCCCGGCTGGGTAAAGACGCCCAGAGAATTGAGTTGCGGGTAGACAACCTCGCTGATTGGATCGTCGAAATAATTGGCGGTGGAGAATGGAAGAGCAAGCGATCCATCGGGT
The DNA here is from genome assembly GCA_050010915.1 of Tepidisphaeraceae bacterium. Taxonomy (GTDB): domain Bacteria; phylum Planctomycetota; class Phycisphaerae; order Tepidisphaerales; family Tepidisphaeraceae; genus PALSA-1353. The sequence continues at coordinate 5,566 of JBEKKC010000170.1, read as the reverse complement.
GACTCAGTCGCGAAAGCCAGAATGTTCGGGGAATTCGTCACCTGTCCTTTCGACCGGATCGAATCGATGCACTTGCGAAGCTTGGCGCCGTTGACGAGCGCGGCGCGGAAGATCCGGCTATCGGTGGCCACCGGCTGGACGACATCGCCCAGGGCCTTGGCGCCATTGTCATCCAATACCACTTCCCATCGAACGAGTTGGACAACGCCGGGAATGCCGGTTTCGGGAACGATCGCGGCCAGCGGTATCGCCGGTGTCGTCGGCAATTGCGGCGGCGGAGTGGGCGGGAGTTGCTGGGTCCCCGAATCCAGCAGCAGCACCCTATAGATTGAACCCGCCGCCCCGCCCGTCAACGCCAATGTCAGCAGCAAGATCGCGGCGATCTTCACGTTAGCAACCAGCATCGAAGCCGCCGTTTTCTGTGCGATCGCCGCCGCCAGCGTTCCCTTCAGCATCGGCGCCGCCGAAATGGCGGCAACCATTTTCGCCGGCGCGGCCTGCGTTGCGCAAGCGGCGATTTGTTCCGCAAAGACCGGGCCGCCGGGAACCGCGGTTCTTGCAGACACCAACGCGCGAAGCCGATCCACGCTTCGCGCCACGCGCTTGCGAGCGGCCTCCTCGCTGATCCCCAGAGAAGCGCCCACGTCTTTCAAACTCATTCCTCGCAGATACCGAAGTGCGACGGCGTCGCGGTCCTTTCCACCCAGCCTCGCCATCGCCGCGTCCAGGGCCGGCGCGTAACTCTCCCAAGCGATCTGTTCACCCTCTCGCGTTTGGCCCAATCTCATCGCCCCGGCCCGCCTTTCGTGATATTCGCGTCGCGCTGCCAGTTTGCGCGCGTCCCGGCAGGCGTAACAGGTCGCGCAAACAAGCCATCCCGCCACGGTTCTCCTAACGTGTTTCGCCTTGCGCGCCAGCAAAATGAACACCGCCTGCGTCACGTCCTCGGCCAGATGCTCATCCCCCAATTGCCTGCACGCGGATGAATAGACCATGTCCGCATTTCGCCGGACCAGCTCCGCGAACGCTTCCGGAGAGGAACCGGCTATGAATTTTGATAATAGTTCGCGATCGTCCATATCGCCGATCCGGGAGTTTAACCCCGATCATGCCTCTTTGGCCTATAAATGGACGAAGGATTTGAAACCGGACAAAATTTCTTCATTTCGCATCGCCGGGGACTACCCAATTCGGCAGCGCTTCCTTCCGCAACGCCTCGAATTTCTCGCGGTATTTCGCTCCGCCGGTTTCGTCACGCCAGATTAGATACAACACCTTCAGCGATTGCTGGACCTGCGATTCCGCGGTGTTCGGATCGCCTTGCTTGGCCAGCTTCTGCATGCAATCGAGCAGTTTGTAAGCCGCTTCCCAATATTGATCGTTGTCTTCGCCGAGCTTCTCATCCTGAATGAGCCGGCCGAGCGTGCTCTTGACGGTTTGACAATCGCCCTGTTCGTAGGCGATCAGCCCGATCCCAAGCGTCACCAGCGGATCGGGATAGTCCTTGTCGGCGCCGGGGTCGAGGCTGGCCTGATACATGGCGACGTTTTGGGGTGATTGAAGCTGTTTATACAGGTCCAGCGCCGCCGCCAGGTCCCGCTGCCGCGTGGCCGGGTCGGTGTCCAATTGCGCCGCCAGGCGTTTGGTGTCGGCATCGAACCGCCGGTAAATGTACGAATAACCGTGAATTTTGGGATCGCCGCTGTTTTCGGCCCATTTCACCAGAAACCCGCTGAGCATCGCGCGGTCGTCGGCAAGCTGGCGGATTTGCGCCGTGTCGCCGGATCGCCGGGCCTGGTCCAGTTCCGCATTCAACACCGCCAGCAGGTCGTGGACGGTCTGCGCGCCTTCGTTGGCGGGCGCGGTGTTCAGATATTTGAGCAGCGTCTGCGTGGCGTCGTTGTTCCGCGCAAGCTGCATGTACGCCTGCACCCGCAGGAACAAGGCCCCGCCGACCAGCGACTTGGCGTCGGGCAACCCCTGCACCGAATTTTCAAAGCCGTTCAAAAGTTCCAGCACGCGCCGCGGATCGTTCCGCTCCCGCCGGGTGATGTCCGCCGCGATCAGGCTCATCCGCGCCAGCGTCGATTTCGCCCGCAGTTTTTCCGCCTCCGAACCCGAGCCGTTGACGACGTCCCTGGCCAGCGACGTCACTGAATCCGCCAATCGTTGAATCTCGTCGGTCCACTGCCGCTTCTGATCCGGCCCAAGTCCGGCGGTTTCTTCCAATTGGTTTTTGAGAGATACCATCTCGCCATAGCGCGCCACCAGCAGCCGCTCCGGCGGCTCAGTGTCCGGGACCATGCGGTAATACTTGACCGCCTCGGCCCACTTCGATTGGCCGAACAGGCTGGCTGCATATTGCAACGCGAATTCCCGCTGGTTGAACGGCGGATTGATCGCGATCGGCAGGAAACGGTTTTCCAATTGCAGCACCTGGGGATCGGCCGGCGACGATTGGCGGAGTTGTCCGAGCAGCGAGCGGGCGCGTTCCAGCGCCGCCTGGGCGTGCGAGCGCGGATCGCCCTGGAATCGCTCGATGTGGTCGAGCAGCGCCTCCACCGCGTCGGTTTTGTCGCCCAGGCGTTCGAGAAAGATTCCCAGCAGGAACGACGGATCGGCCGCCTCCGCCCGCGGGAAATTCCCTGCCGACAACCGCGCCAGGATTTCCTTCGCCGCCTCCGCCGCCTCCCGCAGCTTGGCCCGGTCCGCCGGCAGCAGCGGCCCAGCGGACGATTCGGCGGCCACGACGGTTTGCCGGCCCTGATCCACCAGGGCCAGCAGGAGCATGGGATCGAGCTTGGTCAAATCGCGGTTGGCGGGCAATCGGGCCGCAAGCTGGCGGAAAATCGCCCCGCGCAGGTTGGGGAAATCCCGCACCAGTCCGGCCAGGGCCTCGACCGCCGCGGCGTTGGCGCGGTCCTTGTCGGCGCCGGGGGGCAACTGGTCCGCCGCCGTCGCCAGGATCCGGAAGCCCAGCAGCCGCAGCGCCGCCGCTTCGTCCTTGTCGTCGGGAAAATGGCTCTGCTGGAACGCCGTGGCATCCGCCAGCGCCGCCCGCGCCAACCCCAGATCGTTGGCCGCCAGGTCCGCGATCACGCTAAAGCACCAAGCCTCGAAAATCATCTCCGGCGAGGGCGCCGGAGAAATCTCGCTTTTGGAATTGTGGATAATGGAATCCAGCAGCTTCTGTCCGTCGGCGATTTCATCCCTGTCGCCGGTGAGCACGTGCAGCTTGGCCATGAGCAGGCGGACCTGGGCCTGGATTTGCGAATCGGCGTTGTCCCAGTCGGCGAAGGATTTGAGCGATTGGTTGATAAGTTGCTGGCGCTGGGAATCGGAGGAATCCATCGAAAGCGCCAGCGCGTATTGCATGCGGGTTTTCTGATACGCCGCCGCCGCCGCGGTCTCGCTGGCGCGCTTCCACAACTCGGCGAGCTTGTCGTCGGGGCTGGTGATGCGGTTGGCCAGATCGGTCGCCTGCGCCGCCGCCAATTGCTGGGCCTGGTCGTACATCTTCACCGCGGCCTGGGCCAGGGGACGAAGGCGATCTTTCTCCACGTCGCTGGGGCCCCAGTATTCCAGAAGCCCGGTTTGGGGATCGACCCCCTGCTCGGCGATGATTTTCGCCTGGCTGACGATCAGTTCGGGATCACCGTGCAGCGTCGCCAGGATGCGATCCAGCCCAGCGACGACCGTGTTGAGCAGCGCCTGCCGCTGGTCGTCGCTCAGGTTCCTTTCGGTTTCCAGGCGATGGAGGGAGGAGAGGCTGGCGATGGCGGCGCGTTGCTCCGGCGCGACGCCGTCGAGGTCCATGGCCCGCTTGAGCAGGTCGTCCAGCCCGCGGTCGGCCAACTCGCTGTAAAGCGCGTTTTCGTCCAGGCCCGCAAGGCCCGAGGCGGGACTGGTGTCCGCTATGACGCGAGAAATGCAGGCCAGGAGAACGCAGATGAAAATTCGAAATTCGAAATTCGAACGACGAATCAAATTCGAAATTCGAATGACGAAGCGATTTTCTTTCGAGTTTCGGTCATTCGAATTTGATTCGAATTTCGAATTTCGAATTTCGAATTTCCGTTTGATCGGTCTCATTTCGCGTTGATCCCAAACCCCACTTTGGTGAACCCCGCGTTCTGGGCCGCCTCGAACGCCGGGACCAGGCCGTCCAGGGTCACGTTCTGAGCGGGATAGATGATGATCTGCACGTCATCCATCTTCACGCCCGCATCCTTGAAATTCTTGTACTGGGCCTTGAGCTGACTCATCAGCCGATCGCAGGCGCGCCGGGGGTCGGTATCCTTCACCGACGCGAAATTCCCGGCCTTGACGACGTAAGTCGGGCCCTGCACGCTGACGCTGATGGTGAACTTGGTGGGAAACACCGCGCCCGCCGGCGGGGCGGCGCCGACCCCCTTCGCCTGAAGCGGAACGTCGCTGACCAGGTAATGCTCCAGCGTGTTGAAGCTCCCGGCCAACATCAGGAAAATAAGGATCACCATCGTGATGTCCACCAGCGGCGTCATGTTCGGGCCGGAATCGTAGTGAATTTTTTTTGCGCCCTGGATTTTCATGTCACTGTGGCTGTTTCGTGTCAAAGGCAAACGACCGGACGTGGGCCAGATTGCAATCCATCAGCACGGGCGCCAGGAACCGGAAGGTGAGCGAGCGGTCCCCGCGGATCACCACCTTGAAATCGGGATTGGGCTGCATTTTCAGCAGGGGATCGCCCTGGCGATACAGCTTGAGCGTGTTCAGCAACTGGTCCTGGACCCTTCCGCTGAAAAAGTCGTGCAGCTTCAACTCTTCCATCTGGCCGCGGACCAGCGCGGTGACGATGGGCTGGGGGTCGGGCACGCCGGTCGGCCCGTTGACGACGTTCAGCACCAGCGTATTTCCCATGTCCTTGATGTCGGTGCCCAGGATGCTGGTGGGGATGTCGATGTTGCGGTCCGCCCCGGTGTCCACGCCGATCTTCGCCACCAGCATGAAGAAAATGATGAGGCACATGACGATGTCGATGAGCGGCGTCACGTTGACGCCGCTTTCTCGAATCGCGGGCATGCGTTGGCTTCGCATGGACTTTTGTCCTTGGTTACAACTGAGCGCCCGGGACGGGGATGGGCTGAGCCGGCTTTCGCGGCAACTGCGGCGATGGCGCCGGCGCCGGCTGCGGCATGGCGCCGGGGCGCATCACGCCCGCGGCCGGTCGGGCCTCGGCCGGCTTGATCATCAGCAGCAATTCCTCCGCGATCATCGAGGCCCGGACCGTGTATTTGTCCACCAGCGTCCGCAAGATGCCGAAGGCCGCCAGGCAGGGGACCGCTAGCAGCAGCCCCAGCATCGTGTGCACCAGGGCCTTGGAGATGCCGAACGCCAGCGTCGCCGGCGACGCGTTGCCGCCCGACGCATTGAGCGCCAGGAACGCGTCGATCATCCCGATCACCGTGCCCAGCAGCCCCAGCAGCGGGCCGAGGTTGCCGATGATGTTCAGATATTCGATCTTGCGGAATTGGTCCGCCGTCTGCTCGCCGATCGCCGTTTCCATCGCCTCCTTCATGCTGTTGAA
>JBEKKC010000169.1:0-9838 GCA_050010915.1 Tepidisphaeraceae bacterium | reverse complement strand
AACAGGCCGGCGACAACGTCAGCAAGGTGACGATCCATATCGGCGCCAGCGGAGACGAGGCCTTCAGCAAGCAGTTGGTCGACAGAATCAAGAGCCATCTGTCGTGGCTATGAGCGAGGATATTGAGGCGACCCGTGCCGTCGTGCAGGTTTTTGTTCTGCTGAGCAGTTAACGCAGTATCTGCACGACCGCGCTATTTTTTGGAATGGCGAAAGGAGTTTTATGGGATTGATACTTCTAATTATCGTGATCCTTCTTCTTTTCGGCGGACTGCCCAGATGGGGTTACAGCCGCAATTGGGGCTATGGCCCAAGCGGAGGCTTGGGAGTTGTATTGCTCATTTTGGTCATCCTGATGCTCATGGGACGGCTGTAACAGCGCCTCGGCATTGGCGGCCAAGCTTATCTGCGCAATCCCGGCGGTAAGTCGCTTGCAGTCGCTGCCCCGGAAGAACGTGTCCTTTTTCCCAGCAGGAAGATGGCCGCCATACCAAGGTTGCCGGCGCTCTGGAGATCAGACATGAGACCAACCAAACCAAGCGTGAGGATGCTAATAGCTCCGATGGCTATGACCCTGTTGATGGGTTTGTCCAGTTGCATCGGCGTCGGAGGCTATGTCGAAGAAGGTCCCGAGTGGGATGGCGTGGTTGTTGTCGGTGGAGGACACGACCGAGGATACGACCGCGATTATCACCCCCAAGCGTTTCGCAACGAGGGCGGCCCCCATCCCGCCGCCGCAGGAAGCGCCAGGGGACGCGCATCGCTGGGAGCGCGCGCGGGCGGGGGGGGACACGCGCCTTCGGGCGGCGGTCGTAGATGATCGCGGCACGGCATTGAACGGCACGGCTTGGAACACCGGATCAGTCCAACAACGATCGCGAGAAGAAATCTATGAAAACCGGAACGTGCGGAAATGTCGGATGGATTGCCGCCAGCCTCCTGGCGGGCTGCGCTTTGTTGCTGGTAAACGGTTGCAACAGCGCCACAAGCTCGCCGCCGGCCGCAACGTCCGCGCAGATTTCGGGCGCGCCAGGCGAGGGCCAACTATTATTCGCCACCGATGATGAGGCGCTCAACGCGATGCTCACGGCCGTCAAGGCCCAGGACCACGAACAGGTGCATCTCATTCTGGGTCCGGCATGGAAGGAGTTGGTCTCCGGCGACAAGGTCGAGGATGCCAATGCGTTCAATGAATTCGCCCACCGCGCCGCCGAGCGCACGCGGCTGCAGAAGCAAGACGACACGACGTCAATCATCTACGTCGGCAATGATGATTGGCCGTGTCCGATTCCCATAACGAAAACGCCCGATGGGAAATGGTTCTTTGACACCGAAGCGGGCAAAACGGAGATCCTGGCTCGCCGGATAGGCGAAAACGAACTTGATACGATCGACCTATGCCGAACGTACGTGGCAGCCCAGCGGGAGTATGCCGGCATGGATCGCGACGGCAGTGGCGTGCTCAAATACGCACAGAGAATCCTAAGCACGCCGGGAAAGATGGACGGCTTATACTGGAGCGCAACCCCAGGCCAGGAGCAAAGCCCGTTCGGCCACTTGTTCGCCGCGGCGGCAACGGAAGGATATGAGCAGACCACCGGCCATCCGCGCCAGCCGTATCATGGATATCACTTTCGCGTGTTGAAGCGACAGGGCCCGGCGGCGCCGGGCGGCAAGTACGACTATGTCATCAACGGAAACATGATCGCCGGCTTCGCCCTCGTAGCCTTCCCGGTGGATTACGAATCATCGGGAATCATGACGTTCATTGTGAACCAGCAAGGGAAAGTCTACCAGAAGGATTTGGGCCCAGGCACCGCCGAGCTGGCGCGGCAGATGACGGAGTACAACCCCGATGATAGCTGGACGCCGGTGAAGGATTAAGTTGATCGTGATGGGTCATCGAATAACCAACGGAGATTGCCATGCATCAATTTGACGGTGTTTTAAGGATGTATGCGGAAAGCGGCCTGCGGACGATGCAGGATTGGACGACGCTCGGTCGCGACGTCGAAGACGGAGCTAAGCCGCGGTTGGACACGCCTCATCGCGGCGAATTGCTGCCGCTCTATAGCCGCGACCAGACCCATCCTCAAGCGGGATCGCGTTCCAAGCGGCGTTAACGCCAAAGCGCTTGTCACATCAGCGCGTTTCACGTTACAAGGCGGTTACGATTCGCGCCGACGCCGGCGCGCCAAGATGCCAACCGCGCCGAACGTCAATAGGCCCAACGACGCCGGCTCCGGCACAGCCGACGTCGGTATAGACAATCCGTTGGCCGCCGCGAAGGCGTCCAAGGCCGCAACGTCGCCGGCCGATGCCCCGTTGTTGATACCCTGGTTGAAATTCGCCGCCAACACGTTGAAGTCGGTCGCGTTGACCAAGCCGTCGTAGTTGAAGTCGCCCTGGTCCCAGCCGGTGATGCTCTGGTTGAAGTTCGCTGCCAGGATATTGAAGTCTGAGCCGTTGACCAAGCCGTCAAGGTTGGCGTCGCCGAGCAAAGTGTACTTCACTTCGATCTGGCCCGACGACAGGCCGGAGACAACGCCGTCCTTGCCATCGGCATATCCCAAGCCATATTTCAATCCGTCAAAGGTCAACGGCGCCGAGGTAACGATGCCGCCGGGTCCATTCCATGCCCCGCCGTTGTAACCGGCGCTTAGATAGGCTTGGATGGTGGCGATGGGATCGCTGGAGTTATTGATGATCAGGGCGTTGGTTCCAATATCAACGGTGCTGTTGCTGGCGGTATTGATGGTTAAGCCAGCGACGTTGAGGGTGCTGAAGCTCTGCGTGATTTGCAGCTTTCCTCCACCGTCAACCGCGACCGCAACGTGATTGCCGGTCGTGATTCCGCCCGTGGTGTTGTCCGTGAATGGATCGATTGTTCCGCCGATCTGAACGACGCCGCTGGAAACTTCGAAGCTGGCGCCGGCATAAACCGTGACGGTGCCTCCGGTGCGCGCCCACGTGATCGTGCCGGGGCCTGTCTTCTGCACGTTGTAGCCATACCAGTTGCTGTTCCCCACGCCGGTCAGTGCGGCATTCTCAACAGCCAGGTCGGCCGAGCCGATGGCGGATTCGCCGTCCACCTGCTGCACCACGACGAGGCTGATCGGTTCAATCGCCCCGGTCACGGGAGTCTGCGCCGTGGCCGCCAGGGATTGGGTCAGGTTCTGATAGCTCTGCCCATTGTATTGGTCCACGAGGACGGCATCGTTGAAATCGACTGTACCGTCTCGGTTGACATCGCTGGGATTAAACGCGTTGGCGCCGGTGGGGTCATAGGTGTACTGCTCCAGTCCGGTGATGGGATCGGTCGTGCCGAGATCCGTTGCGCCGGTCGGAATGTAATTCGGCTGTCCGGTGACGGGATTCGTGCCAGTGCTGACATTGACCGTTGCGGGGTTATAGCCCGTCAAGACCGCGGCTGCCGTCTTGCGCAGGAACGCGGCGCCGGTCGTGTCGGTCGTCGTGTTCAGATAGTTGTTGACGTAGTTAAGGGCGTAATTCTTCCGCAAGACATCGTTGGGATTTCGTACGACGTCGGCGAAGGTGGTTGCGTTGGCGGTCAACCCGTTGGCGGTGTTGTTGTCCGCCAGTGAGGCTCCAATTGCCAGGAGGTATACATCCTCGCCGTCGAATTTTCCGTCGCCGTTGTAATCGCCCAGGACGATCAGGTCGCCCTTGGTATTGGTGCTGGTTGCCTGCCAACCCGGATTTCCGCTCAGCGACGGGATCACCGTGTTGTTTGGGGCGCCGGCATATATGCTGTCGGAGCCGCCGCCGGAATAGGTGCTGTCCACCGCGTAAAGTGAAAGAGCGGCATTGACGGATTGCTCAACCGCCGACAAGTCGCGCACGCCGTTCTGGTTGAAGTTCCCGAAAAGATAATTCCCGCCCGCGGCGGTCAGGTCCTTGTTGGAAGCGGTGCTCCAACCGGTGATGTTGCCGGAGCCATCCACGGTCACGTCTTTGGCCGTGATGGGAATGTTGGTATTAATCGTCGGCGCGCCCGTGTTGCCGGCGCCGTAGTAGGCGCCCGATCCTATCGTCTGATTGTTCGATGCGCTGGTGTTGTCGGTTGTGAGCAAGTTGCCGAAATTGGAGTTGACCTGGCTTTGCTCGGCCAATTGGCCCGATGATAGCGTTACCGGCGTGATCGCGCCGCCGTCCGTCTGGCGGGTGTAGTCCAGCAAACCGGGGATCAGGTAGCCGTTGGCAAAGAGCTCGTCCGCGGGATTGGCGGCACTCGTGGTGGTGACGCCGGCAGCGGCGGTCCCGACGCTGTTCACAATGTTGCTGAGAAATGCGGCGACGTCGCCCGTGGTATCTCCCTTGATTCCGGAAACCGCCAGTGTTGAAGTCCCGTCCGTCTCGGCAACGGCCGGATCGAAAGTCTGCACCGCCGCCCAGGCGGTCTGCTGCTGGGCGGACGTGGTGTTGGTCTGATTGCTGCCCGCGCCGTAGAGGGTTGCCAGTTCCTGATTCAGGGCTGTCGCATTCGGCGTTTTCACCGTGTTGTAGTGCGAGATCAGCGTCGCCTGATAGCGGGTGGTGGAGTTGCTGCTCTCGATCGTGTTGGCGTTGGCGCGGACAAATTCGGCGTTGGTGTCGCCGTCATCGCTCCCAGGAGAAGAAAGTGTCGGATCGGTCGAGCTGGTGTAGTTGAAACCGATATCCAGCGCCCGAATCGGCGCCGTCGATCCTGCGCCCCTGGCTTCGGGAACGGACAGCGCCCCGACACCCATGCGGCTCTGGGAGATCGTGGTCTCCGCTTCGCTGCCGCTGGTCTTGCCGTCGAATCTCAAGGATGCGCCGATCGAGTGCTGCGCATTGGCGCTGGCGGAGGAGGTGCTGTTTCCATCGTCGTTGCTGCCGACCGCCCACGACGGGTCGATGCCGGTGTTCAGCGCGAAGACAACGCGCTGACCCGTATCCACGGTGCGGGCGACCACGTTGAACATCGCGCCGTTCTGAAGCCGGCCCGTGGTTTGCAGCCATTGGGTATCGCTTTCGTTCAGCCGCTCCAACCCCGTGCCGGGATTGGCCGAATACGTCACCGCCGTTACGGCGAACGCCGTGCTCGTAATGTTGTTGGCGCCGGCGGTGTTCCACGGCCCGGCGGCATACGCGGCATCGGTTTGCGGATCCAGCGTGGTGGTGGCTTCATTGGCGATCGTCGCCGATTGAAACTGCTGACGGGCGCCCCCTTGCCCGAGCGCCGTCAGCAGCGTTGCACCCGCTTGCAAACTGGGGTTCCCCTGTCCATACCCGGCCGATCCCGGTGTTGCGAACGGACTGGCTGTCCCGGAAACCGCAAACGCTTCCGTCGGGTATTCACCCACCGAAAATTGCACGCGGTTCTGTCCACCCGCGACGTTGACCCCCGTCGCCTGGTTGTAAACCACACTGTTATACGTGGCGGCAAGGTTCCCCGAGCCGCTTAGCGAGAATCCGTTGAGCGAGCCGTTGGCAGTGAAAGTGTTTTGATTGATATACGTCGCGTTCGAGGATGACGGAACGCGCAGCGCCTCATTGGAAATCGGCGTTCCGACATTCGTGGGACTTCCGCCGGCGTAGCCGATCTCATCGTTGATCAGATCGTAAAACCCGTCCACCGAGCCCTCGGCGTGCCATTCTAGGGCGATCGCGGAGTTTATCTGGGGACTTCCGGGGTACACGTCTGGCGTGGTGAAATTCTTGCTGGCGAGTTGGTCGATCGTGCTGCTGCCGCTGGGTGCGGTATACGTCACCGGAGCGCCGCCGGTGCCATCGTGCAAAACAATGGACGTTCCGGGTGCCAGGTCGGTTATCCCACCTGATTCGTCAAAGGCCTTTAGGGCCGTTTGGCCGGCGAAAGAGATCGTGACGGCCGGATTATTCGGCGGGTTCCCCGGACTGCTCCAGGCGGCCCCGGTAGTGGTCCCTTGTTGCACCGCTCCGGCGTTGTTCGTGAAATTCTGGCCAAATGCGGTGAGGCTGCTCAGAGCCGCCGTGACCGCGCCGGTCAATAACATGGTCTTTTTCGTGTATCGCGTTTTCATGAAATTTCCCTTCCCATTCAACGAATGAGAAATAAGTAATCTTTTAATTGGAGAAACAACCAAGCAATTCAGAAAGGCTGCGTGGACTTGGTACAGTAGACCGTGCGGATCATGTTCTTTCCCTCCGACATAAAAGGCCGTTCAGTTTGGCAAACTGTAAAACGAATCTCCCCATTGGAATTTTGGGTAAACCGTGTCGGCCACGTTCTTGGTCTCGACGTGCCCGTCCACGTAAAGGAAATTGGTCTGCCTCAGGTCCCAACCACCGGTGCTTGAGCCGGCAACGGTGCCGTATTTCTTGCCGCCGCCATGGTTTCGGCCGACGTACGCCAGTTCGCTGTTCGGACTGGCGCCCGCGGCGAGGGTGGCCGAGGAATCAGGTCCGATGTAACTGAGGAATGGCTGGGTGATCGGCATGATATTGCTCAGGCTCAGGGAGTTGAAAAGTTGGTCGGGAGAAGGCGCGGTGAGGCTGATGAAGCCGCTGACCGGCCGCCGGCTGTTGCTCACCAACACGCCCGAATTAATGTACGAGTTTGTCTCCGCCGCGAACTGGAATCCCCACAATTCCGTGGCAAGTATCGTGTCCGCGCTGTGTTGAACGCGCGACGCCCGCACGAAGCTGTAGTTGTGCAGATTGCCCGCCGACGGGACATACGCAATAAACGACCGCGGGCAGAGCGCTTCGTTCAACGTGTATGCCAACCGGGGCGCCTGCAGATCGACGACGTTTGGAATATTCGATTCGTTCGCAACTCCAAGGTCGTTGTTTCCCGTATACGTGTTGGCCGGCGGCAGCCCGCCGTTGTCGAGCGCGGGGCACTGAAACTGCTCCCAGGCCGACGTGCTTTTGAAAGGCGCCAGTTGCGGAGCCGATGCCGACGGCGAATCGTTCGAGCCGAGCAGATAACCCGTCGCCGCCTCCCAGGCGTTGCCATTGATGAGCGCCGACCAGTGCGTATAGCCCAGCACCGGCGGCCAGTCCGTTATCTGTCCCCCCGAGATGTTCAGACCCGTCGGGAAATTCGACGGAGGAAATGTGCCCTGGTTCTCGGTCAGGTATTGCGCGATTGCCTGTCCGATCCCGCGAAGATTGGAGGCGCATTTCACCGTATTGGCTTCATCCCGAGCCTTGGCCAGCGCCGGCAACAGAATCCCTATCAATACGGCAATGATTCCGATGACGACGAGCAGTTCGACCAGAGTGAATGCTTTTCGATCCTTAGCCATTATTCCTTCTTCCAGGTCCAATCTGTTGCCGTTGTCTTGACCGACGCCAAATCAACGGAAGGACAATTAATATAACCAATTTATCCAAAACGCCTTATAGATTCCTATTACTCCTATCTGTGTTATATGTTATTGTGAATTATAACTGTTTTGTGGCGGAGTCAATGGCATAAACGCAAATGACTAGAGGATTAGGCGCGCGATCCTGTCTGTTTTTGAACGGTTCATATTCCCGATCCATCGACGAAGCCATGCTCCCCATGAGGCGGCGAACGGCGGATTTGTTCTTCGAGGAATTTCGAAAACGCATACAACAGGCGTCGCGTTTCCGCCGCGGGTCCGGGCTGAAGGCGCACAAACTCTTCCGTCGCTTCCAACGCCGCCGCCAGCGCATCATTCATCCCGCGCGCGTATCCCGCTTCGTAGCCGCGCTCAAGGTAGGCGCTCACCAAAGGGGGCAACACCTGCTGGTCGGGAATCTCCAGCGGATCGCCGGCCGGCCATGATTTGGATTTCAGATCGAACATAAGGCGTCTTCCTTCGCGCGCCTCTCGCAGCCGACGCAGGCTCTGTTACGTCTTTTCCTTTTCCAATGTTCCCGGCGCCTCGGTCCGTCCTGGCTCCGAATTCGATTCCGCCAGAAATTCTCCCAGCAGCGCCCCGATCTGGGTTCCCGGCCCCGGCAAAAACGCCGAAAAAATCGCCGCCGAGATTCGCACCGGTTCATTCTTCGAAAACGATTCAACCGCGGCCGCCCCGATCATCGCCGCCCGCGCGCGGTCCTTCAGCATCCCGGTTCCGACAAACTGCCCCATCCGCGCCACCTCCCGCGGATCAATCGAGGGCCGATTTCTTTTCCCTTGATCCACAACCCGCGCCAACGCGAGAACCTCCGGCAGTCCGATCAGCAGCAACATCGGCGGCAATCCCATCGCCCGCGCCAATTCGACGATTGTCGAGAGACGCGGATCGCTGTATCCCGTCTCGATCTGCGCGATTGTCGCCCTCGATATCCCCGAGATTGCCGCCAATTCCTGCTGCGTAATCTTCGCCGCCACGCGCGCCGTCACGAGATTCTTGGCCAGAACCGCATCCGCCGATTCCCGGCCGGGGACAATAATTGGTTGTGATATCTGAGACATCGCGCCGCGCTTTGCTGTGCTGGAAGATGCACCAAACGCCCGCTGTCGCGGGCCGAGGAATGAAGCCGATCGGCGCTTTCTCGTACTGCCGATCTGCCGTCACCGAGAACCGTTTTTACAACGGCATCGACACGGTGGCCTGGACCTGCGGCGTTGCGGTGGGGTCAGTATGCGAGATTGAAGACTTGAATAACGCATCGTTTGCAACATAGCCGGATAAGCGATTCTTAATCCCTATTAATCCGACCGAAATTATAGGCATAATTGTTACGTCAACCCTCCCGCTTGTCAAGCCTCAAGAGTTGCGTAAGCGAAATCTCAACTTCCCATTTCGTTTGAGGCATTCCCAACGCAACCTGCACGTTGGCATATGCGCTGAATTGAAAACGATTTGCGCTTCAGATGGGCCAGAGCCCTGTTGTAGTAGCGGACAATTTGCTGGATGCACAAACTGAGATTGGCCGCGCCATTTCGCGGATCGTGAACGATTGCTGTTAGCCTCAATACGCCCGTCGAGCCCGGCCGTTACGCGCGTTTCCGTCGAGCCAACAATGCGACCACGCCCATCGTGAGCAAGCCAATGCTTGCCGGCTCCGGAACCGGTGTCACTGATTCCGTAAAGCTGTAGCTCGTGGCGCCGGTGAATTGCAACGTGTACTGAAAATCCAGCTCACCGCCAACGAGGATCGGTGTGCCGGCCGCGTAATCGATCGCCCCTTCGTATTCTCCCGGAGAAATCTCGGTCGGCGCCGTAACGGTGGCCGTCCAATTCGCCGGGTTGGTCACCTCCGCATTATACAACGAGAACGGATTGGGCATTGATACGGTGACGTCATAGCCCGTCCACGTGAAGTCCGTGTCATTGTTGACATCATTGTCAACGACGAGAACTGGATCGCTATCCGTGTCCGTCGTAACCGCGGTTACGACCTGGGCCGGTGCCCCCCATTGTGTGCCCTTAATATCTGCCCAGTTATCGCCACTCGTATAAATCCCCATGGTGTCTGGCTGGAGGTTCACCCCCCAAGCGCACGTGGACGAACAACCGATGATGTTCGCCCCCGCAGAACGCGCAAACAACTGCCACGCTCCCAATCCCATCAGCAACCCCGTGATAATCTCCCTTCGCATGACTTCCTCCTATGGCCTCCGTTGGGGAAATCCACGTCGAAATCGACATCCGACTCCCCGAAAGCGGCGGGCATTCTACTGCGAACTTCGGGTACTACGTGATTACTGCAAACTTTGCATGATCCCGCGACCGCCAAACAGGTGCGTTCCGCAGGGTGCCTTTGACGCGGTGTCGCGGGGCGCGCCAAAACCAGCCAGCGCGGGGCGCTCAAAACCGGCCAGTGCTTTGACGATGCATATACCTCATCCGTTTGATTCCATGCAACTTTCTGTTGAGTTATCGGCCCTG
>JBEKKC010000168.1:0-9894 GCA_050010915.1 Tepidisphaeraceae bacterium | reverse complement strand
TCCGGACAGGTCGGCGTCGTCCGCCGCGATCCCATGGCCATGCTCCCCTTCATTGGCTACAACATCCGCGATTACCTCGTCCATTGGTTCCGCATGCGCAAAAAGATGACCGATTGCCCCCGCATCTTCCACGTCAACTGGTTCCGCAAGGACGATCAGGGCAGATTCCTTTGGCCCGGATACGGCGAGAACATGCGCGTCCTCAAATGGATCATCGACCGGTCCCACGGCCGCGCCTACGCAAGGGAGACCCTCATCGGCTGGATGCCGCGCAGCAACGACATCGATCTGGAAGGGCTCGACATCCCCCTCCAGGAATTCGAGCAGCTTCAGTCCATTTCCATCGAGGACGTGAAGGCCGAGTTGGTCAGCCAGGAAGAATTATTCCTGAAATTGGCCGGCGATTTGCCCAAGGAAATGATCTTTCAGCGCGAGCTGCTCATCAGCCGGCTGTAGGAGGAATAGCTCACGCAGAGGCGCAAAGGCGCAGAGAAGAGGCTTTTTCTTCTCCGCGCCTTTGCGCCTCTGCGTGAGATCTTTCTTCGAACGGTGAACATGAATGTAAATGGGCACTTGTCCGACCTTTTCGTGACTTTGTTGATTGTTGTTTTCGGGGTCCTCGGCGGATCGCTGCTTTATATCGGCCGTAGGCGGCGCGTGGGCGATGAGCCGCATTGCCGCAAGTGCAATTATATTTTGCGTGGACTTTCCAGCGAGCGATGCCCCGAATGCGGGTCGGTGCTTTTGCCCGCTGCGATTGTCTACGGCGAGCCGCGGCGACGTTGGAAAACCTTTCTGGCCGGCTGGCTGGTTCTGCTCCTGTTCGGGATTCTCATCATCAGCGGCGGGGTGGATCAACTTCAAAACGTGGACTGGTATCACTACAAGCCGACCTATTTTGTGCTGCGGGATTTGAATTCCGGACGATTGGCTGAGCAGCACGGAGCCTGGACGGAACTGATGCGGCGAGACGCGGACAAATCGCTCTCCGCAAACACGCGCGATGTGATGGCGCGCTTTGCCCTGGCGCGGCAGGCAAATGCCGCCCAGCCGTACAATTCGCTGGACACCGATACGATTAATTACCTTGGCCGCAGGTGTCTGTCGAAGGATTTGCCGGCGGACCAATTGACCAAATTCTTCGAACAGTCGGTTAAGACGAAATTGATGGTTCGCTCCAAGGTCGTCGCGGGGGATGCGGTGCCTTATTCTGTGATTCACGATGGGCTGGGTCCGAGCACCGGCGGCTTCTGGACGAAAATGACCAGCGAGACCGTCACTATTGACGGCGCAAAAAACGAATGGTCGTTTGGCGGATCGTCCGAATCCAGCGGTTTCGGCAGTGGATCATTCGGGACAATGGCGAAATGTCCGTCGCCCGGAAAGCACGAGCTGAGCGCGACCATGCGCATCGAAATTTTCAATGGCTCGATGGGTGGGCCCGGCCTCAGCACATTGGAATATCAAAGCGATCGAACGATGACCGGCGGCTTTGAGGTTCTGGCCTCGAAGCCGGCGAATCTTATTCAGCCGATCTTCGATCGCAAGCTGGCGGCCGCGATGAAAGCCGCGGTGACGCCACAGGCTTTTCGTTACAGCCTCAAGGATCACAGGTTTGAAGGCACGATCCAGTTCAACAATCCCCCCATGAGCCTCGCTTGCGACGTCATAGCGCGTTATGGAGGAAAGGAGCACCGGGTTGGCGAGGTGACGTATCATTTCCCAGCCGGAACCGGCGGCTATTCAACGTCCGGATCTGTTCCGGACCCACCCCCGGCAACTGTTGACGTGATCCTGCGTCCCAGCGAACAAGCCGCGGTGGATACGGTTGACATCTATTCGTATTGGAGCCAGGAGATCGTGTTTCCAAACGTCCCCGTGGCTCGGCATTAGAGGCGCCGGGATTACCGTTTCGAGAACTGGAACCGGCGGCGGGCGCCGCGCTGGCCGTATTTCTTTCGCTCTTTCATCCGGCTGTCGCGCGTCAAAAATCGCGCGGTGCGAAGCGGCACTTCCAAAGCGCTGTCATATTTGGCCAAGGCGCGCCCCAAGCCCATCACGATGGCCCCGGCCTGGCCGGTGTGGCCGCCGCCGTCGCAGTTGGCCCAGATGTCCATCTTCCCGCCGGTGTTGGTCACTTCCAGGGGGCCGAAGATGGATTTGCGGTCTTTCTCGGCGGTGAAATAGTCGTTGAGTGTGCGACCGTTGATCTCGATCTTTCCGCTGCCCGGCGCGATGCGCACGCGCGCCACTGCGCTCTTGCGCCGACCCACGCCCCAGGTGTAGGTGGGTTTGACGCGCGGAGCCGCCGGCGCTTCGGCGGGCTTGGCGACGGGGGGAACCTTTTCGACCGGTGGAATCTTTTCGGCGGTTGGTATCTTTTCGACGGGTGGAACCTTTTCGATGGTCTCGGTCGTTTGGGTGTCTTCAGACATGGAGGTTCACTTTCGGCTACGCCAGCTTCAGTTGTTTGGGTTGCTGGGCGGCGTGGGGATGTTTGTCGCCCGTATAAATCTTCACCTTGGTGAGAATGTTCCGGCCCATTTTGCTCTTGGGGAGCATACGACGAACGGCCAATTGCAGCAGCTTCTCCGGATGAAGCCGTTGCATGGTCTTATATGAATATAAGTGCCGGCCGCCCGGATAGTGGGAGTAGGTTTCGTATTCCAGCACGTCCGCTTTCTTGCCGGTGACCTTCACCTTCTCGGCATTGAGGACAATGACGAAATCGCCGGTGTCCACGTGCGGAGCGTAAGTCGGCTTATTCTTTCCCTGGACGATGGTTGCAATCCTGGCCGCCAGGCGGCCCAGAACCTGGTCGGTCGCATCAACGACGTACCATTCGTTTTTGACTTCGCCGGTCTTCGGCATGTAGGTTTTCATGGACGTCCCTTTACCGACAAAAAACCTCCCGGGGCAGGACCGCCCGGAAGGGACTGAGGAGTTTACTGAGCGAGCCCAAGTTGTCAACAGCTTGGACGGCGATCCTGGGGGTCCGTTCCCTGCCGGGATTTTCAAGAATTTCTTCAAAACGCCCCATTTAACGCTGGAAGATGAAAACCGCGGTTGGTATACTTCGTGCCCAATTGGAGGTCGGCCGGCTTGCCATTCAAGGTAACGCAAGTTCAGCCGACTCCCAATCCTAACGCCGTGAAATTAATGTTGGATGGGGTGATTGCGGATCGCCCCACGAGTTTCCTCAATGCGGCATCCGGCAAAGACCATCCGATTGCTTCGAAGTTGTTCGCGATCCCGGGCGTCACCGGACTCCTGATGTTGGGAGATTTCATCACCGTGAACAAACAGCCGGACGCACGCTGGGCGGAGATTACAAAACGGGCGGAGCAGGTTCTGGCTTCGTTATGAATATCCATTGAGAATGGCGGTGCTCGTCGGTTCGAGAGTTTTAGCCAGGTGAACATTGGGTATCGAACGGACGTAGCACTATTGCAAAGAGTTTCTTCCCTCCTTGCCCCGTAGGTCTCACCCACGCCTACGGGGTTTTTTATTGCGCCGACTCATGACCATCCAAATTCATACTGCTTTGCCAACGTGGATACACGCTTCGCTCTGCCCCTTTCGCACTCGGCTGTCACTCGGGCAACCACTCGCGGCCGAAACTACAACTAAGTAAACCTGCGGACTGATGGCGGCAGGTCCAGAAATTCAAATTCCGCAAATTCAAAATCCGCGGATGCAGGGGAGGCGGGCGACACCGCATAAGGCCCCAAGCGGTTTCGCCCGCCTCCCCCGCACCCCCTCCACCCACTTCCACTTCCCCTCAACCGTCCAGCACAAAAGTCCGGCGGGAAAGATGTCGTTCGCCGTTTCTTCTGCCGCTGGACGGTTGAGGGGAAAAGGAGATGGGCGGGGTGGGTGCGGGAGGGGTGGGAAGAAACTCTTGGGGCCCTATGTGGTTCTTCCCACCGCTCCCGCATTGCGTTTGCATGCGCATTTGGCCTTGGGCGATAGCGGGTAATGCTTCACGAGTAGCCCGGCAGCGGTTACTGTTCACCGCGTCCCTGTCGGGACGAGCTTTTCTCATCGCAAGGGAGGACCATCATGCCCACAAACGTCTGGGTTTATAAATGTAACCGAGAATTGCAAGACTATTCCCGAGCTTATGGAGACTGGAACGATGTGTTCCAAAGGCCAAATGAAGTCAGGTGGGGAGGGTCGTGGTGTACGGAAAACCCGGCAAGCAAAAACATCATGAACGAGCGGATGCGGTCTGGCGATCTGGTACTCGCCTAACCGAACCGGTTTTACCGCCGAAGTCGACCGGTGGTGGTGCGTGCTTTGGTGATCCAGAGTCCAATCGCAAGGTCGAGCGGGCGGCCGTTCGGCTAGTGTCTAACTGGTATCGGCGGCGGAACTGGAAAGTGGTCTCGGTGGAGGCCGAGAAATGCGGCTACGACCTGACGTGCACACGGAACCAGAAGAAAGAGCACGTTGAGGTGAAAGGCATTGCTGGCAGAGAGGCTTGCTTCAATATTACGGCGTCCGAATTGAAGCAAGCGGAAAGTAACCCGAGCTTCATCATCTGCGTTGTCACGTTGTCCCTCTCAAAGTTACCCGGCTTACTGAGGTTAACGGGGGTGCAGCTTCGAAAGCAGTTCCAGTTCCGCCCACTTCAGTATCACGCAATACCCGTGTGAATTCGCGCAACATACGCTCTTCTGTCGCTCACGGCGCCTCGATCCTTCGCAAATCCTGCGGAAGAATTTTGTCCTCGATATCGCGCGGAACCTGGCCCGTGGGGAAAAGCAGGGCGAGGTGGGAGCCCTGGTATGCCACGGCGATTCGGCCGGCCGGATCGCACCAGATTCGCTCGACGTCGCGAAAATCGGGGACGTGCTCCGTGAAGACCGATTCCAACACGAACGGCTGGGGATCGGCCAGGGTCAGGCGCAGGCGGGCGATCCTTCCGACCGAATTGAATAGAAACAGATGTCCCTGGCGATCGCCCGCGAGATAGGCCGGCTGATCGACGGAGCCGGCAGCCTGATCGGGCAACGGCCAGACGCGGCGTCGGCCGGCCGACGATACCAGCGTAACCGTCGATCGGCCGTCGAAGTATCGGTTTCCATCGGCGTCAACCATCAGCGGCGGCCCATCCGCGGCGGCGGCCTCCGGTGCGCTGGCCGCGCTGGTCGGCGGCTGAAGCACCGGCCCAGAGACGTTCTGCAAAGATTCGTCCATCGGCTCCCAGTCGTGGTCGTCGATGATCCAGCGGGCCGTTCCCCGCCGAATGCCCGGCCAATCCGATTTGTTCCAACCGGCCGAATCCCCGGTGTCGATCAACCAAATGGCCAGCCGCGGCGTCGGATCGGGAACCGTGGGATCGAGGATGAGGGTGCGTTTTGCGGCATCATCGGTGAATAGCCATCGGCCACGGCTGTCGATGGCGATGAGGCGGGAAAAATTTCGCTCCGATGGGCGCAGCAGTGGATCGAGCTGGTTGGGAGGGAGAAAGCGCTCCGGCCCGGCATCCGGTGAACTGACGATCCATTCATCGCCCCAGGCGGCGATCGAGCTGTTGGCCTTGCTCAGCCGATCAACGATGGCCGGCGGAAGCTCCTGCACCGGCCGGCCTGGCCGAACCGCCAGATAATCGGGCGAAACGATTTTGGGATTCTGCCCCTCCTGCGGAATGGTGACGCCCTGCGGGGCGCGGAACACCATGCCGCCGTCACGCAGCCTCGCCGCAAGTGTCAACTCGTTTCCGTTGACGGTCATTCCGCCGAGCGTGGTGCCTTGCAGCAATTCCCGGATTCGCGCATTGGCTTCCGGCGCGGCGCCGGGCGCAAGTTTTTCCAGGATTGGATTGATCTTCGGGCCGTACTGGGAAAGCCGCTCATAGGCGGCGATGCGTTTGTCCGGATCGTCGTCGCCAAGCTGATCGACCAGCGAAACGATTTGTTTCTCGTCGATGTCCGGATTGTCCAGGGTGACGAAGCTCAGCGCCGCGGCGCCGAGGCCCCGGCGAATTTGCAGGACGCTCCCGTCGAGGTGGGGGAAGAGATACACGATGTCGCCGGGCCAGATTGTGGAGTCGAGCCGCGCCCATCGACCCTCCAAATATCGGGCGACACGCGTCTGTGCGAAATCTCCATCGGCTGGAATCCAGGCGAGCAATCCGCGCGTATCGAAAAGCACCGCGGGCGCGCCGGTGGGTTTGGTCGCCGCGGCCGAGTCCATCAACTGGCAATAATCCTCGGCCAGTTCCTTTCCCAAGGTCACAATGCTGACGCCCTCGTCGGTGGGGACGATGAGGCGGGTGACGCCGCCGTCATCCCACGTCGTGGCCAGGTCCCAGCGATAGGGCCGATGCCAGGGAATCGGACGCCGATCGGTTGCCGAGACGATTTCATAGCCGTCGTTCTTTCGGCACACGGCGGATGGTTCCCAAACGCCTCGGCGATCCAGGGCCCAGACGACGTAAACGATTCGGCGATCGACCAGATGTTCGCTTTCCCCGGCGGCGCGGGCCAAGACGACGGGCAAGGGATCGGCGCCGGCGCAAGTGATCCAGAGATCGCCGCGCGAGCAGACATAGACCGGCTCGTCGAGAATGAGATGTGCCGCGTCGTTGAGCTCGACGGGGATTCCCCATGGCCGGGTGTCGGGATAGTTGGGCAAATCGGCATGCAGCAATTGGCCGTAGGTTTGCAGAGTTGGGGCGGGCGCGGTGGCGGCGGATTGGGTGGTCGCCGGCGAGGGTTGGGTAATGGCGACCACAGTCACCGGCGGTGGAGCCGGGGATTGCTTGACTCCGAAGAAAACGACGATTGCCACGCCGCCGCCGGCCGCCAGAACCAGCCATAACATGACCCACGCCACTCGCCCGGAGGATGCCGACATCGCTCCCGTCATGGTAAGCATTGTAAAGTCATTCCGGAAATTACTTGACGCGGAGGGGTCAGGCGCGAATAATGCTTTGAAGTATCACCTTTCTTTCGGCGAGGCCGGCCGTGGTGATTTGAACTGCGGCAACACAAGTAACGGCCTTTGCTGCTCGTTGCGATAGGCAACATCTGACAAGCGGCGTTGTGAACTGAATCGGGCAAGTGAGCCGATAAGAGTTTTTCGCGTCGATTGTTAGAGGGTTTGGCGCTGTTGGCGCGTGCCGTGAGATTTTCACGACATGGATTGACAACGCCTAAACAAACGATAACATCTGCCTCCCCGCTGAAGTTCCAAAAGCTTTTTGTGGGCGCGGAAAATGGCGGCAAATTCATTTGCCGCAATGATTTGCGATATTTGTTCTTTGACAAGTGAATAGTCGGAAAATCGCGAGGGTGTGTGTCCGCCAGCGTTGGTGTACATCGCTGTTCGGACGGATTTGGAATACGGAACTGAAATCAACGATTTCGGTTTCGGGATTTCAGATTTGAGACTGTCAACTCTCAAACATCCTTGTGGTTTCACGCAAAGTGATCTTCCTTGATCTATTTTGAGTATGCCATCGAAGATGTTTGAGCCTTGCTCCCGATGAAGTATATCGGGATCCCGATGAAGTTTATCGGGCTGACCCTTTCGCCCAAGCCGGCGAAGGGCAGTAACAACCGATCGGATTGTCTTAATTCGATCGGCGGACGAACTCATTTCGAGGATAAACGCGGATCCAGAAAGTGTCAGTCTCGGTCAAATCCGATTTATCGGAACCACACCGGGCATCAGGATGGAACCGTGCCAAGAAATTTAATTGAAGAGTTTGATCCTGGCTCAGCCTGAACGCTGGCGGCGTGGCTAAGACATGCAAGTCGTACGGGTGTAGCAATACACCAGTGGCGGACGGGTGAGTAATGTATCGCTAATGTGCCCCGGATTCTGGGATAGCTGTCCGAAAGGACAGGTAATACCAGATGATATATCCTTTTCGCATGAAGAGGATCTCAAAGGGAAACCGCTCTGGGAGCAGGCGATATCGTATCAGCTAGTTGGTAGGGTAACGGCCTACCAAGGCGACGACGCGTAGCCGGACTGAGAGGTTGGCCGGCCACATTGGGACTGAGACACTGCCCAGACTCCTACGGGGGGCTGCAGTAACGAATCTTCCGCAATGCACGCAAGTGTGACGGAGCGACGCCGCGTGTGGGACGAAGTCCTTCGGGATGTAAACCACTGTCAGGGGTTAGAAAGTTCTGATCAACCCCAGAGGAAGGCACGGCTAACTCTGTGCCAGCAGCCGCGGTAAGACAGAGGTGCCAAGCGTTAGGCGGAATCACTGGGCTTAAAGCGTGTGTAGGTGGACGGGTAAGTACCTTGTGAAATCCCCCGGCTCAACCGGGGAACTGCTTGGTATACTGCTGGTCTTGAGCAACCTAGGGGCGAGCGGAACAAATGGTGGAGCGGTGAAATGCGTAGATATCATTTGGAACGCCAATGGTGAAAACAGCTCGCTGGGGGTTTGCTGACACTGAGACACGAAAGCCAGGGGAGCAAACGGGATTAGATACCCCGGTAGTCCTGGCCATAAACGATGTCGACTAGATCGTAGTGCCTCTGACGGTATTACGGTCGAAGCCAAAGTGCTAAGTCGACCGCCTGGGAAGTACGGTCGCAAGGCTAAAACTCAAAGGAATTGACGGGGGCTCACACAAGCGGTGGAGCATGTGGTTCAATTCGAAGCAACGCGCAGAACCTTACCTGGGTTTGACATGCTTGGATTATCTCCATGAAAGTGGAGTAGGCCCTTCGGGGTACAACAAGTACAGGTGCTGCATGGCTGTCGTCAGCTCGTGTCGTGAGATGTCGGGTTAAGTCCCTTAACGAGCGAAACCTTTGCCCTTAGTTACCATCGAGTAAAGTCGGGGACTCTAAGGGGACTGCCGGTGTCAAACCGGAGGAAGGTGGAGATGACGTCAAGTCCTCATGGCCTTTATGCCCAGGGCTACACACGTGCTACAATGGGGTGCATAAAGCGAACCTAAAGTGCAAACTCATGGAAATCGCAAAAATCACCCCTCAGTTCAGATCGGAGGCTGCAACTCGCCTCCGTGAAGTTGGAATCGCTAGTAATCGCGGATCAGCTACGCCGCGGTGAATGTGTTCCTGAGCCTTGTACACACCGCCCGTCAAGTCATGGGAGCCGGAAATAGCCGAAGCCGCCTCGTTTCAGAGGTGTCTACGCTAGGTTCGGTGACTGGGACTAAGTCGTAACAAGGTAGCCGTAGGGGAACCTGCGGCTGGATCACCTCCTTTCTAAGGGATTACTTAGAAACTCTTCCAGAGCAATCTGGTTTAGAATCTGTCAGCACAGCCTCGTTCGTCCCGAGCTAATCCGAGGGACGAGGATGCCGATGGCAACATCGGCGAACGGTTTCTCCGACTATTCATTTGTCAAAGACCAGACCAAAGCCCGGCCTGTTTACAGGCCGGGTTTCTTTTTTGGCTTGTTTTTTCCCAACCCCAGTGGTATTTTTTCCCCCAATCGCAAATCCCCCAAACCCGTCACGGAGGACGCATGTCTCGCGCCGAAAAGCAACTCCGCCGCAAGCGACGTAAGCAGCGGAAGTATGGCCGCTCATACTGGGACGACCGGATAATCTCCGATTTCAACGTTGATGTCCCTCCCGGCCTGCGCTTGGTTGAATATGACATCACCCACGATCCCCTCGAATCGCCCGAGGAGCGCGACCCCGATCTCGAAGCCGCCATCGGCGACCGCCGCCAAGAATTGTTCGATCGCGTCCACAACGACGCCCGTAGTGCCATTCCCGAATTGGAAAGCCTCCTGGAACGATTCCCCAACTCCAGAATGCTGATGAACTGTCAGCGGGCGCGCAAAACCGGCCAGTGATGGGCGCGCCAAAACCGGCCATTTTGAGGAACTGGAGATTTGTCCATTACCGTTGGCTTTCGGCTCTCGCCGGAGGCGAATGGTGCGAT
>JBEKKC010000167.1:0-9999 GCA_050010915.1 Tepidisphaeraceae bacterium | reverse complement strand
TCCGACGCCTTGTATGCGATGGACAAATACCTCTGGCCCGGCAACGTCCGCGAACTCCGCAACGTCATCGAACGCGCCGTGCTTCTGTGCCAATCCGATCGCATCGGCATCGAACACCTTCCCCCCAATCTCCTGAACTCCTCCCCCGCCTACGCCGTCGGCGACCTCGTCCCCCTGGAAACCATAGAAAAAAGCCATGTCCTTCAGGTTGTCGCCTCCACCCGCTCCTTGCGGCGCGCGGCGTCGATTCTCGGCGTCGATTCCAGTACCCTGTGCCGTTGGATGAAACGATACGGGGCCGAACATGATCAGCCTACGGCATAAAATTTGGCTCGGGTTTGGCGCCCTGCTGCTCATTGTCCTGCTCGTCAGTCTCCTCAGCTTCGTCGTTATGACCCGTTACAGCCGCGCCCTCGAACGCGTCCTCCGCGAAAACTATGACAGCGCGCTCTATTGCGATCAGATGAAGGTGGCCGTCGATCACCTGAACCTCCGGGCGCTGACGCTGATCTGGAACCCCGCCCACGCGGGCCAGATCGACCAGGCCGCCGAGCAGGCCAGATTCGACGCCAACCTCGGCGATGAATTCAACAACCTCACTCTTCCCGGCGAGCCGGAACACACGCGGCATTTGGCCGACGTCTGGCGGCAATACCAGGCGGCCTTGGATCAGCTTGACGCCGCCCCTGCCGCTCAACGCCCCGCGCTCTATCAATCGTCTCTGCTGCCCCTGTTCAACGACATCCATCAAACGGCACAATGGATTTCCGACGCGAACATGTCCAACCTCGTTTCCGTCGACGGGCAGGTGAAACGGACGCTCCTCGAGGTGCGAAACGCCCTGCTGGTGCTGACCGTCGCCGGGGTTGTGGCCGCCGCCGTCGTCGTCGGCGCCGCCGGAACTTCCATCCTTCATCCCCTGGCAAACCTCACGCGTTCCGCCCGCCAAATCGAAAGCGGCGATCTCGATCTCAATCTTCCCGTCCGCGCCCGCGATGAGATCGGCATCCTCGCCGACGCCTTCAATTCCATGGCCTCCAAGCTCCGCGAATTCCGACGCCTCGACCACGACCGCCTCCTCCGCACCCAGCAGACCACCCAGTTGGCCATCGACAGCCTCCCCGACGCCGTCTTCATCGTCGGGCCCGACGGAACCGTCGAGATTTCCAATCGCACCGCCAGGACCCATTTCGGCATCGACCCCGGCCTGCGCGTCGAGCAATTGGGCCGGCAACTCAAATGGCTCCTCCCCATCTATGACGCCGTCAAACACAATCAAGCGCTCGACCAACCCTCCGGATATCGCTCGGCCATTCAACTGTTCGAGGGCGGACAGGAGCGATTCCTGCTGCCTCGCGCCGTCCCGATGATCGGGGCCGAAAACCGCGTCATCGGCGTTTGCGTGATCCTCGTCGATGTCACCCGCCTCCGATCCGCCGACGAGGCCCGCGCCAGTCTCGTCTCCACCGTCTCTCACGAGCTTCGCACTCCTCTGACCTCGATCCGCATGGCCCTGAACCTGATGTCCAATCCCCAATTCGGCTCCCTCGCCGCCAAGCAAGCCTCCTTGCTCGAGGCCGCCCGCCAGGACAGCGACCGCCTCCATCGCATCATTGAAAACCTCCTGAACATGAGCCGCGTCGAATCCGGACGCGCCCAATTCCAGTTCCGCTCCATGTCGCCCGCCGAAATTGTCGCCAACGCCGTCGATCCCATGCGCCCGGCTTTCGCCTCAAAACAATTGGCGTTGGCCGTGTCGGTCGCCCCTCGATTGCCCGACGTCTTCGCCGACCCCGCCGCCATCGCCTCCGCCCTCACCAATCTCCTGTCCAATGCCATGAAGTTCACCCCAACCGGCGGCGACGTCTCCGTCAGCGCCGAAATGGATCAGGACATGGTCTGCTTCACCGTGGCCGATACCGGCCCGGGAATTCCCGACCAATATGCCGACCGCATCTTCGAAAAGTTCTTCCGCGTCCCGTCGAAAGACGGCCCGAGCGGCGCCGGCCTCGGCCTGGCCATCGCCAAGGACATCATCGAAGCCCACGGCGGAACGATCCAATTATGCCGCAACAAAACCCCCGGCAGCGCTTTCCGCATCATGCTGCGCCCCCACGAAACCGCCTCCGGTCCACAACAACCTGTTTAGCGGCGGCGCTTGCGCGGCGTTTCCCATCCTCAAATGCGTTACCGCGAAGGCGCGAAGAGCGCGAAGTTCCGCGAAGCCAGATTGCTAATTCTTCGCGCAACTTCGCGTCCTTCGCGCCTTCGCGGTAATCTGTATCTAAGGTGCTCGAATGGCGACTGAAGATCAAAACCCGCCTTCTCCGTTGCGTCCCAATCTTCGCTCGGATTTTCTGATCGCTCCCGATCTCACCTTTCTCAACCATGGCTCATTCGGCGCCACTCCCCGCATCGTGTTTGACGAACACACCCGCTGGCGCGAGCGAATCGAAGCCGATCCCATCGAGTTGCTGGCCCGCAGGGGATCGGAACTGATCGAGACGGCCAAGCAAGCCATCGGCGGCTGGCTCGGAATGAACCCCCGGGATTTCGGCCTCGTGACCAACGCCACCAACGCCATCAACTCGGTTCTTCGTTCGCTGCGTCTTTCGCCCGGCGATGAACTGCTCACGACTTCCCACGTTTACAACGCCGTCCGCCAGGCGATGAAGTACGTCGCCGGCCGAGCCCGCGCCGGCTATCGTGAACTCGACGTTCCCGTGCCCATCGATTCGCCCCGCGCCATCGAGCGCGCGATTCTGGATGCACTGACGCCGCGCACCAGACTGCTGGTGATCGATCAGGTCACTTCACCCACCGCATTGGTCTTCCCGATCGAAAAGATCCTCGCGGGCTGCGCCGACCTCGGCGTGGACGTGCTCGTTGACGGTGCTCACGCCCCCGGCATGCTCGAGCTCAACGTGACCAAGCTCGCCCCCGCCTATTACGCCGGCAATCTGCACAAATGGGCCTGCGCCCCCAAGGGCAGCGCGTTTTTGTGGTGCCGGCCCGATAGACAATCCCAAATCCATCCCCTGGTCATCAGCCATCGATTCGGCCAGGGCATGAGCAAGGAATTCGACTGGCAGGGAACGCGCGATTTCGCCGCCTGGCTTTCCGTGCCACGCGCCATCGACTACATGGCCGCCATCGGCTGGGACAAAATAATCTCGCACAATCACGCCATGGCCGTCTGGATGAATCAGTTGCTTTGCAGCCGATGGAACGTCCCAGCCGTCAGCCCCACCGACGGTTCGATGCTCGGTTCGATGGCAACGGTGCCGCTCCCGCCGCCGTTGGATCGGCTATCAGACGAGCAAATCCAGGACCTTCAACGCCGGCTCCACGACCGCGAGCGCATCGAAGTCCCGGTCCTGCACTGGGCCGGCCGAACCTACGTCCGTCCATGCTGCCAGATTTACAACCTTGCCGAAGATTATCATCGCCTGGCGGACGTGATCGCTTCGATCGCGGGGCAATGACGGCGCCGATCGGTTTGTTTCCAAGCCTTCCCGCCTGAGCGCCCGCCTTTCCGCCGGCCGCGTCTTGGCGACAACGATCGTTCCGTTCCCTCGGCTGCTTCCCCCACTCAGCACTTGAAATTCCCCGACCGCCACCAGTCGATCGCGATCCTTCAGCGGTAATCTGTTCCATACGCTCGATGAAAGAATCATCCACGGCGGCCACTGCTCGGCCGGATGGGTCTGGAGATAATCCGTCGGATACACCTCGCCTTGGCCATCCAGATAAAACGTGATCGACGGCTCGGAATAGCCGATCAGCGCCACTGGTTGTGTCCGATCAAATCCGGCCTCTCGCATCGCGCCGACCGCCAGACGCAACGCGTTCAGCGGCGCATAGGCCGGCAACACCAGCGCCGTGAAGATCGCCGCGACGTTCAGGGATCCAATCCCCATTACGACGAACGCGGCCCGGTCACGCCGCGTGAACATGAACCACATGGCGAGCGTCACCACCGTCAATACCATCGCCGAGAGAAACGTCATCCCCGCATACGGAAGGCCCCGAAACCGTCCTACCAGCGTCCAGGGCAGGAAGCCTCCACAACCGAGGAGAATTCCCCATGCCGTCACTCCCCATTTCCAGCCCCGAGGCCGCATGACGCGGACATTGCGAACCGCCCGCGCGATCACGTCCGCCGCCAGCACCGCCAGCGGCGGCATCAGCGGAAGCAGGTAGTGCATCAGCTTCTGCTGCACCCCCTCGATCACCAACAACGGGCCGATCAGCGCCGCCAAACAGAACCGCAGGATCGCCAGCCGCCGATGCCTCCAGCCGGACAACACCGCCGTCGGCAACAAGATGCACCAGGGTGCGAAGCCCGGCCAGATCAGGATCAGGTATATCCCATGCATCGATCCCCGGGCGTCCAGCGGTTTCACGAAAATCGGCCCCAGCATGCTGGCTTCTATCGTGCTCGCCAGAAAACCCGGCGACCGCGCCTGAACCATCATCGCCCACGGCATGACCACCGCCACGACGATCGCCACCCCAAGCCACGGACGCGTTGACCACCACCAGCCCGTCGCCCGCCGCCACGCCGACATCGACAAAAAATCCCGTCCGACGTCGATCAGCGCCAGCGCCGCCGCCGTCCCGACAAACATTCCAATCGCCACCGGACCCTTGGTCATCAACGCCAGACCCAATGCCGTCCAGAGAACCGCCGCGATCCAGAAACTTCGCCTCCCCATGTACAGCGCTGCCATGCTGATCTCGCCGATCACTATCCACAGCAGCAACTCGGCATCCGTCAGCGCCAGCTTCGAAATCACCATGAACAACAGGCTGCTGCTCAACACGAACGTCGCCCACAACGCGCGCTTCTCCCCGGCCGCGTTCCTCACGCCCCACCAGACCAGGCCCAGCGTCAACAGCCCGGAAATCGTCGACGGCAGCCGCGCCGCGAACGGCGTGGCCCCGAATACTCCCATCGATGCCGCCTGACACCAGAACGCCAGCACCGGCTTCCCCGCAAACACTTCCCCACGGAATCGCGGCACCACCCAATCTCCGCTTCCCAGCATCGTCCGCGAAATCTGTGTGTACCACCCCTCGTCCCGGTCGATGAGCGGCATCCGGTTGTTCCCCACCAGCCCCACCACCACAAACCCCGTGAGCAAAAGCCCAGCCAAAATTCGTCGCGCGGATAAGAAAGAATGGCTCATTATTGACCTTGACCCAGCCATCGCCAACCACCCGCGTTCCGCCGCTCGCTCGCCGACCGCCTCCGCGGCTTTCCTATTTTGCAGCCATTCCATTAAAGACGAATGAAATCCGCGCCCCCTCTCCGGTATCTTAGCTTGCATCCCGGCGTGCGGAAACCGGCATCCGCGCGGTACAAGACAGGCATGGCACAGACGATCCATCGTCCGATCATGATCTATGACGGCCGGTGTCCCTTCTGTTGCCGGTGGATCGAGCGATGGAAATCCGTCGCCGCTTCCGCCCTCGATTTCGAGCCTTATCAGCAGGCCGCGGATCGTTTTCCCCAAATCGATCGCGGCGCGTTTGCAGAAGCGGTCCATCTCGTTGAGCCGGATGGCCGCATTTCGCGGGGCGCCCAAGCCGTCCTCCGCGCCCTGGCGCTGGCCGGCCAATATCGATGGCTCGGGTTCTTCTACGAGAATGTCCCCGGCTTCGCCGGCGTCGCCGAAACGGTTTACGCGGCCGTCGCCGCCCACCGCACCGCCGCCGACCGCCTCGATCTCCTGTTGATCGGCCCCGGAACCCAGCCGGCCTCCTATCGCCTCACCCGCCAACTTTTCCTGCGCCTGCTCGCAGTCGTCTTCTTGATCGCGTTTGTCTCCCTCTGGGTTCAGATCGACGGCCTGATCGGAAGCCGCGGAATCCTGCCCGTTCAAACATTTCTGCACGAGATTCAATCCGTGCTCGGCAGTGAACGATACTGGCGATTCCCCACGCTTTGCTGGTTCAACGCCGGCGACGGATTTTTGCATTTCCTCTGCGCCGGCGGCGTGGGGGCAGCGATCCTACTCCTCGCCGGCGTTGCGCAATGGCCCGCGCTGGCCGTTCTCTTCGCCTTCTATTTGTCCCTGACCGTCGCCGGAGAGGATTTCCTGTCATTCCAATGGGACGCGCTGCTTCTGGAAGCCGGATTCCTGGCGATCTTTTTCTCGCCCGTACGCCTCTGGCCGCGCCGAACTCGCCCCGCCCCAGAACCTTCGCGGGCCATCCTCTGGCTTCTCCGATGGCTCCTCTTTCGCGTGATGTTCATGTCCGGCGTCGTCAAGCTAGCCAGCGGCGATCCGACCTGGCGAAACCTCAGCGCCCTGCGATTTCATTACCTGACCCAACCCCTTCCCGCCTGGACAAGCTGGTATTTCCACCAGTTGCCTCCATGGTTTCAGACATTTTCCTGCGTCGTCGTCTTCTTTGCCGAGCTGGTCATCCCCTTCCTCATCTTCGCTCCGCGCCGGGCGCGGCTTTTCGCCTTCTGGGCCATCATCCTCTTTCAACTGCTCATCGCCGCCACCGGCAACTACGGCTTCTTCAACATTCTGACCATTGTCCTCTGCTGCACTTTGCCGGATGACGCGTTTTGGCGATGGCTCCTACGAAGACCCGCCGTTGTTCCGCCGGTAATTTCCGCACCGCGATGGCGCGCGGCTTTGACCGTTCCGCTGGCGATTGTCCTGCTGGCCTCCACCTTCCCGATCTGCGTGGACGCCTTCGGCGTCCCCATCTCCTGGCCAGCCCCCATCCTCGATTTGGAAAACGCCTTGGCCCCGTTTCGGATGGCCAACGGCTACGGACTCTTCGCCGTGATGACTACTCGCCGCCCCGAAATCATCATCGAAGGCAGCGACGACGGACAGACCTGGAAATCGTACACGTTCAAATGGAAACCCGGCGACCCCGCCCGCCGCCCCGAATTCACCACGCCATACATGCCGCGCCTGGATTGGCAGATGTGGTTCGCCGCCCTCGGCGATTCATCGAACAATCCATGGATCGTGCTGTTTCTCAATCGCCTGCTCGATGGATCGCCGCCGGTATTGCACCTGCTGGAAACCAATCCCTTCCCCGATCATCCGCCCCGATACGTGCGCGCCGTTTTATACGAATATCAGTTCACGGATTTTCCCACCCGCCGTTCAACCGGAGCCTGGTGGCATCGCGATCTGATCGGCATCTACTGCCAATTGTCCCGCAACTCCGCCGTCGATTTGCCGTGAATTCATTATTGCCGCGCGCCACTTCTATGATGCGGATTGCCCTCGCGAAGCCAGCCAATTCACCAGGCCGTCATAACTATTCAGTATTGGCCCGATGCCCGCATGCCCTAAAATCCTCCGGGGCAATTCCGACACGAAGTCGCGATCATTAGCCGTGAAGAAAGTTTTCGCCTCCTTCCTTTTCGCGGCATGGTCGGCGATGACGTGGAGAATGAGGTTATCCGTCGGCTGGGCGCAAGCCTGATTCTTCGCGCTCCACCGAATGATTTTGGCCGACGCCGGCAACCCACGCGCCACGAACGCCAATTGGTCCATCGCGGACGATAAGCGGTCCCAAAATTCGTTCGTGAGGTTGGTGCTCTCAAGACGCGCGGTCTCCAACTGGCTGATTAGCCGGAGCGCCCCTGGCGAGTGGATTCCCTCCCGCAATTGCATCCTCTCATCGTCCAGTGCGGTCGCAAACTGGTTCCTCCGGCTCTGAAGCGACTCGAAAGCCGCTATCGCTTCCATATAGCACACTTCCGGAATGGCCAGATGTACCGACGTCGGTCGCTTAACCAAGAGATCTTCCGCCAGCGGATACCGCCCGGTCGCCACGCCCATCAGATAGTTGGTCTCAAGATAGAGCCACTCCACCGCCAACTCGCACCTCGCTATGGGTGTCTCCGCCGTTGATCCGGGCGACGAGCTTCGCGGCGCTCATCTCCTTCAAGCCGGGTGGCTCCTCCCTCTTCCAGCGATACGCGAGGTCGCGAAGCCACGCCTCGACCAATGCGACCATATACGGCTCAAAAATTCGCTTCGACCCGAAGTCCGGATCGTACTCCTTGAGGATTTCCGACGTCCCAAAACGCGCCAATTCCGCAGAAAGACCCCGTCCATTCCATCGAAACAGCCGGATAAATTCGTCGTCAACGAGCATGCCGAACGGCGCCGCAGGCTTCACCGCCGCCAATTCCCGCCGCAGTTGTCGCTTCGCGTCCCGTCCGGCCTTGCCGCGTTTCACCTCCGCGATCAATACTGGCTGGCCATGACGATCGGTCGCAACGATGTCCGCAATCAGACTCGAATTAGTTGCTTCGCGTAGCGACGCCTTAATCATGGTTCGACTCCCGAACCGGCTATTATATCATCTCGCACGCTCCCACCCCAACCATTATTCTCATTGCTCCGGCTTCCTCCCCGGACTGGCATGCTTGCTCCGCGCCGGCGTCGGCCGCACTCCGTATCGCGTCCCCTCCCCCGTTTCCATCACCCCGCCCCCGGATATCCGTCCTCTTTTCTTCCTGCCGTTTCCCGTCGCCTGCTTGAGCTTCCGGTCGTGCGGCCGCCACCATCGGTGCTTTTGCCCTTCCTTCACGATCGCCACCGCGTCCCCCGGCCGATCCACGATCCGAAAAATATTTGTGTCCTCCGGATCGATGAAATGCGGCGACAATCTGCCCCGCATCCACTCCACCAGCCCCGTCCAGTAATCCGTCCCCACCAAAATCACCGGAAACGGCTCGATCTTCAGCGTCTGGATCAGCGTCAGCGTCTCGAAACACTCGTCCAGCGTCCCAAACCCACCGGGGAAACAGATGAAAGCCGACGCGTACTTTACGAACATCACTTTTCGCGCATAGAAATAATGGAAATTCAAGTACACGCCGAGATACGGATTACTCTCCTGCTCGTCCGGCAACGAGATGTTCAGCCCCACGCTCATCCCCCCCGCTTCCTGCGCCCCCTTGTTCGCCGCCTCCATGATCCCCGGCCCTCCACCCGTGATCACCGCGAATTTCGCCTTCGCCAGCAGCCGGCCCGTCTCTTCCGCCGCCTTGTAATACACCTCCCCCGGCTTCGTCCGCGCGCTGCCGAAAATCGACACCGCCTTCCCCACCTTGGCCATCGTTTCGAATCCCTCGACGAACTCCGCCATGATGCGGAAAATCCGCCAGCCGTCTTTGTCGTCAACGTCCATTGGCATCAGATTCCCAGTTCCTTCCTTTTTTGGTCCCACTCCGCATTCTCACGCTTGTTGTCCGATTTCAGCGGCCCGCCCGTCTTGATCGCCTCCGCCTCCAGCCGCGACAAATGCACCGAACCAAGCTGATAATCCAAAAACGCCTCCGCCGCGATCGGCACGATCGGTTGGATCAACGCGAACATCGCAGTCGCGTAATCCCTGATCTCCTGCTGCGCATGCGCATCCATCCGCAACGACAGAAAATGCATCACGTTGTGCAAATCGCATTTCCAGTACCACTCCGTGTAAATGTTCAACGGCAGCGCTATCCGCGCCAACTCCCGCGAAACGCCCTTCTGCAATAATTTCTCGTATTGCAAATAAATCGACTCGGCCCGTTCCAGATAATCACAAAATTCCTTCGCTGTCATTTCGTCGATCGCTTCCTCGCCCCCCTGCCGGTTCCCCTCGCTCTGCTTCCGCACGTTCTGCGGCGTCGGTTTGTAAAAACGGTCCTTCACCACCGAATACCTCGCCGAGTATTCGTTCACGTTCGCCGTCCGATGCCTGATCCATTGCCGCGCCACGAAGATCGGCATCACGTGATGGAACTTGAACTCCACCATCTCGAACGGCGTCGTATGCCGATGCCGCGCCAGATACCGGATCAATCCCCGATCTTCGTTCACCTGTTTGGTCCCCTGCCCGTACGAAACCCGCGCCGCCTGCACGATCGCGAAATCCGCCGTCTTCCCCGCCGGAACCATGCGCGGCATCACGTCGCACAACGCCACCAGACCATGATCGTGCACCTTTACTTCCCACCGC